>DAOOBP010000051.1:0-13342 GCA_035407925.1 Salinivirgaceae bacterium
GCTCCACCATAAAATTATGGGGCCGACTTGGTTTTGACAGCATGATGTGTGGGGTTGTAAGCATGCGGGGATTGACTACTCCTGCAAAAAAGGGTCAAACACAATTAAATGGCGAAAATAATTTTGCTCTCGCTGCCTAATACGATTTAATCGATTAGCTTAATCGCTGGCTCAAGGAGCTGCGACGAGACATCCCACGGAGGTTTTTCCTCTTGCCGTCCGAGCATGGGGTGCAGGAAGTTGAGGATAGTATAGCGTTTGCTCCGGACGTTATGCGAAAATTTAGGAGCTAAGGCTGATATTGGATGCCACTCTCCGGTAGCTGCCCTACAATCAACGAATGGCTAAGCATGTAGAAAGCAATCTGGCCGCTTGTCTGGACGCGGGTTCGACTCCCGCCGGCTCCACTAATTGAACTGCAATTTGAATAAGTGCATAAACATCTCTCTATCATCTCTTTTTCGTAATACAGAAAGAAAAACTGAAGATATTTTCAAAATCTGTGAACAACTTTAACAATAAAAGTGTTTAAACAATAGGCATACACTTTTAAGGGTATAATTAAACCTTAATTAAATAATACTCTCGAAAAAAATTGCGCTCACTAAATTTAACTCAGGACATATTTGTTAAAATATATACTATATTTAAGTTTTTTTAACAAACCACAAATTGCATTCAAATGAGAAAACTTACAATAATAAAGCAAGTTACAAACCGCGATACCGTGTCATTAGATCGCTACTTGCGCGAAATAGGACAAGTAGAACTACTTACGGTTGAAGAGGAAATAGAACTTGCACGTAGCATAAAAAATGGTGATCAAGATGCATTTGACAAACTTGTAAAAGCCAATCTCAGGTTTGTTGTATCTGTTGCTAAGCAATATCAAAACCAAGGGCTTAGTTTGCCCGATTTGATAAATGAAGGAAACTTAGGTTTAATTAAAGCGGCTCAACGATTTGATGAAACCAGAGGTTTTAAGTTTATCTCCTATGCAGTTTGGTGGATTCGTCAATCAATTTTACAAGCATTAGCAGAACAGGCAAGGATAGTGAGGTTGCCATTAAATAAAATAGGTTCTACAAATAGAATTTTAAAAACCTTTTCGAGTTTAGAACAAGAATTTGAACGTGAGCCAACAGCCGAAGAGATTGCAAATGCACTTGACCTCTCGCCAAGTGAAGTTAAACGTTCATTAGAGACTATAGGAAAGCATGTTTCAATTGATGCTCCATTAATTGAAGATGAAGAGCTGTCAATGTCCGATATTTTAGAATCGGCAGATGGAAACGAGCCTGATAAAAATTTGTTGAACGACTCCTTAATTAAAGAGATAGAACGAACACTTTCCACACTGTCAACGAGAGAAGCAGACATCATTAGACACTACTATGGAATTAACACTCAGGCTATTACACTTGAGGAGATTGGGGATAAATTTGGACTTACCCGCGAACGTGTGCGACAAATTAAAGAAAAAGCTATTCGGCGTTTAAAGCAGACAACTCGTTGCCAAAATTTGAAAACTTATCTTGGACAATAAAAATTTTTGATATCAAAAGAATTAAATTTGAGTGGAAAATAGGAAAAGAAACCACTAACTATAGCACATAACGATGGCGGTAATAATCGTGCTGAAATTTTGGTTTACCTTCAACATGTTTTAAGGTTGCACGCTACTAAGCAACTTTAGTTTAGTTAAATAATCAGATAAAGTGTTTTTTAATAAGTTGAAATTATCGTTTTTTTCTATAGATTCTGGTTTTAGATAAAGTTTTCTATTTACTTCAATCATAATCGAATTGACATTGCTATTCCGCTGATAATATTCCTCTGGTACGATAGTTCCGGAATAGGGCCAGTCTAATCCAACTGTTAAGCCTTTTGTTTCGAAGTATGAAATAGAGAAGTCTTTGATTAAGTTTGGTGTGTGAAACTCGTCAGTTCCAATATTAATATCGGGTCTATTGGGACTCTTATTGACATCTCGAAGAAAGGGGATATCAGAAAAAGAGTGACAATCAACGATCAAGGCATACCCAAACTTATCTAATTGCTCTTTTACTGCTTTATTTAACCTGTCGTGATGTGGAAAGTAGTAATCTTCAAGTATTTGGTTTCTCAAATTGGTATCAATGTTACGCATTGTCAGACCTGTATCGGTTTTACTGTAAAGTACTCCCATTCCATATTCTGACATAATCTCTTGCGAATCGTCTGAAA
Organism: Salinivirgaceae bacterium; assembly: GCA_035407925.1. Classification (GTDB taxonomy): domain Bacteria; phylum Bacteroidota; class Bacteroidia; order Bacteroidales; family Salinivirgaceae; genus JAAYQU01. Next base: position 2,227 of record DAOOBP010000051.1, read on the forward strand.
ATCTCTCTGGATCACAAAATATTCTGCTAAAATCAGCTTTTATTGTTATATCATCTGGCGAGTCGAATAACTCATCTGTGTACCAGTCAGTTAGTTTATTAAGCTCTGCTTCAATTAGATTGTTATTAATAACGAATCCTTTTTTATCTGGAATTTTGCTTGAAGAATGTGGTATGTGTAATATTAATTTTCTCACTAACGGTAAGTGTTTTGGGAAGTTCTTTTGACTTTAGCCTTTGTTATTAAGCGTTACTCTTTTATCAACTTTTCAGTTTTTAGTAAATACCCATTTAAATCAAAAACGCGAATAATATACAAACCTGTTTCTAATTTGCTGATATCCAATTTGTTTTCGTAACTCTCTTTTATTTCTCTTCCAAAAACATCATAAAGTTTTAGTACTGTTGGATTGTCTGCTATTATGTATATTTCTGTCTGCGAGGGATTTGGATATATTTTAATGTTCTGACTGTTAGTTTCCTCAACGCTTACATGACCTTGAAATTCTACTACTAAAGTTGTTAAAGTGTCATTTGATATGAAAATGGTGTCATAGTCAACATAATAACTAATTGATTCCGTTTCTATCGCACTACAATCGCTATTTAATAAGTATAATGCAGACCATCCATTATAAACACCACTTGTTGACATTCCCGAAAAGTCCGATGTAATGTAGATAGGAGGATTCAAAGAATGTATAAGAATTTCAAAATTCATATCTATTGTCCAAGAATAACCAAATGGTCTATAATCTATTTTAAAGTCCCTGTTTCTGTCAAAGTATATATCTTGAGAAGGCTGAGGACCGTGCATAAGACTTTGTGTCAAGCAGTGATGTGTGATACTGTCTCTTTGAATTATTCTCATGTCTAAAGAGTCCCATGGTTCTCCATAAATATCTTTCTCTCCAAAGGAGGCGTCAACTCCCAAAGTAGCGTTATTTTTTATCCCGAGTTCAATCGTATCCCTTCTGTTTGAACTATCGGTTACAAACAGACGAATATAAAACTCTTGTCCTTTTACTGAACCAAATAAGAGGTTCAAAAGAAAAATTGTCAAGACCGCTTTTTTCATTTCTGTAAGTTTTTATAATGTGTGGTGATGAATATTTCAAAAACCAAATATACAACATCCGTAAATATGAAACAAACAAGAGAATAACAAAAAATCCCAAAGAATTTACCAATATTGTCCCGTTTTTTCGTACTTTTGAAAAAAAACCTTATGTCAATACTTGTTTCCCCATCGCTCCTGTCAGCCAACTTTTTAAATCTAAAGGCTGACATTGAAATGTTAAACCGAAGTCAAGCCGATTGGTTACACCTAGATATTATGGACGGAATTTTTGTTCCTAATATCACTTTTGGAATGCCTGTAATAAGTCAAATTAAAACTGTAACATCAAAACCTCTCGATGTTCATTTGATGATAGATAAGCCAGAACGTTACATAACCGCGTTTCGTGATGCAGGCGCCGATATTATAACCGTTCATCTTGAGGGGGCTATACATTTACACAGAACAGTACGGCAAATAAAAGACACAGGGGCAATGGCTGCCGTTGCAGTAAATCCACATACTTCGGTTGAGCTGCTGTTTGATATTTTGGAAGACCTTGATATGGTTTTAATTATGTCGGTTAATCCCGGCTTTGGAGGACAAAAATTTATTGAACGTAGCTATGAAAAAATCAAAAAACTTAGCAGTGAGATAAAGAGAAGATCATTGGATGTTAAGATACAGGTAGATGGCGGTGTTGACAATATTATCGCTGCTAAATTAGTACAATGCGGTGCAAATGTTTTAGTAGCAGGAAATTATGTTTTTAAATCTCCCAATCCAGAGGAGGCAATTATATTATTAAAAAACGCTTAAATTCACTTATAATGTACAGAACAACATCTTTAATAACAGCCTTTCTTTTGCTGTTTTCTCTGTTTAATTATAGTTATGCTCAATCTGTTGAGTCCTTTAGAAAAATTAAAGTCAAGGGTAATTTATCAGTAAGCTATTATATTGTTCAAGCTGGAGAGAATAAAGTAGTTATCAAAGAAAACGAAGATTTAGTTAGCTATAAATTGAAAAACAACACGATTATAGTAAAACACAAAAAGCTTGTAGCTAAAAGTGCGCAAAAGGCAGCTGTCGAAATTTACGGAATGCCACTTGAGGCGATTGTCGTAAAACGCGCTGCGATGTTGACAATAGAAGATGAAATGCTTTCAGACTCTGTCAAAGTTAAAATAGCAACTGGCGGAGAGCTTCGCGCAAATTTGAAGACAAATTTTTTGACAATGAAAGTGCGAACAGACGGTTTTGGATATTTAAAAGGAAATATAAATTCTCTTAACATAAAATCTTTACTAAAAGGTAACCTTCGCGCTAATGACGCAAATATTACAAACGCTTTAGTGAAAATAAATACAGGCGGATTTGCTGCGTTCAACAAAACGACCAAAATAACTGGTAAAATTGGCTGTAAAGGCGAACTTAAAGTTTATGGCGAAAGCGATTTGTCGGGCGTTGAAAAATCTAAAAGAGGTGTAATAACTGTGACTCATGAAGAAAAATAGTTCTTTACCAGTCGTTGTTGTTGGCACAGGCGGAGTTGCACGTTCATTGGTGTACTCGTTAAAATTAAATAATATTAGAATAATTGGAGTTATAACTCGCGGTGGGAGAGAAGCAGAAGAGTATATATCCAAACAAGGATTAGTATCAATTAGTTATGGCGCAGCGATAACAGAGCCTTGTGTTTGTATCCTGTCAGTTCCCGACCGTTTAGTAGCCGAAATAGCACAAAAAATTGCATTGCCCGAAGGCTCTGTAATGTTGCACACTGCGGGAAGTATTGACATGTCAGAACTTAAAGGTAGCAATGTCAATTACGGGGTACTATATCCCCTGCAAACCCTGCATAAGCTAAAACAAGTTAGTTTTAAAGATATCACTATTTGTATCGAATCAAACAACTTATTTACTAAGAGAGCATTAACTGAATTAGCAAATACTTTAAGTGATAATGTTGTAGAAGTGAGTAGTAATCAGAGATTTATGATTCACTTGGCTGCCGTATTTGCTTGTAACTTTACAAACTTTATGTATTCAATATCAGAGAATATATTGAAAAATAGTAATCTCGATTTTTCATTGCTGCACAGTTTGATTAAAGAGACAACAGAAAAAGCTCTGAATATAAGCCCCTCCTTGTCACAAACAGGACCAGCAGTCAGAAACGATTTAAACACAATAAACAAACATTTATCGCTACTCACTGATAGTGAAAAACATATATACGAAGTATTAACAGAAATAATAAGAGATAAATACGGTAAAAAATAATTAACAAATCCTTATATTTGCAAAAAGCCTATTATTATGCTAAACTTTAAAGAACGACTAAGCTTTATTAAGGCATTTGCATTTGACGTTGACGGTGTCTTTACCGATGGAAGTCTGCTACTTATGCCCGGCGGAGAACAGCTTCGTACCATGAATATCCGCGATGGATATGCAGTTCAGTTAGCCTGCAAATTAGGATATCCCATTGCAATTATTACTGGAGCTGATGAAAAATCTGTGAAAGTTCGCATGGAGCGACTTGGAGTGAAAGATATTTACATGGGAGCGGGCGATAAATGCAAGGAGTTTATTGATTTTACATCAAAACACAACTTGAACCCCGACACAGTACTGTTTATGGGAGATGATATGCCCGACTATTCAGTTATCCAGCTTGCAGGGATAAGAACTTGCCCGGCAGATGCCGACTCTGAGATAAAAAACCTCTCGCACTACGTTTCAGCATTTGCAGGAGGTCGTGGATGTGTGCGTGATGTAATTGAGCAAACACTTAGAGCTCAAGGAAAATGGCCCATTAAGTAACAAGGTGCAAGGTAAAAGGTACAAGTAGAAAGACTTTATAAACTTTTAACTATAAAACTTTTAACTGTGAAGTATATTCGACTTTTTAGAGTAGTAAATCTGCTAATAATAGCTCTTACAATAATTTCCATGCGATATGGGATTATTGTGCCGCTATTTTCAAAAGTCGGATTATCAGTTCAAATGCCTATTTGTGATTTTTGTCTAATGATTTTTGCCACCCTCGCCATTGGAGCTGCAGGATACGCAATAAACGACTATTTTGATCAAAAAATTGACGCAATTAATCGCCCCTCAAAAGTTGTAGTAGGCAAGGGGATAAGCAGACGGTTAGCAATACTTTCGCACATTATCCTAAATATAGTTGGACTGTTAATAGGTTTATTCCTTGCGTACAGAGTGGGAATATGGTGGGTTGCAGTAGTCTATTTTGCTGTAACAGCCATATTTTGGTTTTACAGTCTTTCGTTGAAAAAATCGGGATTACTTGGTAATATTGCCGTCTCGTCAATGGCATTTTTAGTTCCATTTCAAGTTGCGTTATTCGAATTTGCTTGGTATCTAAAACTTAACGGTAATTTCCCCGATGATATCGAAACACTAAATACAATGAAATTTGCATTTTACACTGTTTTGGTTTTTTCTGCATTTGCATTTCTAACCAATTTTATTCGTGAAATAACTAAAGATTTTGAAGACATTAAAGGAGATGCCCGATACTTGAGGCGTTCGCTTCCTATAGTGTTTGGACCAAACAAAGCCAAATGGATAGTTCAAATATTAACACTTATTACAATATTGTTAGTTAGTGTTTTATGTGTGCTGTATTTATCGAGAGAGCCTTATTTTATAGTGTATGCAATCTATTTGGCGCTATTTATCATTATACCTATGTTTTTTGTTATTTATAAAACCCACAAAGCACGAGAGGCTAAACAATACTCCTTGTCTGGGAAAATAATTAAATTTGTTATGCTAACTGGGATACTATTCCCCTTTATGTTTGGCTTATTGCAATAAATAACACTATTATGGTCAAACATACTGGACTTATTGAAAAAATTGAAAAAAAGTATCAAATAATTCTTGCATCGCAATCAAAACGCCGTCAACAGCTATTAAGCGATTTAGGATTTACCTTTACAATTGTTGATACACTTGATATTGACGAGTCGGCGCCAATTAATTTGAATTATATTGAGACTGCCGAATATATCGCATATAAAAAAGCAAGCACAATAAAAGATACAATAGGTAAAAATCAACTTGTAATTACTTGTGATACAATTGTCGTACACGATAACCAAATAATAGGCAAACCTAAGAATAGGGACGAAGCAGTGATATTTCTAAAAGCTCTATCAGATAGCAAACACGAGGTTGTTAGCGGAGTTTGTATTTTAGGGTATGATAACTATAAACTGTTTCACGATATTACAACCGTATGGTTCGATATATTAACAGATAGTGATATCAACTATTATGTCGATAAATATAAACCCTACGATAAGGCGGGTGCATACGGCATACAAGAGTGGATTGGAATGATAGGAATTTTGAGAATCGAAGGTTCATATTTTAATGTCATGGGATTGCCTACACAAAAGATATACAAGGAGCTGGCAGAATTTTTATAAACAAAACTAAAGTATTAAACAAAAACATATAATCATGAGAAAATCAGTATTTTATCTATTCTTAGTTTTTTTATTTACCGCTATTCAGGTTAGAGCAGATGAAGGAATGTGGTTACCGTTTAAATTAAAAGACGGTATAATTAACCAAATGAAAGAGAATGGTTTAGCGTTGGAAGCAGACGATATTTATTCCTTAGAAAAACATGGATTAAGCGAAGCCGTAGTGGGGTTAGGAACGGAGGGGAGACCCTTTAGACACTTTTGCACGGGAGGAATAATATCAAATCAGGGCTTGTTCATCACGAACCACCATTGTGGTTATGGTTTTATTCAAAAACATAGCACACTACAAAACGACTATTTAAAAGATGGTTTTTGGGCACACTCCATGGAGGAAGAGTTGGTTAATACTGGACTAACAGTCAGTATATTACGAAAAATGGAAGATGTAACGCAATCTGTTTTTAAAGGTATTGATGACAAAATGAGTGTAACTGAGATAGACTCTGTAATCAAAGAGAATATAAAAGTTATTGAAAAAGAGGCTGTTGAAGGAAATCATTATCACGCAAAAGTTTATTCCTATTACAACGATAATGAGTATTATCTCTCGGTTTACGAAATATTTAATGATGTACGTTTAGTTGGAGCGCCACCATCGGCAATTGGAAATTTTGGCGGAGATACCGACAACTGGGTTTGGCCCCGACATACAGGCGATTTTGCATTGTTTAGAATTTACGCAGGAGCGGATAATAAGCCTGCTTCATATTCGCCTGATAATAAGCCCTATGTGCCTGACAAATATTTTGAAATCAATGGCAAAGGGCTATCAGAAAATGATTTTACTTTCGTAATGGGATATCCCGGAATAACACAGCAATATCTGCCATCACAGGCTATTACACTGCTTAAAGATCACGAAAATCCAATTAGAATTGAGTTGCGTGATATAAGAATATCAATCATGAAACAATTTATGGCACAAGATAGAGAAGTTGGAATTAAATACAGCAGCAAGGTTGCAGGTGTCGCCAATAGCTGGAAAAGGTGGATTGGTGAGATTCAAGGTCTCAATAGATTTGATGTCGTTGGACAGAAAAAAGAGCTTGAAAATAAATTTTCTAACTTCGCTAAATCTTTCCCCGAATATCAAAACATATTAGAGAGATTTGACTTTATCTACACGGAGCTTTATAAAATTGCACCGTTAAGAGTCTATTACGATGAAGGTCCATATCAAATAGAGCTTCTTAGATTTGCACGCCAACTTAGAAGTTTAGGCTCTAATGCAGATTCGATTGATAAAGAGAAACTTATAAGTGTTACACGCAAATTTTATAAAGATTACCATCAGCCAATCGACAGAGAAATTTGTGCAAGGATTTTGAATAAATTTGATTCAAGCGTTCCGCCTGAGTATCAACCCGACTATTTTAAAACCATAAAGAAAGAGTTCGTGGGTAACTTTGATAAAATTGCCGACAGTTTCTACTCTCAATCTATTTTTGCCGACAGTACTAAACTTATTGAATTGATTAACGATTACGAATTAAGCAAAAGCGAAGTAGTTTTAAAAGATCCGTTTTACCAACTCTATACAGCTCTGCAAGATACATATTCAGAGCTTATCGCTCCGCAATTAAGACAGTTGGAGAGAGAGTTGCCGGATTTGGAAAAAAGATATGTAGAAGGTTTAAGAAAAATGCAAGCAGACAGGCAATTTTATCCAGACGCAAACAGTTCATTCAGAATAGCTTATGGTAAAACGAAAGGATATGAATCTGTCGATTCTGGCTACTATGAATGGTACACTACGTTAGATGGCGTAATAGAAAAAGGTAATCTTGGAGTGTACGATTATGTCGTACCTGACAAATTAAAGGATTTATATAAATCAAAAGACTTTGGCACCTATACAGGCGAAGATGGCAAAGTATCTGTATGTTTTGCAGCTACCAACCACACCACAGGCGGCAACAGCGGAAGCCCCGTTGTAGATGCACACGGAAGATTGGTGGGAATTAATTTCGATAGAGCCTGGGAGGGTGTAATGAGCGATATGTATTACAACCCTGAGATTTGCAGAAATATTAGTTTAGATATTCGCTTTGCGCTATTTATTATTGAAAGGTACGGTAAGGCGCAAAATATTATTAAAGAACTGGTTATGCAAAATTTTAAGCCGACACATTAGCCGATAGAAAATATTATTAAAGCATAAAGATTATGACTAAAACTAAAACCTTGATTTCTTTTAAGTTAGTACGTATTGTACCATTCTTTCTTTTAAGTTCTTGTATGGTTCAATTATCAACAGTTCCAAAGATTAAAAACACAATGATTTCCAGAGTTAATACTGCGATAATAGCCGTGTCTGCTGATTATAAAATGAATATGAGTTCATCAAGGGATGTAAAATTCTATTTTAAAGAAATAAATACAGGAAAGATTATCGCACCTGATTACAGAGATGATGAATTTACAAATATGTATTTTAACATTGAGCCAGGTAAGTATCGGATTCTGCTAATAACAATCAAGGAACCAACGATTGCTAAATCGATAGTATTTAATGATTCGACAAAAACAATTACAAAAACTATTGGATTAGTAAATGTAAATCAATTTCATAACTCAAGGCATGGATTGTCTTTTTCTGGAGTTATATTAACTGGCGACAAAAACTTAGTATATTCAGACACGATATCTAATGTGATAAAAATTGAACCAAATTCAGCCTATTTTTTAGGAGAGTATCAATTTGAGGGGTATATTGAAGGAATGTTTAATGACATGCCTAATATTAGAATTACCAAAAAAGTAGCACTTTCACCTTCAAAGATTGCATCGTTTAAGAAAATTAGCAATGAAACATATCAGACTTCATCAATTGAGATTAAGACAAACGAAAATATCTTTAATACGGATTTAATTGATTTATCAAAGTCTAATTCGATTACGGTTAAATAAATGATTGCAGAAAAGAGAATAAATGAGAATGAAAAACTTTGCCTAACACACAATATAGCAAATGGCGGGGATTGCAGTAAATTCGGGCATTGTAGCCCATTTCAAAACAGGCATCGTCGAAAAGAAATCCGCCTTCCGAAATCAGAAATTATAAACATGATAAGAGCAAAAAAACACCTTGGACAGCATTTTCTTGCTGATAAGAATATAGCAAGAAAAATAGCAGAACTGCTTCCTCAAAACAACATGCCGGTTTTAGAGATAGGACCCGGTACAGGTGTTTTAACCAAGTTCTTAATTGATTTACACAAAGAAAATCTACATGTAGTTGAATTAGACAGCGAAAGCGTTGAAGTTTTGGAGCGTGATATACCTGAGCTTAAAGATAGAATTCATTTTGGGGACTTTTTAAAGCTCCCCCTCAATGAGTTTTTTGATGGCGACTTTATGGTTATCGGTAATTTTCCGTATAATATTTCATCGCCCATACTATTTAAAATAATTGAACATTACAAGCAAATTCCTATAGTCGTAGGAATGTTTCAAAAAGAGGTTGCCGAAAGAATTGCAACAAGCCACAACTCCAAACAATACGGAATATTGAGTGTATGGACACAAATATTCTATACTGTAAAGTACTGTTTCACAGTATCTGAGCATGTTTTTATTCCACCCCCAAAAGTTAAATCGGGAGTTATTCTTTTAGAACGAAACGTCAGAGATTTAAAAGGAGTTGACCCGAAGTTTTTACTATCAGTTATTAAAACAGCATTTAATCAAAGACGAAAAACACTGCGTAATAGCCTTAGTCAACTATTTGATAAGCAGCTATTAACAGACCCCGTGTTTGACAAAAGACCAGAACAGTTGTCGGTTGATGACTTTATTGATTTAGCCTATCTTTTGAAGTAGAAATCTCCTTTTAATTTACTCCATTCTTGCGGACTTTGTGTTCCATTGCTTATTCGTTCTACTTCAACTCGCGTTTTTTTGAAAACACTCTCAATTGGCTGAGGAACATACATTTGTTTAACTAATTGCTCCGTAAATAATCCATTATCTCCTTTTCCGTCTGATGCTGTTGCACCTTCGGAAGTAGCAAACGAAATAATTGTTCCGCTGGTTGGTGCAATTGCTTTAAATCCACGCTCACCGCCTCTTGCCCAACTTCTAAAAGGGTCGTTTCTGCAAGCGTCTAATATTACAATATTTACATTGTCTGGATATTTTTCAAACTCTTCGACTACATAGTTAACAGAAATAGCTTCAAATTTACAATCGCTTTTATCAATTAGTTTCGCGCCTGTTGGTATTAGGTAATTTAATCCATCAACCTGCACACCATGACCAGCGTAGTAAAACAGTGCAACATTATAACTCGGCAATTTTTTGCTAAAATCGCGAATAGCTTGCTCCATTGTCTGTTTATTGGCATCAATACGCTTGATTACTTCAAACCCCAAATTTTGTAGTGTCATTGAAATTAAATTAGCGTCGTTTGCCGGATTTTTTAAAAAATGACCACCCTCATAATTTGAATTGCCTATTACTAATGCAATTCGCTTTTCATTTATCGGATAATCGTTAACTACTTCCTGCTGATTTGTGTAAAATGTATAGGTTCCTGTATTATTTTTTGTATCCGTTGTTTTTGTTGTGAAAGTTTTTTCTAATATATTTCCGCCCAGATTATCTCTTTTAGCTATCTTATTCTCTTCGCTATTTACGTTTGTTGGGTCTGATGAAGGAAATGTAAACAGTATTTCATTAACGTATTTAAACCATGCTCCACTACTATAATCCACTATAGCGCCGATTACTCCTCCAAGTAGAATATTACCTAAGACAACTGGATTAAATTGACCATCTATAATTTTTTGACCATTTTCAAATCCATCTTTTTGGAAAGTTAAATAAGCCTGTTTTTTCCTTTTTATTTTTATTTCACAGGGTGTTATCACATTTTGATCTTTCCCATCAACAAAGACTTTAGAACCAGATGGTTCAGTTTTAACAGAAACCCTTTGTTTAGTGCCTGAAATAAGTGTTGCACAACTGCTAAATATTATAGCAAAAATTACAATAGAAACTAAAAAAAGTGAACGTTTTACCATTTTTCATTTATATTAAATTTGCCTACTTGTGGGCTTCGGCATTCCCTATATAAAAAAATTGTAAAGGAATATATATTGAGGTGCTTTGATTTTAAATTGTTGTCTAATCATCCCTAGCATTTTTACTATTAGTGAAATGTTGGAGATATCAATCTATGGTAGATTCAACTAGCAAATGCAATTTTTTTGTTTACAAATTTATAGAAAATTTCGAATGATTGTTAAATTCAACCAACAAATGCAATATTTTATTGTGTTCATTTTTTTGACCAACTAACCTTTTCTTAACACTCGTTTGATAAAATATATTCATTTCCCATTGTCATTACCATACAACTATCTCATCAGCAAAAATCCATCCACGAACGGTGGGATTTATGGTTGCAGTAATACGAACGAATCGTGCTTGTTGAGAGCCGTTCCATTCAAACGATCTGACGAATGTGCCGGGTCTATTGTCTATCACGCTGTTACTGAATGTAGCAACTGTTTCAAAATCCCCGT
>DAOOBP010000052.1:0-13192 GCA_035407925.1 Salinivirgaceae bacterium
AAGGACAAGGTAGTATAACTGAAATTAACGTTGCCGAAACACTTAAAGATGTTCGCAAGGCGCTTATTGAAGCTGACGTAAACTACAAAACCGCCAAACAATTTACCGATGATGTAAAAAAGAAAGCAATTGGCGCTAACGTACTAAAAGCATTGAAACCCAATCAAGTATTGATAAAAATTGTTCACGATGAGTTGGTTTCTCTGATGGGCAGCGAAAAAGCCGATATAAACATAAAGGGTCAACCTGCCATTATTCTTATGTCGGGTTTGCAAGGTAGTGGAAAAACTACATTCTCTGGCAAACTTGCCAATATGTTGAAAACAAAACGAGGTCGTAAACCACTGTTAGTTGCGTGCGACGTTTACAGACCCGCTGCAATAGAACAACTACATATCTTGGGAGAACAAATTAACGTTCCTGTATTTAGCAATCTCGAATCTAAAGAACCCATAAAAATTGCACAAGATGCAGTTAAAGAAGCTAAGTTAAAGGGTTACGACACCGTTATTATTGATACCGCAGGGCGTTTAGCTATCGATCAAGTGATGATGGATGAAATATCGGGTATCAAAAAAACTATAAATCCGAGTGAAATTTTGTTTGTTGTAGATTCGATGACCGGTCAAGATGCGGTAAACACAGCAAAAGAGTTTAACGATAGATTAGACTTCGATGGCGTAGTCCTTACAAAACTTGACGGTGATACGCGTGGTGGCGCTGCAATATCAATTAAATCGGTGGTTAACAAGCCAATAAAATTTATTGGTACAGGCGAAAAAATGGAAGCTATTGATATCTTTTATCCCGAACGAATGGCAGACCGTATTTTGGGTATGGGAGATGTTGTCTCTTTAGTCGAACGTGTTCAGGAGCAGTATGACCAAGAAATGGCTGCCTCGCTTACAAAAAAACTAAGCAAAGGTCATTTCAATTTCAACGATTTCTTAGCGCAAATTTCACAAATTAAAAAAATGGGTAATTTTAAAGAGCTCGCTTCAATGATTCCAGGAGTAGGCAAAGCCATGAGAAACATGGATATTGACGACGATGCATTTAAAAGTATCGAAGCTATTATTTTTTCAATGACGCCAACAGAACGAGAAAATCCAGCAATACTCAATGGTTCAAGACGCAAAAGAATTGCTGACGGCTCAGGTACAACTGTTGCCGATGTAAACAAATTGTTAAAACAGTTCGAAGACACCAAAAAAATGATGAAAATGGTATCATCAGGAAATATGCCGCAAATAATGAGAAATATGCCAAAACGATAACCATCCATAGAACAAACCATAAATCTTATATTTTTCACATATCAGAAATAAACAAGTTAACAATATATCACATGGAATTAATTGATGGAAAAAAAACGGCTCAAGCTATTAAAGATGAGATAGCTGCCGAGGTTTTAAATATAAAAGCTAAAGGGGGAAAAGTTCCACACTTAGCTGTAATTCTAGTAGGTTCTGACGGTGGAAGTGTAACATACGTAAACAGTAAAGTTAAAACTTGCGGAGAACTTGGTTTTAATTCAACGAAAATTGAATACCCTGATACAATATCTGAACAAGAACTTTTGGATAAAATATATGAAATTAATAGCGACAAAGATATTGACGGATTATTGGTTCAACTGCCTCTACCTGAGCACATTTCAGAAACTAAGGTATTAGAAGCCATAGACCCTGATAAAGATGTTGATGGATTTCATCCAATAAATATGGGACGAATGTTAGCAGGGATGCCTTCATTTTTACCTGCAACACCTGCAGGAATAGTCGAGCTTTTAGCTAGATACAATATAGAAACGAGTGGTAAACATTGTGTTGTTTTAGGACGATCACACATTGTTGGCACACCTGTAAGCGTGCTTTTGTCTCGCAAATCTAAAATGGGGAATTGCACTGTAACTCTCTGCCATAGCAAAACTAAAGATATCAAACAACATACCTTACAAGCTGATATAATAATTACTGCCATGGGAAAACCCGAGTTTTTAAAAGCTGATATGGTAAAAGAGGGAGTTGTGGTTATTGATGTGGGAACAACATCTGTACCTGACAGCTCCACTAAAAGTGGTTGGAAACTTAAAGGAGACGTAGCTTTCGATGAAGTTGCACCAAAATGCAGTTATATTACACCTGTTCCGGGAGGAGTTGGTCCTATGACGATAGCTATGTTAATGAAAAATACACTTTTATCTGTAAAAAATAGAAAATTGAGTTAAAAGTTAAAAGTTGAAAGTTTATAAAGTTCTTTTCCACTTTTACCTTGTACACTTCACTTCGATATTGCCCAGTGCATAGCGACTGCGCTCACTTCGATGGTTATTGGCGGTGCCTCATAAGCGCCCAACTGCTGCGTTACTTCGATATTCGGGCTCAGTCACGTACTTCGAGTACGCTCCTTCACCCTCAATCTCAGTGCCTTGCATTTGAACACTTCTGAGCCACCTTACCATTTTTTTGTTAAATGAGACTTTTGAGACAGGCTCAGCGACCAAGTGCGGACTGTCTTCCAACTTCCGACTTCCAACTTCGGTATTCCATCTTCCATGATATAAATTATTTTTTTGTCATGTACTAAACTTCCACATATAGCTCAAATTCAACACACTATAACTTATTTGATAACTTTCGTAACAAATTATCTACATATTTAGTTTTTTAGATTCGTTTTATATTATATTTGCAGTATTAAAACGTGTACAACAAAGTTTGTACATCTTGACAACTTGAGTCTTTATTGAAAGATAGGCAAGAGTGAAGAAAATATAAGGTAATACTACGTTGTTACACAATTTATGAAAGTTAAATTTATTTACTAACCATTAATTTTTTTATTATGGCAGACATTAGTTTTAGAGTGAAAGCTCACAGTGAAAATCCTACAAAAACAGTAGTAAAATCTGGAGAATTTGAAATCATTATCGACGAACCCGCTAGCTTAGGAGGTACCAACCATGCGGCATCTCCCGTAGAATACTTGTTAGGAGCCTATGCTGGCTGTCTTAACGTCGTGGGTCACGTCGTTGCTAATGAGATGAACTTTAAGTTAAAAGGAATAAGCATCGAGGTGGCAGGCAGACTTAACCCAGCCAGGCTTATGGGTCAAAGCAATGAAGAAAGGGCTGGTTTTAAAGAAATTAAGGTAAAAATTATACCCGACACCGATGCTAGTCCTGAAATCTTAACTAAATGGCTAGAGCAAATGAAATCACGTTGTCCTATAGGCGATAACCTTGCAAACACAACCCCTGTTAAGATTGAATTAAAGTAAGTACATGTAAGCTTATTACCAAAAAAATACAATTGGTATTAACATTGCCATCGGTATCCAGTATAGCACATAAAAAAGGGCGTAACTTAACCGCCCTTTTTTATACTTTATATTGTTCAACTGTTTGAATTAGCGACAGATTATAGTTGCTAAATTTGCTATAAACTATTTATCGCCTGTCTAATAGTAACTAAACGTTTAAGCAATCCATTGATTAAGTCTAATCGGAGCATATTAGCGCCATCGCTTTTTGCAATGCTTGGGTCGGGATGTGTTTCAATAAATAGTCCATCTGTTCCAGCTGCTACGGCGGCACGTGCGATAGTTTCAATTAAGTTTGGAAGTCCACCTGTTACACCACTTGTGGTGTTTGGCTGCTGTAGCGAATGAGTGACATCAACAACTACAGGATAACCTGTTTGTTGCATTATCGGAATACTTCTCATATCAACTATCAAATCATGATAACCAAAAGTAGAGCCGCGTTCGGTTAGCATAATTTGTCGGTTTCCTGCATCGCTAACCTTTTTTGCAGCAAACTCCATAGCTCCCGGAGCCAAAAATTGACCTTTTTTAATATTCACAATCTTTTTTGTTTGTGCTGCAGCGACCAAAAGATCTGTTTGACGACATAAAAAGGCTGGTATTTGAACTATATCAACAACTTCTGCAGCCATTGCTGCCTCTTCGGGTAAATGAATATCAGTTACAATAGGCAACTCTAATTCGCTTTTGACCTTTTGAAGTATTTTAAGCGCCTCATGATCTCCTAAGCCTACAAAGCTATCAATACGAGAACGATTGGCTTTTCGGTACGATGATTTAAAAACAAACGGTATCTTTAATTCTGTAGTAACTTTTTTTAGATGCTCAGCTGTGCGCATTGTAATATCCTCGTTTTCAACCACACAAGGACCTGCTAATAGAAAAAAATTACCTTCTCTAAAATTCTTAATATTAGGCAATGTGTTTAACATATCGATTTGTATAACTGTTTCACAATTTTTTTATCTTCTTTATAGCATTTAAAGCTACGCATAATTTATAATAATCGAACAAAATAAGGTTAGGAAAATTACTTCTCAAGTTTTTCTCAACTGTTTTTTTTAAAACAGAAAATGAGAACAGCATGAAACCGCGAATTATTGGTTTATTGAATTTTTGAACTGTCTTCAACAGTTTGACAGTCGCCTCAAAATCAACGCAGTAGTTCATGCGTTTCCATAAAGCAACTAAATTTTCAATACCTATCTTAGTTTTTATTAAAAACTCTTGCGAAGTCTCTAAACCGTCGTGTTGTACAGGATTATCTATGTGTAATATTGGGCACTTCCTTTTTCGTAATTGGTACCCAAATTTGGTATCCTCGTGACCATAGCCGTCTATCTGCTCATCAAAAGGGTTTTCAATCATCAAGTCACGCGGAATTAGGACATTACCGGTCATAAATGATTTATATGGATATAGTTGACGCTCTTTTGCAGAGGCTGTTTCGCGTAATCTGCCGTACTTCCACCTAAGTTTATATAAAGCGTTGGGTAGCTTGTCTGCATATTTTAAGCCACCAACAACTACTTTGTTATCAGTATGATAATCGTAGTAATCTTTTAGAAAATTTGATTTAATGACTTTTACGTCTCCATCTAAAAACAGAATCGAATCACCCGAAGAGTCCGCAGCTAATTTATTACGAATTGCCGATCTGCCAACATTCTGAGGCAACTCTTTGTATATAACATTACCATTATTGAATATTTGACGGTTCACTTCGCGATAATCTTCGTTTGATTTGTCGTCATAAACGCGTATTTCTACATCAAGACTGAACGTCTCAACTTGTTTCAAGAGTTCTGTTATCAATTCATATATATATGTGTTATACACCGGGATACAAACAGAGAGCATAATGCTTTTTTAATAAATATGTTTTATTTCTACAATCTATTTTTTACTCTTATTAAGTCGCAAAAGTATATAGGTAATTGGCTGAAAAATTCCAAATAGTTGTCACACCAATAGCAATCAATTTGGCTAAATAAAAATTTAATTTGAGTTTTTTAACACACAAATATAGTATTAAAGTGTTGATTGCGAGACCAATTAAACTGATTACAAAAAAATCGCTATACTCGCGCAACATGTTGGGATTTTGGCTATAAAAAGTCCAAACTCTATTTAAGTAATAGTTGGTTGATGCAGCAACTGTAAAACCAATGGCATTTGAAACATATTTCGGAATTTTGAGCCACTCTTTACACAAAAATGTAATCCCAAAATCCACCAAAACTCCTGAAAACCCAACAATTCCGAATTTTATAAATTTATAAATTAAGTTTTGATCTAACCAGCTAAACATTGCCAAATATTATTACGCAAACAAATATATCGAAAACAAACGCATATTAAAATGTAGCATTGATTTTAAGATTAAAAAGACGACCTGTTAAATAATTGGGAATAGCGTGTTGTTGGTTTCTAACATCTGTAATCCACATATATGAGATTATGTTTTGTAGATCAAAAATATTAAAAACATCAAGTCCGATCCATATACTTTCTACATATTTCATTATTCTTTTCGAGCTGTTTTGACGTAAAATCTCTTTTGAAATGCCCATGTCAATACGTTTATATCCTGGATACCTATATTTTGAAAAATGCCTTGGGGCATCAGGAATTCCAATGGGGAGCCCCGTATTGAAAACTGCGTTTAAATGAACTTTTATTGTTGGATTTCCTGGCCAATAGTCTTGAAAAAACAGGTTTGCCGTAAACCGTTGATCTGTTGGACGTGGTATAAAACCCGGATAAGTAGTATCTGTCACACCATTTATTTGTCGAATATAGATATCATCTGTAAGATCTTCCTCAGTTTTCATGAGACTTAACGACAACCAGCTATCTACACCTTTTACAAATTCACCAGTTAATTTAAAATCAAAGCCATAAGCGTATCCATTAGAGTGGTTTCTTCCGTCGTATATAATTCTGACATTATCGACATGATATGGTATCAAATCGGTTAAATGTTTATAGTATTGCTCCAATACAAGTTTAAAGCGACGATTCCAAAGCATAAAGTTGTAGTCTGCTGCAACAACAAATTGTGTCGATTTTTGCGATTTTATTTCTCTATTTAGATCACCATTCGGCATTATGCACTCTTTATAAAATGGTGGTTGATAATATAACCCTGTGCTTAATCTAAAAAGCCAATCCTTTTCCCAATCTGGCTTAACTGCGATACCTCCTCGCGGAGAAAAGAGCGATTCGTTGTTGAAACTCCAATAATGATATCGTAAGCCTGCTGTGATAAACATATCGGCGCTATTAAAATCAAACTTCCAAGTATCTTGAATAAAAGCGCCCATTCTATAACTGTTGGAGCTGTTTGAAAATTTTCGTGTTTCGTAAAGCTCAACCAGCGTATCATTAAAGCCGTGATAAGGAACACTATAGCCAGCAGAATCTAACATCATCCATTCGCTTATTTTGTCGCTGATATCGTCGTAACGGCTTGATAAACCCCACTTGATAACATGATTCTCAATACGATATTTATGTGTTAACGTAGCTGTTGATACTACTGCTTCGAGATAATTGCGAGCATGATCCAAATATGTTCCAACCGCAAGTGAACCGATGCTGTCGCCTAATGTCGAGCTACCTAACTGTGCGTCTATTTGATTTAACCAGTATTGACCTTGAATATCAAATGTTTCACGTTCTAAGCTATAAAATGACGATAATGAGAACCTCCAATCGCTAACATCAGAAGGTTTATAACGTAATGACAAGGCTCCTTGAGTTGTAAAAAACTGGTCTATCTCTTGTCCATCAAAATATACTGTAAAACGCATTGCATTATTTACCATTCCAAGGGTTGTCTCCCGAATAGTAGGCTTGAATCTATATCTGTTATCTGAAACGTAGCCTAAAAAACTGAGTTCAAGATACTCATTAAAATTGTAAGTCAATAGCGTTTGAAAATCAAAAAACAGAGGATCATAATCTCCTTTAGTATCAAGTCCTTTGAGTAACGACTTGGTTTGCTTTAACCTGACGCTTGAAATGTGCGACAAACTGTTCTTAAATGCTGTTCCTTCAAATAGAGCTGAGCCGCCAAGCAATCCAATTTCGGCACGCGCCTTCGTCTCTGAAGGCTTTCTATATTCAATATCGAGCACTGAAGACATTTTGTCACCAAATTTAGCTTCAAATCCTCCGCTACTAAACGACAGATTTTCAATCATATCGCTGTTAACAAAGTTCATTCCCTCTTGTTGCCCGCTACGAACCAAAAAAGGTTTATATATCTCTATTCCATTAACATATATCAAGTTTTCATCGTAATTACCTCCCCTGACAGAGTACTGGCTACTTAGCTCATTATTTGTAGCAACTCCTGGCAACGATTTTATTATACTCATAGTGGGATTCGACAAACTTGGCATCTGTTTTAGTAATTTAGGATTAATATATTGAGTTGAAGAGTGTCTGAACCTCTCATCTACTACCGTTACCTCGTCGATATTGTGAACTGTTTGTCGCATTGAGACTTCTAGTTTTAAACGTTCCCCCTCTGACAGATTGACATTGACTGTCGTCTCTTCATATCCTACACGAGTGTGAACTATAGTTATTGGTATATTGGCAGGCACTTCAATTTCATACCTTCCAAGTGAGTTTGATATAGTTCCTTGTTGGGTCTCTTTGCACACTACCGAAGCCATATCAACAGGATATTTATCTTGATCCAAAATACGACCTATGACAACTGCTTTCTGAGCGAATAGTTGATTTATAAAAATCAATGTAATAATGCTTAATGTAAAATATCGAAACATCTATACTATTAATGAGTTTTTTCTATTCAGCTTACAAAACTAAAAATCTTTAACTTTATTGTAGCATAACAATCCAAATATTTTAAAAGATATTGTGTGGTATGATTTTAATCGGCAACTATGTTTAATGAATTATAACAGAAAAATACCTCATTTATTTAAAAAACCAAATCTTCGCATACCGTGACAATATCAAAGATACAATAGTTTTCTTTGAGCAATTATATCAAATGTGCTACGAAATTTTTCCGTAAAAGAGATTAGTTATTAAAACTTTATGATTAACTTTGTACAGAAGGTAGTTTCATGTATTGAAAGTCAGTTATTCTTGTACAAATAGAAATGAACCGAAACTACATAATGAAACTGACACAACGACATAGACTCAAAACACAAAGCAAGCCACGTAAGTTGCTTATAAACTTAAACTAAATAATTATAAACTTATGAAAAAAATTCTATCAATCCTTTTTGCACTGTCGATAAGTGTGCCAATTGTGGCTCAAAACCGATTGACAAGTTCGTACGAACAACCCCTTAGTAACGCAAGTTACTACGCTGACAACAACACTAATTCGCTTGCGATAATATCAAAGGCTGAGTTATCTGAAGAAACGCTTGAAATCGCTAAGAGCGAATTTATGGCTTCGAGTGGAGAAACACCTGAACCTATTTATCGTCGTAGTTCTCTTTACACCATTTTATTAGAAACAGATCCTGTTTTCAAAGAGGAAGATGAAAAAGAACTTAATCAGTTAGTTATGGAATCATATTCCAAAGCGCCGTTTCCCGATAAATATAATGACCATAGATTAGGAATATCAAGTTTTAAATTTAAAGACTATTCTGGCATCTCACCTAATGACACAACACAACTTGGTGATGAGAATGATGAAAAACAAGCTCGTAAAATAGATGAGGCGTATATTAAAGCATCTGAAAAGTTTTTAAAAGAAAACGAGATAGCAAAAGGCATGGTTGCTAAGTGGTTTAATAGGAAAGATGATGGAACGTTCGATATGAGCTTAATTCACGAACGTGGATCATACGATGCATCGGCAATGCAAGTGCAACTTGCAAGTGGTTCGATAAGAGGTATGACAATGTTGCAAGATGCTGGCGAGGAACTTATTAAAAACACCTTTGTCATAATAAACAGAATGCGCTTTGTAAAAAACGAACCTATTGCGCGTGCCGTTAGAGATATTGCATACGTGGCAGCTGACCAAATAAAGAACGAACTCGCACGATCATTAGCTAAATCAGCAGCAGATGCTGCTTACGAAACAACAAAAGATGGATATTCTGTTTGGACAGTTTCATTTTTATATCAACTTGAATGGAATGATGATATAGCCAACAATTTTTACGAAAATATGTGGATGGACGAATCAAATGTCAACGATGAAAGAAAAGCCCTATTTGACAATGCCGATATTTTTAAACTAAATTTCGTTGGTTACGAAAAATCAAAATCATTAGTTCTTTTTTCTGCAGGAAGGACTAAAGAACAGATCATAGAAGTTGCAACAATCAGAAACATAGACAGAACATACGTTAAGCTGCAAAAATCGTTCGATGTATTTAAAACTAAAACACCCATTGTGTCAACAAATCCAATTATTGCAAAAATTGGGTTGAAAGAGGGTCTTAGTGGTGGAGACAAATTCGATGTGTTAGAGATGACAATTGACGCTAAGACAGGACTAACTAAATACGCTAAAGTAGGACAAGTTAAAGTTGATGGTAAAAAAATCTGGGATAATAGATATGCACTGTCAGAAGCAGATGTTGAAAATGGCGGCGAAGAAAAAACAGATAGTGTTGAAGTAAAATTAAATGCTACAGTATTCAAGGGTAGCAAAAAGATTTTGCCAGGAATGTTACTCCGTCAGGTTAAATAAACGGAGTACTTTAGCTACACTAACGAGATATTAAAATAAATAAAGAGGTCAGAAATATTATTTTATATTTAATATTGTCTAAGTAAACATAACTAACAAATTAAAAGAATATCAAATGAGAAAGTTTTTAAAATTTGCAGCAATCGCCGCTTTATCTTACGGATTGATTGGCTGCGCAGCAACAAAAGAAGTTGTGATACCTTACGGACAAAACGTAAACGCCGAAGCTCAAATTATCAGCGTTGGCAAGGATGGCACGAAAATGATTAAAGCATGGGCAACTTCAAAAAACCCAGAAAATGCATTTATGTATGCAAAACGCGCTGCTGTTTCTACAGCAATTTTTCAAGGATTTCCCGCTGGTGGAGGCTCAGGTAAAGTTGGACCTATTGTCACCAATCCTAATGCTGAATTTGAACATAAAGAGTTTTTTGACGAGTTTTTTAAACCAGACGGAAGATGGGCACAATACGTTATTTCTAAAAATGTTGGTATGCCATCAGGTAGCGACCGTTTAAAAGTAGGTAAAAGATATAAAATTGGCGCTTCGGTTGCTATTGAGTTTGACAAGCTACGTAAATACTTAGAAGATAACAATATAGCTCGCAAGTTAGACGAAGGATTTTAGTTTTACTACTCAAAAATAGTAATATTAAAGTTACCTTATTTTAAACGAAATTATCATAATTATTAATAATACTTAACTAAAAAATAAGAAGCTATGACAAGAAAAATTCAAATCACATTTATTCTACTGTTGGCAATTGTTGTAAGCACAAATGCACAAAGTCGTAAAGAGCGAAAAGCATATTACGGCAGTAAATATAACGTTGAGATAGAAACACTTGGCGTTGGTAACGATGGCACCAAACTTTTCAAAGTTTGGGGATATGGCAAAAAAGTAAACGACGCTGTTTTTGAAGCCAAAAGAAATGCAATTTCAGCAGCAATATTTAAAGGTATCCCCGCTGGCAGAGGCGCATCTCCAACACCAGCTTTAACTACAGATATTGATGCCGAAACAAAACATCAAGAGTTTTTTGATGAATTCTTTAGTGACGGAGGAAGATATTTACAGTTTGTAAATTTAAGCGGCGATGGTGAACCTAAAGAGTCTGACAAAATTAAAATGAAAAAAGGCTACAAAGTCGGAATTGCCGTTTCAATTAACCACGCAGGACTAAGAAAATACCTTGAAGATAAAGGTGTAATTAGAAGCCTATCATCAGGATTTTAACAATTAACAAAAATAGTATAGTTTGTAATTTTAATTAAATAATAAATAAAATAGAAGACACATGAAAAATTTATTCACACTTATCGCAATTTTGTTTGTAACAACATCACTTTTTGGACAGGCAAAGAAACCAACCATCATGGTTGTACCGTCAGACCAGTACTGTATTTCACGCGGGTACTCAATGGAATTTGATAACATGGGAACCAAAGTTATCTTGCCAGACTATAAAGCCGCTTTACAAAGCGACACAGATCTTAGACTCGTAATTTCTAAAATGAGTGGAATTATGGGCGACAGAGGCTTCCCTCTAAAAGACCTTGAACAAGAATTAAAAAACCTTGCCACTCAGGGAGCCGAATTAGCAATGCTTAGCAGTAAAACCTCTGGGGCGGGTGTTGCAGAATCGCCTATTGACGCATTGAAAAGAACAGCCAAATCTGATATTATAATGGATTTGTCATTCGAGAAGAAAAAACAAGGACCTAAAAATTACATCACCTTTATACTTAACGGATTAGACGCTTACACCTCAAAAAATGTTGCAAGCGCTGCAGGAACAGGACAACCATCATCAGCTGCACAAGTAGAAATTTTGTTAGAAGAGGCTGTACTCGCTTACATGGATGAATTTAATGGTCGTTTAATGTCATTTTTTGAAGATGCATTTGCTAACGGTCGTGAAATAAAAGTTAGAATTCAAATGTTCGACGGTGTGGGATTCGATTTAGAAGAAGAATATGACGGTAGCGAACTGTCAGAAAAAATTGAAGATTGGTTTGCTGAAAACACCGTACAAGGACGTTTTAGCCTACAAGATGCCACCGAAAACTTCATGCAATTTGAACAAGTACGCATACCAATGATGAATGATAAAGGACGTGCAGTTGATGCGAGAAGCTGGTTGCGCGATTTGCAAAAGTATTTAAAAGAAGACCCGTTCACTATGGAATCTAAACTCTATATGCGAGGATTGGGAGAGGCATGGCTAATTTTAGGTGAGAAATAACAAAACTAATTAAAACAAAATAAAATGAAAAAGTCAATATTTATATTGGTCATGCTTTTGGTTGTATCTACCACATACACTAAAAGTCAGAACCAACTTGGGAAATCTGATGATTTAGCTCGCATATCGCTTACTCCAATTGTTCCTGATGAGTTAAAACACATTCCGGACAATGCGCGTAAACTGTTGACAAACAAATTAAGTAATGTTGCTGCAAAAAATGGTCTTTCTGGCTCGGCAACAAATCCTCGATTTGTTATTACAGCAAATGCAGACATATTAACAAAAGATATAACCCCAACAGCTCCGCCGAAAACAGCTATTACACTTAACATTACTTTTTATATAGCAGACGTAGTAGCACAAACAGTATTTGCGTCCACCATGTTGGAAGTCAAGGGAGTTGGCGACAACGATGCTAAAGCGTACACGGCAGCTATTAATCGTGTTGCTCCACAAAACCCGCAACTCAAAGCATTGATAGAAGAGGGTAAAACAAAGATTATTGAGTATTACAATTCTCAATGCGACTTTATTTTAAAAGATGCGCAAGCGCAAGCCGACACACGTGAATTTGGGTATGCTTTGTATATTTTATCGTCAGTACCGACCGTTTGTAAAGAGTGTTACGACAAGGCTACTGATATGATACCTATTATATATAAACAATACCTCGACTTTAAATGCATGGAAGATCTTACAAAAGCCAAAGCCGCCTGGGGTCAAAAAGATTATGACAATGCTCTCAGATACTTGTCGGAGATATTGCCTGACAGCAAATGTTACGATGAAGCATCTGCGCTATACAAAAAAATAGAGCAGGAAGGGTGTAATCAGGCGCTCGGTGCAGCAAAAGGCGCTTGGGCTGCTTTAGATGCTATTCAGGCAGCAGAATATCTTTCTCAAATATCAG
>DAOOBP010000053.1:0-12938 GCA_035407925.1 Salinivirgaceae bacterium
AATATTATTGTAATAAAAATATTTCGGTTTGTTTTGTAATACAGCCAATTCATTAATATAACAAAAACAAAAAGACTGAATACATAATTCAAAGAATACAATAACCCTTCAGCTACCACATTACTATGATAATAACCATCTATAAAGGAGAGCGGCAAATGCCAAAAAGCCCAGTAAAGGGAAAAAATCATGGAAGTCTTAAAAAGATTAAATCTTTGTCGTAAAGCATCTGTACCATATGTGTGCCATGCCAATTCTTCAACTACCGGCGCAAAAATCAGAATAAACCAAGGTGAAAGTATCGATGAGGTAAAACTTGGTGAACCGGAAATGTAAAATTGGTCAAGACTATGACCAAACAACAACGATATGAGTTGAGCTAGAACCATTGAAATAAAAATCAATGTAAAAGCTAAAAAAGTATAGATAGGATTAAACCCTTTTTGACTGATAAATCTTTTTTTTAGGTCATTAAATAGCTCTTTATCTGATAAAAACAGATAGGCAGCAACAAAAGTCGGTGCCAATAATCCAAGTATTGCTAACAGTGCCTGAATAAAAATTAAATAACTGTTTTGTTTCGGCAAATGACTAATATAGGCAACTGTAAACCAAAGACACCACGGGATTAACAATGATAAACCATAAAAGAAAATAGGTCTGTTGTACTTTTCAATAATCTTATTTTTCATTTTGCTTCCTAAATTTTATAATGAAATTGAATAAATAAGGCTCCTATGTAATCATCAAAATTAGTCGGCACTAATATTCTATTCTTAAATAAGAGAATTTCAATGTTTGTCTTTTTTCTCTACCAAATAGTGCTGACGTAACGGCTTTAAGAGTGCCAAAACTAATAGTAAAATGCCATAGAAAAAGTAAAATGAATGTAGCCAATGGAAACCTTGTAGGAAATAGACTTCCATATAAATCCAAATAATAAGTGCAAAGCCAGTGTAAACCAACCAAGACCACGACCAATGCATATCGGGGAATATATTTACTGCTTGAGCTATCTTGCAATCCTTGTGTTTTAGTAGTCCCCAAACAACAAAAATAGGCATTACTCCAAGTACAGTAAACAAAATAAGTCCGGGTATAAAAAAGTTTCGAAAAGGCGAGTGTTGCAGCATTAATTCGGGTGTCATTCCCATCCACCCTTCAGGGAAAATTAAAAAGGCTCCTCCGCCAAATAAAGCTCCTACTGAAAGGAATAGTAAAAGACCAACTAATATGTTTCGTGTTTTCATAAAGATTATTTTATTTGGTTTAACTATTGTTGTTTTTCAAAAATAAGCATGGTTTTACACCATATATCTTGTGTTCGTCATTTTTTAATCAATTTTTATTACCACATTTCCCTTTTTATGACCTTTATCAACATATTCATGTGCTTCAATAATTTGCTCTATTGAATAGATCCGATCAATAACGGGTTTTGTTTCTTTCAATTTTCTATATTTTCAACACACTTTTTGACACGCGTCCAAACAGCTCATACACATAAAAAAAACTACGCTATTTTATCGTTCATATTTAACTCTAACCCTTGTTTTCCAAAGCATTGTTGTTACAAAAACCATCAAAAGTGCTTGAACAACTGAACCAATCAATTGCCCAATAGCAACTGCCGGAATCGGTTCCAAGGGCCACGGTTCGATGAACGTAGCAAGGCATGCTCTAAAGACCCAGACTACTGTTAAAAACGTATAAAAAACGAGCGTTTCAAAATTTAATGCAAACGCACTTTTTGCTAATATAATTAACACTAAACTGCTTCCAAATAGCAACAATGCAAAACACAAATTAGTATAATCAATTCCGACTATAAGATTTTCATATTGCATAGGAAGATAGTCATACCAATTGTACAAGTGTGGCACGAAAAAATGCCAAAACCCAACTAACATACTCAGAGTTAACGTTATGTAATATGTGATTTTCGTTCCTACTTTTATTGACTTCTCTTTGTTCATTTTCTGTAAATAACTGATTTAGCTGTGTAATTTCTACTTAAAATTGTACTCCCATTATTATTCCTACTGCGTCTAATGCTGGATTATCCACATATTTTTTCCCATTTGAAGCATGAAACAAGCGGATACTTGTATAACCTTTAAGATTGTCATTTATTTGATATTCCATTCCCATTCCAACATGACTTCCAATGTTGACTATCGAGCCGGTTGCTCTTCCATTTGTAGTGTTTATATCAGGAAATTCCCTGGCATATACGACTAATGACATCCCAAGTCCTTCTACATACAAACGAGCATTAATTTTTGAAATTGGCAATATAAAAAGTCTTGCGCACCAATTTAGTTCAAATCCGGGCGTAATTCTTGAATGATCAGGACGCATATTCCCAAAGTTATCTTGTTTGGGTTCATTTACTTGATCAAAAGCCATTAAACCATTTAGCCCAATACTAAAATCAATCAAATTGTATTTTGGAGTTATGTCGATTAGTTTTAATACAGCGTCATATCCACCTTGTAACATATTTATGTTGTCATGATAGTATGAACCATAATAGCTAAAGTATATTCTTTGGTTAAAATGTCTTTTGAACCAGTTTTCTGAATTATTACTTTTAATTTCTTGAGCAAAAGCACCAAACGTTGCTATGCAAAACAGCAACGTAAAAACAATTTTTTTATTCCTGTTCATATATCATATTGTTTATTTTCTATTTAACGTTCCGCGAGTACTCGAAGTTGGCGACCAACGGGAGCAAATTTGGGCGAAACGAAGTAGAGCTGGGTACTCGTTGTTATGTGCTGTTATTATATTTCTTTTATGTAGCATAAATATCCATGGTAACAATGAACAATCACAAATGCTATTGAAATAAAAAAATATAATGAATAATGATACCGTAAATTAATAAATAATTTGGTTCCTATTAAACCTATTCCAATTAACCAAATAATCGATGTCCAATAAGGTGCCAAAACTACAATGATATTACTTCCAAAAAATGTATGTGAATGATTTATTGCAATAAAATATGAGCATGCATAGATAAAAAATCCTGCCAAATATATAATAATTCCAATTTTTGAAGCTTTACTAGAAAAATCCATCACCATAACAAATGGTAATAATACTGTAAATATTCTTAGAATAGTTTCTATAATTACTATTGGGTGTTCAATATCTACAAGATAATATTGTGGTAAAAATTTAACAGCAATAATGTTGAAAATAATTACTGGAAGTATTAACCAGAAACAATTTAACAAGTATTTTCTAATTTTCTTTATTGTACTCATAATTGAATTCCAAACGCAAATCCTAAAGCATTTATTGATGGATTCCTTTCCCTTCCGTAGATGTCATTATTTGAAGTATGAAACCACAGTACTTTTGCAAATATGTTTTTATAATTAATACCTCCACCAAAATGCCATCCGCCATTGATTTGCGTACCATTTGCTGGATAATCTTTTGAATATACTACCAGGCTCATTACACTTTCTATAAAAAGTCGTGCTTTTAAAATTGAGGGCGTATACATTCTTATGCTTCCATTTACTCCAAAACCTAAAACAGGTGTTCTAGGATTGCCTGTTTGATCAAAGGCAAATAAACTACTCAATCCTAATCCAAAGTCAAGTAAATTGTATTCTTGTGTTAAATATGGAAAATTAACAACAAAGTCATATCCTCCTTCAATGATTCCAATGTTATCAGGCCAGAATGAGTTATAATTTCCTATTGTTACCCTATGATTTATGTCTGCTGACTTAATTTTTTCATTCGCAAGGGTTATAGGAGCGGTAATAAAAATTAAAATTACTGGTAATATATAAAATTTATATTTCATCTGCGTTCTCCTTCATGTTTATTTGCTGATAATAGCGCATAACATCCAATTTACTAAACAAATGTCCTAAAGCCATTTATTAAACAAATAATAGATTATCATGTTTCTTACTGTCATATTTTTTGCATTGTCTATAAAAGGTACAAAATAAAAAAATTACCACTGAAACCCACAATAAAATTGCTAACGTTCTAAAATCAAACGCCTTATATCCGCCTGGCAAAAGCTCAGGAGTAAGATTTATCATTGTGTGAAAAAGCAATGCACTCGTCGTTGCACCACCAGAATATCTATACAAATATCCCATGATAATTCGATATGCTACACTGCAGGTGGTAAGAAAAAAGATTGTCCGCGTATCATGCCCCATCATGATATACGGAACAAGATGCCATAGACCCCAGACAACTCCAATCAACACACCTGTTTTTAATATGCCATATGACTTTTGTAGCACTGGGGTAGCATAAGTCGTCCATGCCAATTCTTCAAATATGGCACCAAAATAAAAGAAAACAAAACCTCCAACAAATAGTAAAATGATACTTCCATCTTGAAAAATACCCAAAAGATTATTCGGGTCTTTAATGATAGCTGCAATCAAAAACAAAACAGGCATAAATAAAAAAGACAAAACCAAACTAAAACGTTTTTTCGCCTTTTTAAAATCTAAAATGGCACGAAAGAACTCTTTCAGTTTATCAGTTCCACCATTTTTCCTAACACCATAAATTGCTAATCCTAACGGGACTATTATCATAAGCACACTCGTAGGCATGCCAAAAGGGAACAATTTTACTGGAATTAAATTCAGTAAATAAAACGGTACAGAAAGCGGGATGACAAGCAAGAGAAACCGCAGAATATCTTTTTTATTTCCAAACATATAAGAATACGAATTTATCGAATCAAGCTCCTATTATATTTTCCCATTCTTGATTTGTTTATTGTTTAGCCCTCATTATTACTGTTCTGCTAAAAAATATCATTGGTTGTTCACTAATTTCAAATCCGTTATTTTCCATTTTTTCAATTATATTGTTGAATGTGCTTTTTGAAACGTGAAGTTTTTGTTCTGAAATTAAAATCTTGGTTTCAGGTTTTACTATTCTTGTAAGGTCATTAATGATATTGTCAATAAATTTCATTTCGTGAAAGGAGTAAAAAGCAAGGATAAAATCTACTTTCTCTGACAGGTTTAGCTTGTTTTCATTGTTATTGTGAATTTCTACCTGCTTCCTTAATTCGCTATTTTGCAACTTTTGTTGTAAAATGTCAAGCATACCTTTTTGTACGTCAGCAGCGATAACCTTTCCGTTTTTATCAAGTAATTCGGCAATTTCCAATGTAAAGTAACCTGTTCCACAACCTAAATCAAGCACTGTCATTCCCGAGCGAACATATTTTTTTAATATTTTTCGAGGATTTTGAAAAATTAATCGAAAACGACTATCCAATGCGCTTGCACTTTCAATTGGGTGCAAATGGGTGTTGGAATAATTATTCATTTGCATTTCGTTTTTTTAGTCGCAATTCTTTTCAATAAATTGTATGATTTCGCTGTTTAATTCTTCCGCATATTCCATTGGTAACGAATGAGTTGCATTTTTCCATATTTTAGCGGTTACGTGTTTAACGTTTTTTTCAGCCACTTCTACAGCCTTAACAGAATTATGAACACCGCTATTATCAGCAAAAGCAACATATACAGGGAACTCCCATTCTTGCATTTGTTTCTTGCTAATCATTGTTGGATTAGGTAAATTAGAAGAATAATAATTTGCTCCTTCGTCAATCATTTTTGCCACAGGGTCGGTTGTGTCAATGGTTTCTGAACCGCTTATTTGTTTCAATAATCCCTGTCGCCACTTTTTCGGCAAAAACTTCATATTGTAGGGTATCGATTTTAATACGATAATAAGTTTTATCATCTGAAATGTGAAAACAGGTTCAATCAGAATCAAAGAGGCAACTTTTTGAGGATACAATGAAGCGTAATTAGCTGATAACCAACCTCCAAATGAATGTCCTATTATATTTGCTTTCGTTAAGTGAAGATTTTCTATCGTTTCATTTATCCATTTCGCTTGGTCTGAACTATTTTTTATTGGAATCTCTTGCTCACTCAATCCCACATCTCCCAACGCATCAAAGGCGTACACAGTTCTATTTTTATAAAAATCGGGAACATTTGCATACCACATAGGTGTACCTGAAGACTTTCCGGGAAAGAGAAGTATCGGACTTTTATGGTTTGCTTGATCATTTTTCCAACAATAACCTTGTACCGTTCCAAACGATGTTTTTATTCTTATCGATTCGGCTTCGGGCATTGTTTGCAGTGCTCTTTTGTACGCTTCTACGTACTCCTGTTGCTTTTCAGCAGAACTCCATTTGCCAATTAATTGTTTCATAATTTTTTACCACTTAAGGTTAAATGACTCTTTGTTCTAAAACATTAGTTTGTTTTATTTGCTTATAAAGATATATAGTATATAAAAGCATTATCAAAATTTGTACTAAGGAAAGTCCAATCATAAGGGGACTTAACTCTACCTCAACACCATGTACCCTATCTCCCATAGAAAATGCTAAAAAATCATGCAGAAAGTGCCATACAATAACAGGAGTTAAGGATTGATGGAGCGTAACAATTGATGCAGCTACCAAACCAAACAAAAGCGCGTATATTATTTGAAGTATAGTGTAAAGCATATTGGCACCACCAATCAAGTTGGAAGCGTGTAGCAAACCAAACACTATAGATGAAGCAATTATAGAATAAATAACTCCATCTTTTTTTAAGATTTTAAGTATTATGCCACGAAAGAAAAGCTCCTCTGAAAAACCAACAGCTAAAGTAAATATTAATATTATTACGAATAGCTTCAAGTTGTTATGAAGGTAAAATCCTTCGTTAATATACCCGGGAATCAGTACTATAAGTTCCATAAGAATTATTGGAATAAAATACAATACTTTATCATAAGGGTATTTTGAACTTGTTTTTGACTTAGACCTATACTTTCTATAAATAACACCACCAACAATTGCCGCTAAAACAAAACAAATGGCTTGTATTAAATATACAGTTTCAACATCTTCTATACCATTAACTTGAGTAATAACTCCTGCCATTATAGGAAATAGTATTATCAAAATCCCAAAGGCAATGCTTATTAATAATCGTTTTATCATAACTATATTTTTTAAAATTTATGAAATTAAAGTTGGTCTGCACCAATATTTTTTTCTTTGATAAGGGGATTTATATATCTGCTTTTTTTTCGTTTGTTTTTATAGACAACAGCCTTTTCCGGACAGCGATGGTAGCAACTTAAACAGGCAACACATTTTTCGCCAAAGACAATGCGACCATTTTCGAGTTGGATATTGCCAGTTGGACAAATGCGAATACACTTCTGGCAATTATTACAATTCTCTGTAATACTGAAATCCTTGGCTAACATATGCCATTTTTTGCGGTTTTCAAGATGTTTTGGTGTCCATTTGTCTTTCTTAGGCTTGGAAATAATAATCTCTATGTCGTCTTGTATGGCAGCAATAACGGGCTTTAAGCGTTTAGGAGCCTTGCGTAGAACCATTTTTATAGCCCATTTCGGTTGTGAAAATGTTAAAGTGTAGATTTCAGGCATCATAACAGCCTGAACAGAACGGATATTAAGTCCCTTTTCTTTGCAAAGCTGATAAGCATAGTATGGAGCAAATGCTTCCATTCCTCCGTGATTAAGCACGATATACAATGGCTTGGAGGATTTCATGTTGACAATAAAATCGTAAACAAGAGTGGGCAAGCCAAAACTATGAATAGGTGAAACTATGATAATCTTATCATAGATATTGACATCATCCTTAAACTTAGGAATATAGCGAATCTCACCGTCCAATTCAGCTTTGATTTGTTCAGCTATAAAAAGACTATTTCCTGTTGATGAAAAATAAAAAATTCCGTTCATATTACCTTTATCCTAATTGTTGTTTTTCTTTTTTTCTTCTTTTGCGAGATAGACAAAAACAAGTATTATCCCGATTACGTTAAGCCCGATTCCAAGACCTACTAAAAAGCCCTGCGTAAAATCACTAAAATTACTTGACGTTATATTATCAAAAAAATCTTTTGATACATATAATACATTACCCAATATTATCAGCGTAATTCCTGTTTTTAAATTTTTCATTTCAAAATCCCTTTTTATTTAAACTTATTTATAAAATCATCTAATGCTTTATCTATCTCATTGCCATGACCTTTCATCATATGACCACCATCTGGAAATGTTACTAATGTGAGATTAGGAAAACGATGTTTAGCAGCTTCCACCTTTTTAAAACTTGACAATTTATCATCTTCAGAATGAACGATTAGCGTTGGTACTTTCAATTCCTCAATAGGATATTCCTCAAAATTTCTCTCCATATCCGGATTTATTATTTCCCCATCTAAAACTACCCCAACCTTCCGTTCTGCAACAGGTATAATATCTTTTGCTGTTGATGCTGGCATACCCATAACAACAGGCATAAGAGGAGAAATTAAACACATAGCATAATTGGATAGGAACAGTTTAGGCGGTGCTTGATACTCTAAATATTTATCAGGTTTTTCAGTAACCGGCATCGCTGAACAGTAGAGTATTAACCCTTTAACACGTTCAGGATAATCTAATGCAAATCGAATGGCTGGTGTACCGCCAGCAGAAGCTCCCAAAATAAAAACCTTGTCGATTTTTAAAGTGTCCAACAACTCTTTAAAAGCCTTGGATTGCTCTTTTGGTGTGCCATCTTCTTTTACAGTAGAACCTAAATATCCAAAACGTGATGGTGCTATTATACGATTTTTACCATACCTACTCTTAATATTGTCGTAGGCTTGGTCATAACCACCAAACATTCCATGAACAGATAAAATAGCCTCACCTTCTCCTTCATCTACATAAGTAATCTTGCCGTATGATAAATCTAATTCTTTTTTATTATATGAATTCAGTTTTTCTTTGGCTCTTTCTAAATCCAAATAACATTTAATGCCTTGTATTAGAAGATATAAGGCTAATATTACTGCGATAACAATCAAAATCCTCTTCATTTTCTTTTGTGTTACATTTTATTCAGAAACATTAAATTCTATCTTATCAACAATTCCTTTGAAATACTCATAATCGCCTTCAGGCAAATGCCACATTACTTTGACCTCCTCGCCAATTTTTAAATTATCCTGATTTTTATAACTATCCACAACAACAGAAAACTTGACTTTTTTGTAGGTGTTTTTGCCGGTTGTAAAATATCGGTCTGATGTTTCAAAATGAGTAAAGAGTCCCTCTTCGTTGAAGTAGAATATCCCTGAAACTTCAATTCCGTTATCTACGAGAGTTCCTCGAACTGAACAGTCATCTATCTGTTCCCATTTTATGTCATCTGATAACAGATAACTCGGAATAAATGCAAATTCACAAAAAGTCGTTATCAGTGCCGATTGCGCTACCTCTTTACTGTTATCGAAAGCTACATTTATCAAATTAAATAGCTTAACTTTCATTTCTCCATAACCATCTCGATATAAGTCTCTTGCTGCCACAGGCATATCTAAAATTTTCATATAGGCTACCCTTCCTATTGGCTTCACGGAATTGAATTGTGTTGTATAGAGTTTTTTCCACTCTTTATCTGGCGACATTTTTAACCAAGACTCAGTCCAGTAAATATTAGCGTTTACGGGGATTGGTGTGTTTATGTATCCACAAATACGAAGGTATTTTTTCAAGGGTTCAGGTAGGCTATTTATTGATTCTTCAGTAAATGTTTCAATATTATAGCCCTTATTCCTCTCAATAAACTCTGACTTTTCTTTTATAAAAACTCTCTTCATATTAGTACAACTTGTGAAAATAAGTAAAACTAACAATAGCGATAATACTCTCTTCATTTCAAGTTTAGTTTGTTGTTTTATCTATTTGACTTTTTAAATCAAGTAAAACCTTAATAAACTCGTCAGGCAGGTCGGCGTGAATATCGTGGGCAGATTTAAAACCTCCAATATATTTACTATTGGGTACTAAATCAACAACTTTTTGAGCATCTTTTTCGTCCATTGCAGCAAGCAAAATTCCATTTTTATCGTAATATCCGGGAGCAGTTATCTCATTGGGTGCCACGTGCATAACAATAGTAGGTGATTGAATATTTTTCAAAATTTCTTCCGTGTCAAATCCTTCAAACCACGAAAAGTCATAAAATGTTATTCCAAATCTTAGGTCATAATTGCCTGTTCCATCTTGCATATTGGCATTCAAGGCGTAGATAGAATTTATTCCCAATTTTGGTGGATAGTACCATACCTTAGGAATTTCTCCGGGATGTTTAGATAAATATCTCAAGGCAGGTTCTATTATTATTTTGTTCCAAGCTTGTGGATCTTTGGCATTAAAAATTTCCTTCATATAGTTATGCTCTAATGAATATTCCATAAAACTATTTATCTCGTTTTGGTTAAGATAGTCGTACATATTTTTAAACTCTAACCATGAAATAGTTTTTTCCGCTCTCACGGGAAGTGTTGAAAAGAAAGGACCATCTTCTAATACAGTAGCTATAATATTGTCGGGTGCTTTAGCAGAGACATAAGCAGCAAGCAAGGCTCCCGACGAATGACCTGATATATAAACCTTTTCCTTTATAACATTTTCGATAAACCAAACTATATCGTCTCCTATTTCTGCGGCATTATACTTGTCGGGATTTTTTGATGATTTGCCGTGTCCATAATAATCAAGAGCAAAAACATGGAATTCTTTTGACAGTTTGGGTAATACTTTAGCATAATCGTAACAGTTAACCTGCTGACCATGAAGTAGAAGAAGTTTTGGACCGTTGTCGGGACCCTCTATATAATAAATTTCTGAGTCGTCGTCTAATTTGGCAATATTCTCGGTAAAGCCTAATTTATATCCCTTTTTAACTAAAAACTTCTCATTTAGATAGTCGTAATTCAAATTTCTGTATGCAAAAACAGCGACAAATATTATAACTGCTATTACAATTATTCCAATTACTATTAAAATTTTGTTTCTTTTTTTCATAAATCACCTCCTATTTTTTAAAATGGTATATTATTATCCTTGCAAAGATATTGCACAGCCTGACGACCAGTCAATAGGGCTACCGGAGTGCCTCCTGGCGACATGATTCGTTGACCTGCAAAGTAAAGATTTGATATTGTTTCTGGCTTAATTGGATAAATAGCTGCTTTTTTCCCAACCTGATCAATTGTCATCCACGAACCGTGATATGTTCCACAATATCTCTCAAATGTAAGTGGCGTTGCAATATCAATAATCTCAATCTCATCACGACTTAGCTGAAAATGAGTTGTTAACACATGAGCAAACCTTTCAGCCAGAGTTTCCTTTTTTTCAGAGTAACTTCCATCATCTTTTGCTTTTTTCCAATAATCATAGCTATCGCCAAATAAAATACAAGTGAGTGCGGTACAACCAGACGGAGCATAAATCGGATAAGAAGCATAGTTGTTTAAAAAGAGACTTTTGTACGAAAAATCGCCGAATGAAAGCGATTCAGTTAACGGAATAAGAAAATTGGAAGGAAGATAACTCCAATCCTTTTTTAGACCAACGCTTACAAAAGTACATATAACAGGCTTTGTGTCTTGTCGCATCTTCTGACACCAAGGCTCATTCAATGGGGTTTCAAAAAGTGTATCAATTGCTTCTCTTGTATCATTTGTGACTATCAATTGAGAGGCGGTTACCGACTTTCCATTGACTGTGATTGAGCAAACTTTATTTTGTTCCAAATGAATTTTTTCAACGTTACTTGAGTAATAAATTTTTCCACCCAATTTTTCAAAATATGTAGCCATACGTTTAGCCATTTCAGTAGAGCCTCCCTCTGGATATCCACCATCACCGGAACAGACACTCGCTAATAGTGTCAACATGTGACTGGCTTTATTTTCAGCCCCTGCTACTTCCTCAAGCATCAGACGAATAGCCGGATGCTTAAAACTTTTTGCATATTCTTTCGCAGAAATCTTTCCAAAAGGTGATAATCTTAACACCGTGAAAAGCATTTTCCATAAATATAGTTTTGAAGTTCGCTCTTTTAATTTAACCCCCGGCACATCAAATATAGGCATCACGATGCCAGAAAAACGGCGTATTTGTTTGTATAATTTTCTGATTGCTTTTTCGTCAACAGGCGATATCTCCAATAAATGATCTCTTAGGCGTTCAGGATTCGTATAAAAAGATATTATTTGTTGGTCATAGATACATGATATAAAAGCTTCTCGATTGTGGATTATTGTTGAAGGAGAAATAGCTCCTAAGTAAACCCACTCCTTATAAAGTGGCAAATCTTTTCTCGACCCGGTTAGCCAATGTAGCCCGCCTTCAAAAAGATACCCTTTTCGTTTCCAACTAGTGCAGTTACCACCTGGCAAATAGTGTTGCTCGTAAATTGTGCATTGAAAACCCCTCTTTTGGGCATATATGCCTGCTGATAGTCCAGCTATTCCTGCTCCAATAATTGTTAGTTGATTCGATATTTCCTTCTCCATATTAG
Organism: Salinivirgaceae bacterium; assembly: GCA_035407925.1. Classification (GTDB taxonomy): domain Bacteria; phylum Bacteroidota; class Bacteroidia; order Bacteroidales; family Salinivirgaceae; genus JAAYQU01. Next base: position 12,434 of record DAOOBP010000053.1, read on the forward strand.
CCTACTTATTTTTATCGATTAAGAGATGTTAGACTTATTATTTCGCTTAAAATTAGAAACTTAGGTTGGTTAAAGACGCTAATAACACAGCTGCTAAACCCCAAAAGTTAACTGCTATGTGGACAAGAATCGCATAGGCGTTATTATCATATTTTTCCTGATAATAACCGGCTATCAAACCAATAGTTGTTGTTAAAACTAATGTCCTAATCACGAAAAGAGTACCTGAGCCTGATGTTATTATAATTAAATGTACTAATGCAAATGCAACCGCACTGATAATCACAGGGACACTAATATGCCTTTTAAAAATTTTTATCCCTTTAACTTTCAATGGTTTTAATATATTCTGAAGAAAACCACGAAACAGAACTTCTTCCGCAATAGGTGTACAAATAAACATAAAAATAAAAAACTGTAACGGTGACAACGTAGAATGTGCAGAGTGAGATTCAATATTTTTGACTCCCATTGCTATTTCTACAATCGACATAATAATATTGAC
>DAOOBP010000054.1:0-3030 GCA_035407925.1 Salinivirgaceae bacterium
TTACAATAAATCACTAACTCTACCAATCTCTTGTCGATTTAGGACGCGATTTCGATTTCTTTTGTCGGTTCAATCTCTCTTGCACGTTCTGTTCTTCATTCTGCAATGCCTCTAAGATACGTGCTGCGTCTTCTTTCGAGTATTTTTCTTTATCATCTTGTTGATCTTCTTTCTCCTCAGCTTCTTGCATCTCTTGCTCTTGAGCCTGTTGCTGTTGCGCCTGTTGTTCTTGTTGCTGCTGTTGCTGATCTTGCTGATTGTCTTGATTATCCTGATTTTCGTCGTTTTGTTGCTGTTGCTGCTGGTCTTGCATTTGGTTCAACTTGCTTTGGGCTAAAGCCAGATTATATTTTGTTTCGAAATCGTTGGGGTTGCGTCTTAAAGCGTTCTTATACGACTCGATACTCTCCTTGATTTTTCCTTGCATTAATTGCGAATTTCCCAAATTGTGGAAAATTTTCGCACTGATAGTATCGTGTGCAATTGTATTTTGTATGGCTTTATACTCTCGTTCTGCCAAATCGTAAGCCTTGAGCTTAAAATTGGTGTTTGCGAGATTATATTTGGCTTCATACGATGTCGGAGCTTTTTCGATTGCTTGTCGATACATTTCGGCTGCTTTTTTCATTTTTACGGTATCAACCTGCCCCGTGTCGCCAATTGCCGATTTGTAATAGTCGTTTCCCGAACGTATATATTTGCGCTCTTTCTGACTATAAACCATTTGAGTTGCTGATAACAACAATATCAGTGCAATATTTAGAATTTTACTACTTCTCATATTTAAAAACATTTTAAATGAATATCCGCATGAATACCTTACTTAATTAATAACCACATAGTCACATAGTTTTTTTATGTAAGGTAAAATAGTTACACAATAATCATAGTAGCATAGCTACTATATGTAAAACAAGTTTTCTATGTAACGCTTGTATCAATATTTCATTTTCAATTAACTGCATTTTCTATGTTTCTATGTGGTATTGAAAAGTTTTTTTCTGTTTTATCAAATATAATGTAATTATAGGTAAATATACGGTCATTCATACATTTTATCTTAAAAAATCTTTTTTTGTATTTTAAGTGGGTTAATTTTTTGCCAAAATTGTGATTTTCTTTCAGCAATTAACAGTTCTAAAATCAATAATATAAAGCTAAGCGCTGCGATAAACACGAACTGCTCTTCGTATTCGGCAAATACCTTTTCTACGACCTCGCCCCTTTCGATTTTGTTCAGCTCATCGAACAGGTTTGAAAGCCCTACTCTTTGGTTGTTTGCTCTAATATATGCACCGTTCCCTGCCGAAGCTAATTGTTGCAACATTCCCTCGTTAAGCCTTGTAATAACGGTGTTTCCTTGTCTGTCGCGATGGAAATCGTTGGGTCTATTTTTTATCGGAATTGGAGAGCCTTCGGGTAATCCCATTCCTAAAGTAAATATTCTAATTCCTTGCTCTACTGCACTTTGAGCCAACTCAATAGCCTTATCTTCGTGGTCTTCGCCATCGGAAATAATAATTATGGCTTTGTTTCTAACTTCTGTATTCGAGAACGATACAAGCGCTCGATTTATCGCAGTAGAGATATCAGTTCCTTGATTGCTAATTAGTTCGGGTTCAACCATATCGACAAACATTCTGGCTGCTCCGTAATCGCTTGTCATGGGAAGTTGTGTGAATGCATCGCCAGCAAAGACTATCAAGCTAATGCGGTCGTTTTCTAATTGCCCAATAAGCTGATTTATAGCACGTTTAGCCGCAGTAAGCCTGTTTGGTTTAATATCTTCAGCTAACATACTGTTTGATATGTCTAAAGCTATCACTAGCTCCAAGCCTTGCCGCTTAACCTCTTCTGTTCTTACGCCATATCTGGGTCTTGATACCAAAAAAACCAATGATATCACAGCCAATGACCAAACAATAAACTTATATACTGGTCGTAATGTTGAACGTTTTGGCATAAGTTGTTCAACTATGCTTGCGTTGCCAAGTTTTTTAATTCTTTGGTTTATAACATATCGCCACGCAATAAAGGCTACTATCGCTATGGGGATAATCCAAAGAAGTTTTAAATATTGTGGGTTTCCAAACTCAAACATAATGTTACTTTTTAAGGAATAGTTTTAAAAATAGTGTTTCTTAAGAGAAACTCGATCAAAATCAATCCAAGCGCTCCTACTGCAAACATCAGGTATCCCTCCTGTTTTTTGCTATACTCTTTTACTTCGATTTTAGTTTTTTCCAATTGATCAATTTGTTCATAAATTTTAGTTAATGCTTGCCTATTTGTCGCTCTAAAGTACTGACCATCAGTCAAATCAGATATTTGTCGCAACAAATCTTCGTCAATTTCGGTTTTCATATTTTGATATTGAATACCAAACGGCGTTTGTACAGGATAAGGGGCTTCTCCCATTGAGCCAATACCTACGGTGTATGTCCTGATACCGAACGTTTTAGCTATCTCGGCAGCTGTAATTGGGTCAACCGAACCGGAATTGTTAACTCCGTCCGTCAGCAGGATAATAACCTTACTCTTAGCATCGCTATCGCGCAGACGACTAACCGATGTGCCCAATCCTGAACCTATTGCAGTTCCATCAGCGATAATCCCAGCCTTAATATCGGAAATTAAATTGATAAGAACGGCATGGTCGGTTGTCAGTGGACATTGAGTAAAACTTTCGCCTGCATATATTACCAATCCTATTCTATCGTTGGGACGTCCGCTGATAAAGCGTTGCGCAGTCTCTTTCGCCACCTCTAACCTATCGGGCTTAAAATCACGGGCAAGCATACTGCCAGAAATATCTAAGGCAATGATAATATCTATCCCCTCAGTTGTTTGGGTTTCCCATGCCCGCGATGATTGCGGGCGCGCCATTACTACAATAAGCAACGAAAGCGCCAATATTCTAATAAGAAACAGCAGATGACGCAGATATATGCGCCATCGGTTTGCACCAGCCTTAAATGCCTCTAAACTACTGGTTTGATAAGAAGCATACTGCTTTTTCTCCTTTAAAAT
>DAOOBP010000054.1:3130-12763 GCA_035407925.1 Salinivirgaceae bacterium
ATGCCTCTAAACTACTGGTTTGATAAGAAGCATACTGCTTTTTCTCCTTTAAAATATACCACACAATAAGTGGCAACAGGAGAATGAATAAATAAAAATATTCGGGGTTTGCAAATGTATAATTGAACATCTCTTTAAATTGATTTCGGATTGTGGAACACAGATGACACAGATTTAACGGATTTACACAGATTTATTTGGATTTCTAATTTCTAATTTTTAATTTCAATTTGATAGTGTCCAAAATGGTGTGTGTTTTTTTATTAATAATTAAAAACATTATTTCACTATACTACTCAATATACTATAAATGACTGCTAATTGTTCATTGTTCATTGCTCATTGCTCATTGTTCATTGTTAATTGCTAATTGTTCTGGAACAACCTCAATTTTAGTTTTAAGGACAAAGTCGTAGGCTTGCTCCAAATACTTGATATGTTCCGAAGCCAATGGTTCAAATTTTGCAAACTTTACCAAGTCGGCTGTTTCAAGGAACTCAAGCAATTTTGTTTGTAACTCTTTTTCGATTACCTTTTTAACCTTTAATATCTGCGATATATCGGTTGTGGAGCTTTCAAGAGCCATTATCTCGTATCGTAGCTCAAGGTATCGTCTTAGGATTTCAGAAAGTTTTGAATAGTAGTCTTTTATCTGCCCTCTTTGCCAATATTTCTTCTCGGAGAGCAAATCGAGTTCGCGCAACGCATAAACGTGAGCCTCCTCCTTGGGAATCTCCTCAACTATTTCAACTACTTTTCTCTTACGGCTTTTCAATAGCCAAAGAACCAAAAAGACAATAATTAAAGCTATAACTATTATTATCAAATAAGGCATATACTCATGAAAGAACTCCTTGATAGTCAGTGGAGTATCTAACGGTAATTTTATATCTGCTACTCTTGTTTCTGCGCTATCAATTTGGATTGTTTGTACACCAAAAAAGAGTGGATTAGTGTAAATCGTATCAACCGCATTCGATTTGTGGCGCAACATCACAGCAATGGGGTTAATGTAATAGTATCCACTATCGAAAGACGTTAACACATAACGTTTTCTGATTATTGAACGCCCATTATCATCAATTGTGTCAAATGGTAAATCTTTAAGAATCTCGACGTTCTTGATAATTGTATCGGTATAAACAGGAAATTGGACAAATGCTGAGTCGTAGCCCTCAACATCAATTTGCAGGGTAACGTGGTCGCCAATAAGAAGCAGTGTAGTATCTAAATCTGCCTTTGCCTGTGGCATCTGCGCACGACTCTCTGCCACAAATATTGATAGCAATATCAGTAAAAATATCTTATATATAATTCTCATATTCAACTATTTAGTAATTCTTAAAATCTATACGACTGCCGTATTGTCCTCCCTGTTTACATCGAACGCATTTTAAACATCTTCATCAAGGGTATTACATAATCTTCGTTTGTTCTGATATCGACTGTATCAACTCCACTGCGTGTAACCGATTTTGAAAAATATTTCGCCAATTCTTCTTTCCACTGCCTGTATAGTTCGCGGTTTTTAGCCCTTGCAGTATCTACCCAAAACTCTTGGTTGGTTTCAGCATCTAACATCCTGATTAAACCAACGTTAGGCAGGGCGTCTTCAAGCGGATCGCTAATCCGTAGAGCAACTAAATCGTGCTTGCTGTTGGCAATCATCATGGAGCGTTCGTAGCCTGTACCAATAAAATCGGATATAAGAAAGGCTGTGCAACGCTTTTTTATTGCTCCGGTGAAAAACTCCAACGCATTGTTAATATCGGTTCCCTGCTCTTCGGGTTCAAAAGTTAGTAACTCGGTGATAATCCGCAATATATGTGTACGTCCTTTTTTAGGTGGAATAAATTTCTCTATCTTGTTTGTAAAGAAAATAACTCCAACTTTATCGTTATTTTGAATTGCCGAGAACGATAGTACAGCTGCAAGTTCGGTCATCAAATCACGCTTCATTATACTGTTGGAACCGAAGTTGCGCGAGCCGCTTAAATCGACAATCAACATTACGGTTAACTCGCGTTCCTCTTCAAAAACCTTTACGTATGGATGATTGAAACGAGCCGTGACGTTCCAGTCTATATCCCGAATTGGGTCGCCGTATTGATATTCGCGAACCTCGCTAAATGTCATCCCTCGCCCCTTAAATGCGGAATGATATCTACCGGCAAAAACCTGTCGAGTAAGACCTCGTGTTTTAATCTCAATCTTGCGGACTTTTTTTAATAAATCACTTGTTTGCAAAGTACTTAATTTAAGTGTTCGTAATTTTTCTTAACTAAAAACTGAAATTAACCACTATGGCACCTCAATTGTATTTAGCACTTGATCAATAATATCCTCAGAGGTAATATTCTCTGCTTCAGCTTGATATGTAACACCTATTCTGTGTCTTAAAACATCGTGGCACACGCTTCTGATATCTTCTGGAATCACATATCCACGGCGTTTGATAAAAGCATAAGCTTTTGCAGCGCGAGCCATACTGATACTTGCACGAGGAGAGCCTCCATAAAAGATCATCTCTTTTAGCTCTGGCAATTTATATTGGTCTGGAAATCGTGTAGCAAACACAATATCAACAATATACTTCTCAATTTTTTCGTCTAAATAGACCTCTTTTACAACATCGCGAGCCTTAACAATCTCGTCAGCTGTAACTACTCTGTTAGCTTTAGGATACTCTTTCAATAAGTTTTGTCGCATTATCAGCTTCTCCTCCTCTATTGCGGGATAATCGACAACTGCTTTGAGCATAAAACGGTCCATTTGCGCCTCTGGTAGCGGATATGTTCCCTCTTGCTCAATTGGGTTCTGCGTTGCCAATACCAAAAACGGATTTGGAAGTTTATGCGTTGTATCGCCAATTGTTACCTGCTTCTCCTGCATAGCTTCAAGCAAAGCGCTCTGAACTTTAGCAGGCGCACGATTAATCTCATCAGCTAAAACAAAATTTGTGAAAACAGGTCCTTTTTTTACCTCAAAAGTCTCTTTCTTTTGACTGTATATCATTGTACCGATAACGTCTGCAGGCAAAAGGTCGGGAGTAAATTGAATGCGGTTAAAACCAGCATCAACTGTTTGAGCCAATGTGCTAATTGCCAATGTTTTGGCTAATCCTGGCACACCTTCTAACAAAATATGTCCATCGGACAACAAGCCAATTAAAAGGCTCTCGACCAATTTCTTTTGCCCAACGATTACCTTATTCATTTCCAGAATAATAAGCTCAGTAAATGCGCTCTCTAATTTTATACGTTCATTTAGTTCACGAATATCAACTGTCGAATTCATATTTATAAAAGTTAAGTTTAAATTTGCGTTTAAATTTCGGGTTTTGGAACACAGAAAATACGGATTTGGAACACAGAAAACACAGATTAAACGGATTTACACAGATTTCTTGTTTCAGATTTCGTATTTTCAATTTCTAATTTCTAACTTCTAATTTCTAATTTTGTACAAAGGTAACGAGCTTTGTTGATGTTTGGTTTAATTTGAGTGTAAACTTTAACTGAATTTTAACTGAAATGCGATATTTTATAAAACTTGCTTTCTGCGGAACTAACTATTTCGGGTGGCAAAAACAGCCAAATGCGGTGACTGTACAAGAGGTTCTCAGCGAACGGATGTCAAAACTGTTACGCACGGAAACCGATATTGTGGGCGCCGGCAGAACGGACACTGGTGTACACGCATTGGTGTATTACGCTCATTTCGACACTGTTGAAGAAATCGAAGATTGCGAAAATATGGTTTACAGACTAAACAAAATGTTGCCAAACGATATTGTTGTTTATGATATTTTTAGTGTCGATAGCAATGCGCACGCCCGATACGATGCTGTTTCAAGGACTTATCACTACTACATTGATACGCAAAAAAATCCGTTTACCGAGAAATTTATGAGCTATCGCTATCAGCCAACCGATTTCGATTTGATGAACGAGGCTGCAATGTATCTGCTACAGGTCTCAGATTTTAGCAGTTTTTGTAAAGCGGGAAGTGATAATAAAACCACTATCTGTAAGGTTACCGAAGCACAATGGCACCAAATAAACAGCTCGCAATACTTCTTTAGAATAACCGCCGACCGCTTTCTAAGGAATATGGTCAGGGCGATTGTGGGGACTCTGTTTGACGTTGGAGAGAAGAAGATCAGTTTGGACGAGTTCTATTCAATTGTAAATAAGCACGATAGATGCAAAGCGGGTGAGTCTGTTGAGGCTAAGGGGTTGTTTTTGGCTGATGTTAGGTATCCGTTTGAGATAGGTGCAAGGGAAAAGCAATGAACAACGCTTCGCTCAGTGCATCACTAATTTCCAATTTCATAACACTGCTCTAATAAAAGTGTAAAAAAACACATTTTTAGTACCAATAATGTGGTAAATTTCCATATATTTGCATCTACTGTAAAACCATAAGATTATGCAAAGAAAATTATTAGAACAATTGTTAGCATGGAAAAACAACAAAAAGCGCCTGCCACTACTGCTTGAAGGCGCACGTCAGGTTGGTAAAACATATCTTTTGAAAAAGCTTTTTGGTGAAAAAGAGTTCGAAAAAGTAGTACATGTTAATTTTGAAAGAGCAGATTCAGAGTTAATCAATTTATTTGAAGGGAATATTGAACCTCAACGGATTATTAACTATTTGTCTTTGAAATTTAACATTCCTATAAATCAAGATGATACCCTGATAATTTTTGATGAAATTCAGGAAGTTCCTCGTGCTTTAACCTCATTAAAATATTTTGCCGAAGATGCGCCTGAATATTATATTGCAGCTACAGGAAGTTTGCTCGGCATTGCTTTACACAGCGGAACATCGTTCCCAGTTGGAAAAGTTTGCAGATTACGTTTGCATCCAATGGATTTCGAGGAGTTTTGTTGGGCGAACAATATGCAAAATCAAACAGCAGAAGCTCGTAACTCAATACAACAGTTAAAAAGACCACTAATAACAAGCGGTTTCAAAGATGTTTTTCAGCAATATCTCGCAATAGGCGGAATGCCTGCTGTTGTATCAGAATGGATTGAAAACAAAAATCACAGTATTGTGGAGATAATCCTAAAAAATATTCTTGCAGACTACAAAGATGACTTTAGCAAACATACAAGTAATGCGGAATCCCGCCGAATCGGGAATTTGTGGCAAAGCGTACCACTCCAGTTCGCCAAACAGAATCATAAATTTTTTTACAAAACCATTGAACCCTCTGCTCGCGGACGCGATTATGCTTTTGCACTTGACTGGCTACTTGATGCAGGATTGATTTATAAAGTTAACCTCACTGCTCACGGCAATAAATTGCCTCTCTCTTTTTATGCAAACACCACAGATTTTAAAATTTATGCTTTAGACGTTGGAGTGTTGAGACAGTTAGCAAATTTGCCCACCTCGTTTGTAATTGGAGATGATAATATCTGGTCAAATTTTGGCGGTGCTTTTGCCGAGAATTATGTCTTACAACAATTGCGATCTATGGGTTTTAACGAATCATACTACTGGGTAAACAACGCCAACAATCCAAATCAGCCAAAGGGGAGAAGTGAACTCGATTTTATTATTTCAGACGAAAATGCTATCTATCCGATTGAAGTAAAATCTGGCAAGCAGGTAAATGCCCAAAGTTTGAGAATTTTCCGTGAAAAATATAATCCTAAAATAAGCATTCGCTTTTCGCTCAAAGACTTAGAATATAACGAAGGACTTTTAAATATTCCACTCTATTACTCATTTTTATTTACCGAATTAATGCAGCAGAAAGAAAAGTTACCCATTTCGGATTTTGCGTTTAAGCCCAAACCATAAATTTTTAGGTAATAGATATTTGAAATTAGAAGGGAAAAGGTACAAGGTGCAAGGTACAAGGGAAAAGGCGATGCACTTGATAGCTGAGCGGAGCGTTGCACTGAGTGAAGCGTTTCACTGAGCGAAGCGTTGCACTGGGCGAAGTCGAAGTGTCGAAGTGTGAGCAGAGCCGAAGTGTGCAAGTGAGGAAAGTGTTTTTACTTGTATCTTGCGCCTTGCTTCTTTTTACTCAATTGTTTTTGGCACAGCTTATTCAAACTCCAACAAAAACTTTAAAATCGACCAGTGAAATATTCCCTTGTAACTGTTTTCTGCAAATTCGTCTATCGAAATAACATATTTGGGATTGTTATCTGGTATTTTCAAGAGATTTTCAAATTCACGTTCGTGAGTTTTTTCGTCAATAATTATATATGCGACTTGAATATATACGGTTTTTTCCTGTTTTTTGGCAATAAAATCCACCTCGTGATTACCAATTTTTCCAACAAAAACTCTGTATCCATTAGCACGCAAATGATGGAACACTAAGTTTTCGAGTACCTTATTTATATCTTTCTGCTGGAATGGAATAATTGCGTGACGCATTCCTAAATCCTCAAAGTAAAACTTGTCGCCTATTTCAAAAATCTTCTTCCCTCCTACCTTCTTTCTTTTTACTCTCTCGACGTAAAAAACCGACTCTAAATAGACCAAATAATCTAAAACTGTTTGTGGCATAATACTGATTTGCTGCGATTTAAGATAATCGCTAATCTTTTTAGCGGAAACAATACTGCCGATATTGTCAGCCAAAAATTCAATCAAATTATGTAGAAAATGTACATTCCGAATATTGTATCGAGCCACAATATCGCGCAGAATAATGCTATCGTAAATGTTTTTAAGATATTCGTAATACACTTCCTCATCTCTCCGCAGATTGACAAGATGAGGCATTCCACCATATTTTATATAATCGTACAAAGTTTTGTTGGAAGCCGATAGTTCGTGAAAGTCTAAAAACTCTTTGTAGGTGAGCGAATGAATATGAAACTGAATATACCGCCCTGCTAAAGTGGTTGCCAACTCGCCCGACAACAGTTTTGCATTGCTAACCGTACAATAAATATCGAAATTTCCGCCGGATTGAAGAGTTCGTAGCGCTCAATCTCCTGCACCTCGTCAATAAAAAGATAGGTTTTCTTTTGTAGATCAGTATTTCCCTGAATATAGGCTATCAAATCCTTGTAGTCTTTGATAGGGTCAAACTCATATTTTTCCTTATCAATAAACAGAATTTGGGCATCGGGATTGCGAGATAAAAATCTCTTGGCTAACCTGCTTTAAAATATAGCTTTTGCCTACTCGGCGTTGTCCTACAAGGACTTTTATCAATCTGTCGTTGATAAAAGGCTCAATTTTAGAAAAGTAATAGGGACGATATTTAATACTATTTTGCATATCTTTATCTTATAAGATAAAGATTTTTGATTTTACAATAAATTTACATTATAAAATAAACTTTATACAAAAGTAGGTAAGTTTATTCTATAAAACAAATATATCCAATAAATTTATTATACCAATTGTAATTTTAAAATAGTCCAATCTTTTTTAAATTTTACAATTGTAAATACCGATGTTACAGATACATAGTACAAACAAACGATAATGAAGTTTTGACTATAGTAGATGTCCAATCGGTATTAATGCCAAACCCTAATTTGGACAAGTCGGGAATTAAAAGTTGGTGCAACTCTCACGGTTGCCCAAAATAAATTGAAAATTATAGTATTTCAATAAAAAACCAACAGAATCATAGATAAATAGTTGGCTTTGTCTTGTTAAAACTCTGAGTGTCAATGTGTAATCTTCTTAAGTTGCTGGATTATGTACATCTCAAACTCATTATATGGCATATCAAACAACGCTTCAATTACGGTTTGGAAATCCTCCTGTTTTCTTCCACATCCAAATAGTTTAAGAACACCTTCTTCTTTATGTTTTTCGTAAACTAACTTAAAAATAAAGCCACCAACCATATAAATTGGGTGGTTATAATAGGGATTAGGATAGACATATCTCTGGCTTAAAATATCATCTAACGTGATAACTGTATCTTGTATCTGTTTTGAAAATTCTTGTAGCTCTTCCTCAAAAGGAGCTGTTTTACTTGAACCTCCAATAAATGTCGCTAATCCTTCATTAACAATAAAAGGACGACCTTTGGTGTTCCACTCTTCAGAAACAAATAAGAGATGCGCCAATTCGTGTTTGTGGCAAAATATTGGGTACGTGAGCACTATACGATTTATTGGTGTATGTGCCATACCTGTTGAATATGACAACCAATATTCAAAATTGTACAAATTTCCCATCACAGATTCGTCTGGAGCTATAAAAAAGCTAATGCGAGAAGGGTCTTGTAGATTATATTGTTTAACTATATCATTACAAAATGTTAAAGCAGCGTTTGCTTCATCTGCATCAAAAGTAATACTAGGATGGCATATATAGGTTATAAAACCTACTTCGTATCTGTTCCAGTAGGCTGTTTCGTAGTCAATAGCGTTGCATAGATAAAAAGCGCCGTTCTTTTTTGTACAATAGTACTTTGTAATATACGGTGGATTGAACTTTGAATAAGTTGGGTGTTCCGCATATTTATTACTGTAAAACAGTGTTTTGATTACAAAAGCCTCTTCTGACTTAATAACGTGCTTCTCGATTGACAATACCGTGGGTTTATATATTTCTAAAAATTGATTTGATGAATCATAACCGCGAAACATAAACATTGCAGCCATATCAAAACTAGGCATGCCAGCATTAAAATAATATTCAACCTCGCTTGGAAGCCAAAATGGATTTACATAAACAGAGTCGGGACGAGAGTTTAAATAGTTGACCCACAGGTTATATACACTTTTTATTTCTACATTGGTTGTATCAACACGTGCAGTGATTTTTATGTTTATTTGACCGAAAATATCACCTAAAAAAGAAAAAAATATCAAAATAGAGATAAAACAGTTTTTAGTTTTTGCAAAGTAGAATATATTAAGCAATTTGTTTGCCATACAGTATCACATTTAATAAGTGGATACTACAGTTAATTTTCGCTATTTTTCCTGACACTCTTTACAAACACCATGAAAGTACAGCACATGCGAATTAATATTAAATTCGTATAAGCTTGATACAGAATCTTTTATTTCATCAACTCTGGAATCGAAAAATTCGATAACTTTACCGCAATTGGTGCAAATCATGTGGTCGTGTTGTTTGTAGTTAAAAACACGCTCGAACTGTGTTACGCCATCACCGAATTGATGTTTTATCAAGATATTAGCATCAGCCATTAAATCAATGGTATTGTATATTGTTGCACGACTTACACGATAGTTCTTGTTTTTCATCTCTGCATATAGCGATTCAACATCAAAATGACCATTATGAGAATATATAGTGTCAACAATTGCGTAGCGTTCTTGTGTTTTACGATAACCGTTATTCTCTAAATAACTGGTAAAAATATCTTTTACAATGTCTCTTGTTTCTTTATTTTCCATAACTATTGAAGTATGACATATTTGCAAAAATAACATTTATTATTAAAAAAAACGGCTAAATTCTGTAATCAAATTGCAAGTGATATATTTTCCATAAATTTACCATATTGGAGGTTTTATAGACATGAGCTTATTTTGTAACTTTTAAACAAAAACAAACGTCAAAAGTTCATTTTTATTAATGAATTTGCATTTATTGTGACAATACTAAGTACATGACAAAAATTTAAAATTATTTGTACATTATTGTAAATGAAGGGTT
>DAOOBP010000055.1:0-11851 GCA_035407925.1 Salinivirgaceae bacterium
CAAATAGTATTTTTTCTGATTTAAAAGTTTTTGTTTTGCAGCTTCCTCTTCTGCTCTAATGCTATCTTGAATTCTCTGTGCCTCTTTCTCTTTTTCTGCTTGCGCTAGAAGCTCAAGCTCTCTTCTTTTCTCTTCTTCTATCTTCTCTTGTGCAAGTCTCTCTCTTTCAGCTTTACCTGTCCACTCATCATAATTTAAGTAAAACAATCCACCAGCGACGCCTAAAACAACAATAATTCCAATTACAATCAATACTGTAGCTGTTTTGTTTTTCCCTTTTGGTTTTTTAGTGGTAGTAGGTCCTCTGCCTGGAGGCGGTGGAGGTGTTCCAGGTTTAACTGTTGGCTTTGCTTGTTGCGTTGGAGGAACAGGCGCTCCTGGTTTTACTTGAGTTGCTTGAGGAGTTGGCGTAGTTGACTTACCTTGTGCTGTGGGTGGCACAACAGGTGGTTTCTCCTCTGTTTTGTCTTCAGCTTTCTCAATAAGTTTTACAGGTTCATCTTGTACCTTCTGTGATTCCGCCGGAGTTTTTCCCGCCTCCTCTTTTACAGGGGTTTCTGTTTGACTTTCATCACCAGGAACAAATTGAATCCCTCCTCTTTCGTCTCTAACTAAAGAGCCTATTGAAGCTATAGGAAACTTTTGATTAGTTTTTAATGCTGCTATAAGTTCTTTTGCAAATTCTCTAACCTTTTTGAAAGCATCGTCTTTTGAAATTTTTTCTTTTGACGCAACGTGATTTATCAACAAACCATCGTTGTACTTTAAAAAGTCGTTAAAAGTTACCTTTCTTTTTCCTGCCTCAAGCTTTACCATAAAGGCTCCAAAATCGGGAACAATAACTCTGTTATTCGTTTCTAATAGTTCGGAAATGTAATTTGCTATCATATCATTTTGATAATTTATTCGTTACACTGACAATTCCAACGCAATATATGTTTTTTTTTTGTTTTAAGCGTTATATGTTGGTTTTTTTTTGACCAAAATACTACTTATTGATGTGACAAGCATAAATATTATGCTGTAAAACAGGGAAATAAAGGTTGCAAGGAGAAAGTCGAAAGTTTGCGGTGCACTTAGACTCCGCTCGATGCACAGCCGTTTTTTTACCATCCACCAACCATCTTTCTACTTGCACCTTTCTTACTTCGGCTTCGCTCAGTGCAGAGCGGCTACGCTAAGTACAACGCTTCACTCACACTTCGACTTGGCTCAGTGCACCGCTTCGACAGGCTCAGCGACCTAATGCGTCGCCTTCGCCTTGTACCTTAATAAAAGGTTGCCATGTGAGTCTCACACAAAATAAATATCACTTTAATCGCTGACGTACAACCTCATACATTAACACAGAGGCTGCATTAGATACGTTCAATGATCCTATTTTTCCCATTATCGGAATACGGGCAAAGCTATCACCTATACGTAAAACATCATTTGATATTCCTGTTTCCTCTGAACCTAATACTAATGCCAATGGCACAGTCATGTCGATATCGGTATATGTTCCGTTAGCTTTCTCAGTAGCACAAACTATTTGTAATCCAAACTGTTTCAACTCTTTAATTGTATTAATCAGTGATGTTGTTCTACAGATAGGTAAATGATATAACGCCCCAGCCGATGTTTTAGCCGCATCGGCTCCTATACGTGCCGAGCCTTTAGTTGGGACAAGCAAAGCATGCACACCCGCACACTCTGCTGAACGTACTATTGAACCTAAATTGCGAACATCGGTAATTTGGTCTAAAATAACGATAAAGGGTATCTTCCCTTGTTGAAACAGATTACTCACAATTGTAAATACATCATAAAACTCTACTGCTGACAGAAATGCTAAAACTCCTTGATGATTCTTTTTAGTTACTCTTTCTATTTTTTCAACTGGTACATGCTGCATTGGGATTTTATAATCGGAAATTGATTTGTACAAATCTTTCACCAACTCACCACTTAAGCCTGTCTTTACCAACACTTTATCAATTGATTTACCACTCTCAATAGCCTCAATTACAGCTCTTATTCCAAAAATAAACTCCTTTTGCAAATTATCCATTTTATATCATTTAATTTACAATAAATCTCAATGTTTTAACTTCATTATCGTAAACAACTTCTATTAAATAAATTCCGTTGCGTAGTTGTGGTAGTTTTACTTGCACTTCGTTGCTGGAAGTAAAATCAAAGTAAACGGGTATTTCACGACCTGATAAATCAAAAACTCTTATGTTGCAATCATTAACACCGTGCGAAAACATAATATTTACTATCGATTTAGCTGGATTGGGATATAAAATTAACTGTTGCGCACTTGCCGATAAGGTTTCATTATCAATAGGTAACGGATCGTCCCCTTCATAAACGGCAATATCATCAATAAACAGATCATTTCCATTGCCATTAACAGTCTCAAATCTAATCCAAATATTCTCAGCTTCAATAAACTGTGATAAATCTACGTTTGCATATTTCCACTTATCTGGTGTGTCAGGGACAAACAGTCTTGAATAATACCAGCCCTTAACTGTTGCAAGGCTTTCGCCGGTTTTCATCAAAACAGTGTCGTTATAGTTAATTCCGTCTGTTGATACTAAAACATAAAGTGTATCTTTTGCAAAAATCGATTTTATTGCGTAAGCATATTTAAAACCAAGTTTAAGCTCACTGGCATCTCCTACTTCAATTGGGAAAAGCTCCATTATATCTCTCTGTAACAGATTGGTATAAAATCTGAATTTCATTGTAGCTGACTGCATACCTCCATTAAATCGAGGAACAGTATCTGAACGCCACGTAAAGGCATTGTCTGGATTTTTTATAATTACTTTTGCTCCTCTCAAATCAAAATCAGCATTTTCGAAGTTTTCTGTATATGGCAAAGAGACAAAATATGATTTAGCTAAAGATAGTGTCGTTCTGTTGTTTATTGTATCGATATCGCTTCCTATAGCGGTTTTAACATAAATAATTATATCATAATACAGATTTTGTGGCAACTCTGCGATTGAAAATTTTATATTAACACTGTTCACACTACCCACAGTTACTGTAATAGACGTATCTTTTGTAAATGGTTGATCATTAATTGTAACATCAAACTTTTCTATATTAACGTCTGCCGTTCCAGTGTTTTCTATATTAATATTGGTAGAAATAATTGTATCGTTTTCAATATTTTCAAACAATGCAGTAGCGCTTATCTTGATATCGCCACCAGTAGGTGGTTCAGCGGGTATGTAAGACTGCGATAAATATTGAAAAGCCGCCCAAACATTAATCATTCCACGCCCAAAAGTATTATCCTCACCTACTTCTCCCAAATCTGTACAGGTTTCATAAAGCGCCATAAGTATCTCTGTTCCTGTAATATCGGGGAAAGCCTCTTTTAGCAACAAAACTGCACCGGCTACGTGAGGCGCAGCCATACTGGTACCGGAAAGTGTACCATAGGCATTGAGACCTTGAGCCGAATGAACGTTCACTCCAGGAGCCACTACTTCTGGTTTAATATGCAATGGTGTACCCGGTTCTGCTGGGCAATTTGTAGGTCCTCGGCTGGAAAAGCTTGCTATGGGCCATGTTTGATTATTTGCATCAACTGCACCAACACTAAATATATTTGTTGTGCTTCGTGAAATATTTGCAGGAATACCTATAGTGCCAGCTCCAGGACCATCATTTCCAGCGGAAAAAACCACTGCTACTCCAGCAGCCTCTATAGCATTGAATACCAACATTTCCGGCAAATCGCAATCTTCAATATTACCCGTATTTGTTAATCCCCATGAGTTTGTTATCACATCAGGAATATCGTTTGTTGTTTCGGGGTTTCCATCGGGATTTAAAGCCCATTCAAAGCACTCTAATATTTCACTCATACGTCTTATTTCACTTGTTATGCTTACAATCGGGTCAGAAACCATATAGTAGGCATTATAGGCTATGCCTATTGTGTCTCCATTGTTTGTTGTTCTTCCCAAAACAGTTGCAATTGTGTGGGTACCGTGGCTTGAGTTAGCAATATCTACAGGTGTTACGTTGTTATAACTGTAAAAGCTTTCACTTAGTGGTGCATAGTCTCCTAAAAATCTTTTTGCAATTGATGGGTGTTGAGTATTAACGCCAGTATCAACTCCCAGAGCTTTTCTTCCACGACCGGTATATCCAAGCGCCCACATTTTACGAGCCTGTATGGCAATTATTCCCGATGTTGCGAGAGATTTCGAATCGACTGTCTCCCCTTTATATGAAGGTAATAATTTGTAATCTGAGTGATCATAATAAACATAACTTACATCTTGATGATTAGCTAAGGTTCTTATTGTTATCTCATTAGCCCATACAGCAATCAAGTTAGCTGTCTTAAATGGATATACTTTTTGAATTTTTGCGCCCGATGATTTTACATCTTCAATAGCTTGTAAAAAACTTTGTTGCTTTTGTTTGGTAAATCTTTCACACGATATTACAACTTGTTTAGCCTGTTGCGAAGCAGTAATTTTTTGTTGGGAATAAATTGCTAATGCACTGTCGGCATTCCACTGTTCTGACAATCTGAAAATGGCTTGAACAATCTTTCCCTTATTTTCATTCATAACACTCTCTAAACGAGGAGATATAACACTTTGTGCGATACCTGTTAATGGTATTAAAAGTGTTACAATCAAGAGATATTTATAATTCTTCATATCGCATTAATTAAGGTTTATACTATATTTTGAAAACACAAAGCTACTAATTTTCAGTTTTTTCGCATTCAATTTCTATCATTTCTTCTTTTGAATAGCGTCTAATTTTGAAATTCAAAGATGCAATAATTATCGACATTATGGGGCTTATAATATTAAAAAAGGCGTATGGCAAAAAAGTTAAGACCGGTACACCTAAAACAACAGATTGTGTTGCTCCACAGGTATTCCATGGAACCAATACGGAGGTAACTGTTCCTGAATCTTCAAGTGTACGGCTAAGTAGTTCAGGTTTCAATCCGCGTTTGCGATATGTTTTTGCAAACATTTTTCCGGGTACGACAATAGCTAAATATTGATCAGAAGCAGTTACATTAAAAAACAGACACGTTACAACTGTCGATGCAACGAGCGATGTAGTTGTTTTTGCATACTGAATTATTGAAAAAGATATTCGCTCCAATAGTCCACATGCCTCCATAACACCACCAAAAACCATTGCCGTAATAATCAACCAAATAGTGTTTAGCATACCGTGCATTCCTCTGGTAGATAGCAAATTACTTACACTCGGGTCGTCTGTTGCTATCGACACATCACCAAACATGCTTTTTATAACTGCAATATACGACTGTGTGGCGTAGTTAGTTGAAATATCTGCAATCTGTTTTACTATTTGTGGCTGAAATATTACTGCAAATACTCCTCCCAAAACTGTAGCAATAAACAGTGCGGGCAGAGGCATTGCTTTTTTTAATATCATAACAATTAACACTATAGGAACAATAAAAAGTATTGGTGAAATATTGAATGTCGAGTTTATCGTATTTAACGTTTGTTCAACTCCTATTTCCGAATAGTTTTCGCCTCCCGTAAATCCAATAATCAAAAATATTATTAATGTGATTAAAATCGTTGGTGTAGTTGTTATTGACATATATCTAATATGTGTAAACAAGTCTGTTCCAGCCATTGCTGGAGCTAAGTTTGTTGTATCGGAGAGTGGGGACATTTTATCTCCGAAATATGCTCCGGATATTATTGCTCCAGCTACCAAACCTGCGCTAAAGCCTAATGCATTCCCTATTCCAAGCAAAGCAACTCCTATGGTTGCCACAGTTGACCATGAACTTCCGGTTGCAAGAGAAACCAAACAACAAATAACTACCGTTGCAAATAAAAATATTGATGGATGCAATAACTTTAGTCCATAATAAATCATGGCAGGAACAACTCCACTTAACATCCATGTTCCAGCTAAAGCTCCAATCATAAGCAATATAAGTATTGCGGGGAGCGCCGCAGTAATGCTTTTAACAATTTGTTCTTGTATGCTTATCCATTTGTATTTTAAACGAAGTGCAATTATTGCAGCAACGGCAGCCGAAAGCAACAATGCCATTTGATTTGAACCGCTTAAAGTGTCATCTCCAAAAAAGTAAACATTTAAGGATAATAGGATGATTAAAACTATTATTGGAATAAAGGCTACAAACAGAGAGACTTTTTTGGTATTTCCAGACATAAAAACTAAAATTTTGGCTTGTTGGCTTTCTGGATTATCAGAACATATAATGTGATTTCGGATTTGGGAACACAGAATACGCAGATTTAACGGATTTTACACAGATTTATTTGGATTTCGGATTTCGGATTTTGGAACACAGAACACACAGATTTAACGGATTTTACACAGATTTTTGACTTCCATCTTCCGACTTCTAACTTTATTTTTGTGCAATATAGTGCTTTTCTTTCCTAAAATCTCCCTAAGCAAAGTAAATTCAAATAAAAAAATAAGGCGACCATACAAAAAAGGTCGCCTTACTTACACTAAACTGCTGATTATTACCATGTTGTGGTAATCTTGTTTTGATATAGCTTATAAGTTTTTTGTTCGCCTTTTACGTTGTAATATATGAAACCATCTACAAGTGGCGCTATTTTGCTTGAATAAGTTGCCTTGTCTAATTCTATTGGAAGGTCTAAAATAATCGAGTGGTCGCCTTTTCCAATAAGCGTTTTGCCAATATTATCGAAAACTATTGGTGCAGCTTTCGCGTAATTAAGTACGATTCTATCGACCATAAAAGAACCTCCAAATTTATTTGAAAGAGTGAAAGTAACTTTTCCTGTTAAAACTTTCGTATCATCTGTTTCGGTCGCGGAAATCATTATTGGCGCATGCATATAGACCTCGACTTTACCTTCGTTTATATCGAAATAAAAGTCGTGAGTTACTTTGCCGTATTTGAATGAATGCTCAACTTTAATCAAATTATTGGGGTCGTTGTAACAATTCTTAGCATCGTAAGTTAAAATCCAACCTGTTCTCGAAGGCTCGATTCCATTAACTATGGCACATTTTGTTGGACTTGTGGCACGTGGTTTTTTATTCGTGGTAACAACTTGTTGTCCTATTTTCAATTCGTATTCTAAAGAGCCTAAAGTATTAAAGACTGGCACAATGTTTATTGATTTTATGCGTGATTTAATTTGCTCAATTCCCACTTCTGCTTTTGCTTTTCGTTGATCAACAAATTTGTCTTTAAGTTTGGTGAGTGTTGTTGCATCACTCTCCATATCTTCTACAACGAGTACATTTTCAATTCGGTTTAATATCTCTTCTAATTGTTCGGTTAACTCTCTATCAGCTTTCTCAAAAGCCATCACTAATTTGCGAAGTTCCATTTCACTAAAGGGGTACAACAAATAGTAATAGAATGTTATATTATTGCCAGCTTGAACTTTCTCCCACCAATAATCTTCAGCTTTGTTAATACCAATTCCCTTTATAAAATCCATCTCGGCTGTTTGTGTCTGTGTCGTTTGCTCGAAACTTTGGAAAAAATTGTTGACATTAGTACCCATATCTTCTTTGGTAGTCATTTCCGAAGATACTTTAACATTTTCGGCAACCGATCTTACAATATTTTCTTTTACCTTTAATAAAGCGTTCTCTTGTGATGCTTCAAGTGTAGCTCCTGAACCCGTAACAATTATATAATCTTTTTTAATAGAATTAATCCAATCAGGTTTTTTCCTTTTATCTTTGTCTATTGTTTTAACTTTTTGTTTTGAATCATTTACTTTAGTAATGCCTGCATTTGCGGGTATTACACCACACACAAAAACAAAAAACAAAATAAAACACAATACATTCTTCATAATTTTTAATTTAATTACAATTATTAAAACAAAAAAATCGGTAACCGCAAAGCGATTACCGATTTTTAGCATTAAACTATCTTCCTTCGCGTTCTAATTTTTCCATCTCCTCGTCGAATTTTTCTTTAAACTTCATTTGGTTATATTTCAACTCAAGTTTTTGATCTTTACTTATACCGTTATTAACACCGTTGTAAATTGCATCTTTTGTAACTTCCAATGCGATATAAGTTTCAAATTCGCCTTTTTGATTTTTTCCTGTTTTTTCACAAATAATTGTCACTTCAACGAGAGTGCGTTTTGTAACATCACGAGCCATTTGTTCAAAACTTTGTTGAAATTCTTTTTTATCACCTACATCAATTTCGTTGGTGTATTGCTCTGTTACTGCTTTAACTGTTGATTCAATTAAACCAGCCATACGTGTTTTGGCATTAAAAAGAGCTTTGTCTTTTGATGTTGCCATGTTCATACTTGTTCCCATACCGGTTGCGCGGAAATTCATTGCATCTGAATACCCTTTATCTTGACAAGGTACGGTAATTTCTTTAAATTCGCTACCACTTGAGGTAGTCGCTTTTGGTCCGCAACTGTACATTCCTGCTACAGAAACTGCAAGTACCACTGCTAAAATTACATTTTTTACTTTCATATCTATACATTAATTGGTTTTTATTAAAAGCAAATTTGAGAATAAAATCATTACTATGCAACACTAAATGTGTTAATAATTTGCTAAGATTTGCGTTTTTCGACTTTATCACACTATCATTATCAAAGCAATATAATCTCAAAACACTGATAATGTTGAAGTTATCGTTTGTAATAATTTTGTAAACTTTTTTGAAAAATTTGTCGATTTATTTCATTTATACTATGAATAACTGCTGAAATTTTATCTTTTCGCTCATTTTCCTCCTCCTGCGAAAGATTTTCTGCATCATTAAAAACAATTTTTTCAACCTTATATCCATTTTCGTTAAGAGTCATTGCAACAGCTGCATTAAAATCTTCCATAATAACAACGGAAGGTAATTGATTAGAAGAGTATAGCGTTACAGCTGAAATTACTGCACTTCTTATGTAATTAATAGGAACTTCTCCTAAGTAATTCGAAGCAACCAAAATGCGTATTAAATCTATTTTTGCTTTATCTTTAATTTTGTAGGATTTTGACAACTCTTTATACTCCCTGTCATTAGTCGATAAAAATAGTTTAATAAAATCTTCAGGTACGGATTGTAAATCACGTAGTTCGCCATTTTTTTTCTTAATTTTATACTCTTTAATTGCATCTTTTTGAGTAGTAGGAACATAGTATTCCCACTTTTTAGTGCGCTTGTACGATTCGGTCATGGGTTTGGGTTTCCAGTTGCTTTTAGGGCGTTTAAGTAATTGAGCGTCAACTTTAAGCATTCCAGTTTCTAAGGCATATAGCATACAGTTGACAAAATGGACATAACCACCACCAACAGTGTGATGAATTGCTGACCAAAGAGTGGTATTTTTACTTTTATCTTGCTGATTTTGAATAGAATCCTCTATTTTCTTTTCTTTTAACTGATCAATAAAATCCTGACCAAAACCTACAGGATAGTATATAACCTGATCTCTACTTTGATGTGACTTTGATGTAGCATGATATAACTCTTTAATATCAAAAACATAATTAGAATCATTTGATAATTTGAGACGAACCCCAAAGCCCTTATCCCACTGCATTTCAGTTATTTTTGGAGATATAGTGTACTGAGCTGTTGCCATACCATATATATAGAGAGCTACTATTGATAAAAATATTTTTCTGAGCATAACGCGAAGGATTGTAAAATAACGAACTTACTGATTTAAAGGTGCATCGATATTTTTAAAACCGATAAATATCACACTTTCAAAGATAGTATTTTATTACAACTTCTTGTGCATAAAAATGATTTTTATACCAATTGTAATTTAAAAATAGTCCAATCTTTATTTTAAATTTTACAATGGTAAATACCGATGCTACAGATACATAGTTCAAACAAACGATAGTGAAGTTTGTACTATAGTAGTTATCCAATCTGTATTACACAATCCAATAAAATAAACATATTTACAAATTACCGTATATCAATCATATATGCCATACGTAACAATATTGTAACATTTTTTTCTAAGTACATGACAAAAATTTAAAATTATTTGTATATTATTGTAAATGAAGGGTTTGAAAAACATGTAACAAATAGTTTTACTCGCTAATCGAGCAGAGCCTCAATACTCCGCTTAAAGACCACTCTTCGACAAGTTCAGTGACTGTGATACGTCGGCTGAGTTTATGTTTCGATATACTCAACAACCGTCGAAGCCAAAGTCATAGGCTACCTATAATGAAAGGTCGCTTCGATGGTTATTGAGCTTGTCGAAATACAAGCTCAGCGACCGAGTATGTCGCATTGTTCACGCAGGCTATGTTTTCAATGTACAGACGCAATGCATTGTATCTATACACCTAAATCTCTCACACCATCACGCTCAACGCATCATTAATTGTTTTTTTTCATGTACTAAGCATTTTTTATCAAAAAAGAGGATTTTTATTTGGTTATATAAAAATTATTTTGATATATTTGTGATATTATTTTAATATCAATTCAAATCAATAAATTTAATATCATGAAGAAAAAAGAAGAAAATTTTACAGGATTTAAAGCATCGGGAGTATTAATGTTACTGATAGTCCTTATTGTGCTCATAGCTATTGTTTATGGAATATACAACATAGCTATATCAGAAACGATTAGCGAAAACCTAATGACTGTCTCAATAATTGGGTTAATATTATTTTTTATTGCCTTTGCAATTCTTTCAATAATTGGGTTTGTAATTATAGAGCCAAACGAAGCTGTAGTTATGGTGTTTTTTGGAAAATATAATGGCACTATAAAGCAGAACGGTTTCTTTTGGGTAAATCCATTTTATGTAAAAAAGAAATTAACTCTAAGAGCCAGAAACTTAGACGCCGACCCCATTAAAGTTAACGACAAAACTGGAAACCCAATAATGATAGGCGTTGTAGTTGTATGGAGAATTACCGACACATACAAAGCTTCGTTCAATATCGATAACTCATCGATGGCAGTTGGTAACCCCGCTGCCGGTGCAGTTATGAAAATGAACGAAAAGATGAGGGCTTACGAAAATTTTGTAAAAATACAAAGCGACTCGGCATTGCGCCATGTAGCAGGAATGTTTGCCTATGATGCATCTAACGCTGTTTCAGAAAAAGAACTAACCTTACGTTCGAGCGCTGACGAAATAAACCATATTCTTGAAAATCAAATGTCTGAAAGACTTGGTATTGCCGGAATTGAAATTGTAGAAGCACGTATTAGTTATTTAGCTTATTCGCCTGAAATAGCTGCTGTTATGCTACGTCGCCAACAGGCTGATGCGATTATCGCTGCTCGTGAAAAAATTGTCGAAGGCGCCGTTGGAATGGTTGAATTGGCATTAAAACAACTATCCGAAAAGCATATAATAGAGCTTGATGACGATAAAAAAGCTGCTATGGTCAGTAATCTTATGGTAGTTCTATGTTCTGAAGAATCTACCTCACCGGTAATAAACGCGGGAACTTTACATCAATAGAATAATAATTTTTTCGACACCGCACGCTTTGCAAAGGTAAACAAGCAGAGCGTGCTTTATTAAAACGCACAAACAGAGCAAGTTATAAAAAACCAGAATTAAAACCTTGTTAACTAACAGATAGAGAGATGTCTAAGAAAAAATCATTTGTATTGCGGATTGATCAAGAAAAGTTTAATGCCATTGAAAAGTGGGCTGCAGACGAGTTTCGCAGTGCAAACGGTCAGATAGAGTGGATTATTGACCAAGCTTTACGAAAAGCGGGTCGCTTAAAATCAGGTTCAAATAAAAACAATAATTCGCAAGAGATAGATAAAACAGAAACATAATTGATTAATAGTTAATCCCACTTACCATAAACATTC
>DAOOBP010000056.1:0-11815 GCA_035407925.1 Salinivirgaceae bacterium
GCACCTGGTTTACACCCAGGGGGTCGGGGGTTCGAATCCCTCACCGCCCACAAACGAATAAAAAGGTTGTACGAGATATTTCGGCAACCTTTTTTATTTTTACAGTAGAGACAGGGCATGCAGAGACAGGGCATGCAGAGACAGGGCATGCCCTGTCTCTACAAAAATTAACAAGATGTTAATGCGTTAAATGTCAGTTCGTTATTTTTTAATAGAATTTTTAGAAAGTTGGGGACGCGGTATAGGTCTGATGATGAGTGAGTGTGAAAAGGCAAATTTACCTGAACCTGAATATCATATTGGAGATAGTGAAATAAAACTTATTTTCCATTACCACCCAAGCTCCACCCAAGCTCCACCCAAGCTCCACCCAAGTACCACCAAGTAAAAACTTTAGTTAAAGCCATTGGCGTAAACATCTATTCAACCAAGGAAATGATGGATTTATTACAGTTAAAAAACCGGCGACACTTTACAAAGGATTATCTAAAACCGTCTATCGAACAAGGTTTTGTGGCTCTTGTGTTTCCTGAACAACCTAATCATCCACAACAAAAGTACTATTTGACAGAAAAGGGGAAAGAATTACTTAGCTATAAAAAAATATAATATTTATAATAATCTAAAATCCATGTCAATATACAACATATTTATCAACACTGCTGCAAACATTGCAAAACGCTTACATGCTAATCATAAAGATAAAGCAGGTGTTAGTTATTTCGACGGACATCTAACAGCCGTAGCTAATCAAGGGAGAACTTGGTTAGAAAAGATTGCAGGCTATCTGCATGATGTATGCGAAGATACTCCTTATCCTGTTGAAATAGTGTTGGCTCTCCTTGAACAAGAAGCAGGTGCAGAACTCCCCATACATGCAAAGCAAGAACTTGCTAAGGCTCTTTATCTTCTCAATTACCATAATTTTACCTCTCGAGATGAATATATTGTTGCTATTGGTAAAGACTTGCTTGCAACAGTAGTGAAACTCAATGACTTACAAAACAATATGGATTTATCACGCATACCTGCTCCAACCGATAAAGACCTAAACAGAGTAAAACGCTATCAGGCAGAATACACCTATCTGACACAAAAATATGTAGAATTGCGTAAATTACGTATTCTTTTTATTCATGGTTATAACAGTAGTTCATTGGGTTTTACCGCAAATGAGTTGAGGTTACAGCTGGGCGAGAAAGCCGTTGTTTTTGCTCCCTCTTTCTCTAATGAGATAGAGCGTTTTGATAATATTGTGGCAAATATTAAGCAAGCACAAACAGTAGTTGATTATGAGGGAATTGACTTAGTTATCGGTTCAAGTATGGGGGCATTTACAGCATTGAGAGTCAAGGGTACGCCAAGAATTATTATTAACCCTTGTATGAGGCCTTCTGAACAGTTTGATAGAATCTTTTTGACTAATACTACAACTGAAGATATTGCAAAATACGTTGATTTGGAACAAAATCTCGCACCTACCAAGTTAGAACAAGAACAGACTTGGGCTCTATTTGCCGATGATGATGAACTCTTCTCCTATAAAACCGAATTTCAAAGCCGTTTTGGGATAACAAACTGCTTGCAAGTTCCGGGTGGACATCGGAATAACTCTCAGCGTGTTAAGGATCATATTATACCACTGATAGAGACCTTACTTGAAAATGGGGTAATAAAATACGATTATTAAAAACAGAGTATTGCAAATCAATGTAAAATGAAGATGTTTTTAAAGAAATTAAATTTGTTACAATATTTTTGTGAAAAGTCAGGAAATATCTATTAACTAAATGATTAGAGTTTGGTTAATAAAATCAACCAAATTTTTTAATCTAAAAACAATGATAATATTCTAAATAATTATTACCTTACCCTGTTCTTTACTAATGATTAATTAAACAAAAGGTAATATATTAAAAAAAGAAAAAATAATTAAGTAGAAGACGATATTATATATACACATACTCATTAGTTGGCATAACTCTGGCACAAGACCAAAGCATATAATATCAAGATTAAACGATGAAAATTCCATGTTGTTTTTGAAAACAATTTGTATAATATTAGCTCGGTGTCTGTTCCAAAATATTTATATAAATTGAGTAAACAAACAGGCTACTTAAATGTTAATAGTTGATAAAATAAGTGACAATGGAAAATAATAATATAGAAAAACTAATTGATGAGTACAGATTAGATGAGGCGTTAGAAGCATTAAATGCCCGTTTAAAGTCTGAGAAAAGTGTTAAAAACCTACTCTTAGGTGGAAAAATTACGATGATGCAACAAAAATACGGCGATTCACTGAACTTTTTTTATAAAGTGCTAGAAATAGAGCCGAACAATATTGAGGCTCAATCGAAAATATCGTCAATAAGAGGTATTTTAAATATCACAAACTCATTTTATTTTGAAAATACTTATCTTGATAGCAGTTTATACGAATAATGGCACGAGATTTGAATAAGTAAAAATGATTCATGGCTATTTTTCATATGCAGTTATTTGCTTAGTAAGAGCATCCGTTGAGCAATCTTCGGATGCTTTTCATTTATAATCAATTAGAGATTAGCAATGCGCAATTAAAGGTTGAGTTATACCAATCACTAACCACATACCACGCAACCCGCACCCAAAAATAGCATAGACTTTTTCAGTGAACCCTAATTACAATTGGTATTATTTGCAAACGAATTTATACAAAACTTAACATATATTTAACAACACTTTATTTGTTGATTAAAATTAGTTACTCATATTTGCAAAAACAAAACAACCAATATGTTTAAAACAAAATTCCTAAAAATTATATTGATAACAAGTTTTATCATTACACAGTCAGAAACTTACTCAAAATCGACGTTTCCGAGAGCTAATATTGAAAACGACAGTACAGTTGAACGATTTCACATACTATCTCGATCTTTTAATTCATCTTTTGGATTAGGATATTTGAATTTTCGTGATTTTGCAACTTCGCCACTTTTTTACATAGGACCAATGTTTTATTTTTCTGGTGGTCAGACATATGTTATGCCAAAAATCGAGTTGGACTATAAACTAGGCTTTAACGTTTATACCGCAGATGCAAAAATTCCAAAAAGTTCATTAATTAACGCAGACGCATATTCATTTGGTTTAGGATTCGATGCAGAAGTTTCTGCGCTATATCAACATCCAAAATTAATTTTCAATAAACAGAGAGTTCAAATAGGAGGAGTAGGAGTGTTTACTTCAAACATTCGTTATAACCCATATCTTGGTAATAATGGATTAGCTGTAGATAATTTAATAAATTTAATGGTATCGGGGCGTATAGTGCGCGATATTTCAAGAACTACAGAGAAAATCATTAATCTATACCTTTTTAAGATAACCCTTAAACCTCTGAAACGTGATTTGATGTTTCAGACTGATGTGGGAGTACTAAACATTAACCATCGTCCCGGATATGCTTATTCTTATGAAAGTGAGGTGATTGGAACCGAAACAACTCCAGTAAAATGGTTTTTTGATGATTATAAATGGTCTCTAAATGGCTGGCGTTTAAGAACTCACTTGACATACAAAACTTACCACAAAAATGGTAATGCACAGAGCATTGCCTGTGTGTGGGAAGCCTTTAGTGCTAAAGGAAAAATAGAGCCTTTTCAAATGGCAACACATTCAATACGTTTAACCAGATATTTTAGTTTAAAATAACATAATTATGCGCAAATTATTAATAATCCTCATTGTTGTTATTGTATCACAATCATGCGAAAAAATTCTGTTCGAGAAAGATTTGGCATCAACAAATCCGTATGATAATTTCGATTATTTGTGGGATGAAGTTGACAGAAAGTATTCATACTTTGAACTTAAAAACATCGATTGGAACGATATAAAAACTACATATCGAGCAAAACTATTTGACGGTATGTCCGAAGACTCACTATTTAATGTCCTCAAAGCAATGTTATTTGAACTGCGTGACGACCATACAAATCTGATTTCGCCATTTAATATTGCAATCTATTATGTTGAACTACAAAGTCCCCCAAACATTTTTGCCAGAACCATTCAGGATTACTATCTGAAAGATAATGTGTATTATACAGGACCTTTTATTCATGCCTTTTTGGCAAACAACAGAGTTGGCTACATAAGCTATAGCTCGTTCATGAACTCATTTTCAGACGAACAGTTAGATTTTATTCTAAATAGATATAAAGACACTGACGGCTTAATTTTGGATTTGCGAATGAATGGAGGAGGCAGTCTATTTATTGTTCCACAAATATTAGGTCGCTTTGTTGAGACAAATACAACAGTATGTTATTTTATAACTCGTAATGGGAGAAATCACAACGATTTTAGCGATAAAGAATCATTTGTAATAACACCGCATGATGGTATAAGATATAAAAAGCCTGTTATGGTTTTAATTGACCGTGGCTCGTATAGTGCAACCACTCATTTCGCTCTCGCAACCAAGGCGCTGCCTAATATGGTTTTGGTTGGAGATACCACAGGCGGAGGTGGAGGACTACCTAATGGAGGTCAACTGCCAAACGGCTGGACCTACCGTTTTAGCATTGGACAAGCGCTCGATTTAGAGGGAAAAAATTATGCCGAAGATGGTGTGCCACCTGATATCGTAGCACAATTTGACTGGAGCGATCTGACAAAAGACGAAATTATCGACAGAGCAATTGAAGAAATTATTGCAGTTGACAATTAATACCAATTGTAATTTAAAAATAGTCCAATCTTTTTAAAATTTTACAATGGTAAATACCGATGTTACAGATACATAGCCCAAAAGAGCGATACCGAAGTTTTGACTATTGTAGCTGTCCAATCGGTATAATTGTTAATAGTCAACTCCATTTATCTGTAATAATTCGTTTAATCTGTGTGCTCTGTGTTTTGCCGATTCAACAAAGTTTTTAAAAAAAATATACATCAGACTCCTAATTATATCTTATATTTGCGTTGTAGGTAAATAAGATATCAAATATGTCACCGGATTGGAAAGATAAGTTAGGAGGTATTGTATATTCTACAAACCCTGATTTTAAAATTGAAAGTGAACAAGAGTCTGAAATAGAGACTCTTAAACCTCAAAATCAAGATTTACGAGTATCGCTCGATAGAAAACAACGCGGTGGCAAAAAAGTCACTCTTGTTACTGGTTTTGTCGGCACAAAAGCTGATTTGGAGACACTTGGAAAGAAGTTAAAATCGAAATGTGGAGTGGGAGGCACTGTAAAAGATGGTAACATTATTATTCAAGGCGATTTTGTTGAAAGAATTATTGAGCTTTTAAAAACAGATGGATACAAAGTTAAACGCTCTGGCGGATAGAAAAACCATAAGCAACTAGCAATTAACAATTTGAACACAGGTGATATGGATTGAACGGATAACAGCAGATTTAATGTAGGGGCGCCCTTACTGGTCGCCCAATACTAAATATTCCTTAATTCCTTAATTCCTTAATAGTTCATTGTTAATTGTTCATTGCACATTGTTAATTGCTTGAAATAATGAGCAAAGTAAAACCATATTTATATATCTTACTTCTCTTTTTGATACCAATGATATTTTTTCATTTTTTTAGAAATACCAACGGCGATAAAAATGAGAGAGTTACTGAAGAAGTCGAAGATTCCTCACCGAAAAATCAGAAAGAGATTCTCCCGTCATTAGTTATTCACGGAGGAGCAGGAACAGCTGACCCAGAAATAATGAGTGATTCCTTAAAAATAGCATATAAAAGCGCTCTGTTTGAGGTTTTGGAGATTGGCAAAGCAATGTTATTAAATGGCGATTCGGCACATCATGTCGTTATTAGGGTTATTGCTATGATGGAAGACAATCAGTTGTTTAATGCTGGACGAGGCGCAGCGCTTACAAACAAAGGAACAGTCACTCTCGATGCTTCTATAATGACAGGTTGGGACAAAAAAGCAGGTGCGGTTGCCTGTGTTGAACATATCAAGAACCCAATTTATGCCGCTTACCAGGTTTTAAATAACTCTTCACATGTAATGCTTGTTGGTAAAGGCGCCGACGAGTTTGCTAAACAACAAAGGCTTGTGATGGTTCCAAACTCATATTTTATTACCGAAAACGCTAAAGCAAGACTAAAAAAAGCCTTAGAAACCGACAAAACAGGAACAGTTGGTTGTGTCGCATACGATAAATATGGCAACCTGTCAGCAGGAACAAGCACAGGCGGTATGAACAACAAAAAATTTGGACGCGTAGGAGATTCTCCTATTATTGGATCTGGTACGTGGGCAGATAACGATGTCTGTGCAGTTTCATGTTCAGGCTGGGGCGAATTTTTTATAAGAAGTGTTGCAGCACACGAAGTGGCAAGTTTAATAAAATATAAAGACTATTCGCTAAGCAAGTCATTACACGAAGTCATTTATAATCAGATAGATAAACTTGGCGGTAACGGAGCAATTATAGCTATCGACAAAAATGGAGAAATTGCCATTGAGAGCAATACTGCAACAATTTTTCATGCTTGGTTTGATAAAAATGGAAGACAAAATGTAGCTTTATCAAAAAAATAGCTGTAAATTGTTAGCAATTTTCAATATCATTGTAAATCTAAATAATAGTTGCTATCTTTTAACCGTTAACAACTTGATTATAAGCTCAATATAAAGAAACAACTATTAATATAAAAACATACGTAATGAGAATATTAAAAAAACAAGGTGTTAATATCGATAGTATAGGAGTACCTATTCTATTGTTAGCATTTGATAAAAATTCAACAGAACCTATTTATTATATCGAGAAGGCTAATTTAAAAGCGTATGATTTTTTTGGATTTGAGAAGGATAAGAATCAAATCCTTAATAACCATGTGTCTGAAAACCACATAAATAAGTTGATTAAGATAATAAATTCGGATGATGAGGAGGTAATACAGTTTTACAATTTTAAAAACCAAACAGCAACCGATGCAGTTGTAAAAGCTGTATTGTTAGACAACAAAGACCACTATCTATTTACAATAGTACCAATAAATAATTCAACTATAGACATCGAGATGTCTCATTTGGTAAAAGAAATGTTTTATGTATTTCCTGTGGGAATAATTGTTTATCAAAATCAGAAAATTGTTCATATCAATAAAGAGATGGAAAACTTGACAGGCTTTTCAATTCAAAAGATGAGAGAATACAATACACCTGCATTTTATACATGTCCCGATTATCGAAGAATGGTTGAAATGGTTTATGATAAAATTAATTTGCAAACTGAACCGTTTGAGTTTTGGATTATCACCAGAGAAGGAAAAAGAAAATATGTAAACAACACCTTTTATAAATTAGAAAACAATAATATAGTGGTTAGTGCATTGTTTGATCATACAGAACAAAAAAACACACAAATAGAACTTGAGAGACGCAACGAAGAGATTAAAACCCTAGCCAGCAATACCACTGCTTTCATTTTTAGATTTAATCGTGAATTTATTTGTACTAGCGCCAATTATGGGGTTGAGCAAATGACAGGAATTCCTTCGTCTGAAATGATAGGCAAAAACATTGAAGAAATAGGATTTAATAAAGATACTTTGTCACTATTAAAGAGATATTTTATAGATTCATTTTCAGAACGCAAGAAACGTAATATTGAATATATATTTAATTCTGTAAGAGGTGAACGGATTATTGAAGCTGTTTTAGTTCCTGAGATTGCCCCTGATTCGAATACAGTACATTCAGTTCTGTTTATTAATAGAGATGTTACTGCACACCGAAATATGGTTGAGAAAATAACTCAAAACGAGAAACATTATAGACTGTTAGCCGATAATTCAACAGATGTTATCTGGACAATGGATTTAAAAAGAGATATTTTATACGTTAGTTCAGCTGTTGAAACCGTTTTAGGATATAAACCAGAAGAGATGACTACCGCATTGTTTGAGTCTTCATTTACAAAAGAGTCGTTCGAGGAATTACAAATAGCTGTAAATGACATAATTAAACATATAAAACTGGGAGAACACGAAAAAATAAGAAAAGATTACAGAATTGAAACACTACAGTATCGTAAAGACCGAACCCTTAGACACATCGAAATCAACCTAAATGCTCAAACTGATGAATACGGACGACATATTGGAATTATTGGCACATCAAGAGATATAACTACACGTAAAAAAGCTGAAATAGAGTTAATTACAACACGTGAGAAAGCCCTTAAAGCCGATAAGCTAAAAACAGCTTTTCTCGCCAATATGAGCCACGAAATCAGAACACCAATGAATGGCATATTAGGATTTGTTGAATTACTCTCCGATGGAGATTTAACCGCAGAACAACGTACTGAATATCTCGAACTTATAAATACAAATGCAGACCAATTACTGCGACTTATCGATGATATTATTGATATATCGAGAATTGAAGCAGGACAGTTGACAATTAAAAATCATAGTACAGATATTATACAACTGCTAAAAGATACTGTAAAAACACATAAAGAAAAACTTAAACACATAAATAAAGAAAAGGTAGAACTAGTATTTGAACCTCAAGATAACGAACTAATAATTGATGTCGATCCTGTAAGATTAACCCAAGTTGTTTCAAACTTAATTGAAAATAGCATAAAATTTACCAATAAAGGAAAAATTACTCTTAGTTACGTTAAAAGAGACTATGAAATCGAGTTTTGTATATCTGATACAGGTATAGGATTAACTAAAGAAAACATTGATTATATATTTGATAGATTTCATCAAGTCGATGAACATGAATCAGCTAAATTTGGTGGTGCGGGGTTAGGACTTTCTATCGCAAAAAATTTGGTTGAATTGATGAAAGGAGCTATATGGGCAAAACCTAACGATGATAAAGGAGCCTCTTTTTATTTTACATTGCCAGCCGAAAACAAAGCAGTTACGATAGAAGTTCCATCTGTTAATCAAATAGCTCATGATACTATAAACGAAACAGTTGCAAAAAACGTAATGATTGTCGAAGATGAAGAAACAAATTATCTGTTAATAAGAGAAACTCTTAAAAATGAACCATATAAACTATTTTGGGTGCAAGATGGTCTCGACGCTGTTGAACTTGTTAATAATGAAAAAATAGATTTAATTTTAATGGATATCAGATTGCCGAAAATGAATGGATACGAAGCAACAAAGCAAATCAAAGCCACTCACCCACACATATCAATAATAGCTCAAACAGCCTACTCAAACTATAACGATGTAGTAACTGCCCTTGAGTCGGGGTGTGATGATTTTATAGTTAAACCCATTAAACCCAGAAAACTTAAATCAGTGATTAAGAAGTATTTGCGCGACAAAGCTCATAAAAACTGATTTATGGTTTATTTTCATAAATCACTAAACCAAACGGAATATGGATTTTAATAAAGTCTTAAATCACAGAAGAAGCGTACGTTCTTTTACAAATGAACAACTAACTGATTCACAAATATTAGAACTAAAAAATTCAGTACTAAAAGTTCCATCAGCCAAGTCTATTTATCCTTGGAAACTCTATTTTATAACGAATAAAGAGAAAATTGAAATACTGTCGAGATTTAAAAGCAGTTCGGGTTTTATCAAACAAGCGCCACTTCATGTAGTGGTAACAGCTGATACAAGCCTTTCTGACATGTGGATAGAAGACTGTTCAATTGTTGCTACATACTTGTTGCTCAAAGCCGTAGATTTAGGACTTGGCGCTTGTTGGCTTCAAGTAAGAAACCGACAACACAATGACAAAATAAGTGCAAGACAATATATCTTAAATCATTTAGATTTGTCCGAAACGTTTGGCATTGAGTGTATTATTGCTATTGGACACCCTGAATCTGAGCCAGTTCCACACTACGAACAACATACGAATAATAAGTATAAAATTGTGGATATAACATAAACAGCAAAACCACACTTTTTGCTATGAACTATTGCCCTTTTTGTCAGATATCTTTATCTGACGCGTATTTTTACGAAAACAGATACTTTTTTGCCACTTACAATATCTCTCCGATATTGCCCGGACATTCACTCGTAATTCCGAAACGTCACGTTGTACGACTTGCAGACTTATCAGAAGCAGAAGCACACGAAGTAGTGCCGTTTGTTATTAAAGTAAACAGAATACTATCAGAACTGTTTAAAACACAAGATTTTGATATAAGTATTCAAGACGGAATAGCAGCCGGACAAACCGTAATGCACCTGCACATACACATAATCCCCAGAATATTAGGAGATTTGCCCAACGCAGGCGATTGGTACGACTTGCTATATAACGACGATAAAAACGTGATTGATAGCGCAATGCGTCCGAAACTATCAAAAGAAAAATTAAACAATATCACTTTGAGATTAAAAAACACTTCACAAAAGATATTTAATGATTAAATATTTATTCAAACAAAAATGAAAAATAGATTAAACAGTACTGTCATTTTATTAATAGCCTTGATATTAACTTCTTGCAACAATAATCAGCCAAAGTCTAATAGTCAACAATCTAATGACAATAAGTATGCGCAAGGGTTTGAAATCATTACCGAAACAAACGGATACACAATTAAACTATTATCTCCGTGGATGGACAACTTTTCAACAACATACACATACAAACTTACAACTAAAGATACAGCGAACTATTCAAACACAATTGAAAATCAGATTATTCCGATACCGCTAAAACGAGTAGCAATAATGTCAACTACACATTTAGCAATGATAACAGCTTTGGAAGAGACACATACAGTAGTTGGAATATCAGAGAGTAGATATGTTTACGATTCGCTTTTTTGGAAAATTTATGAACAAAACAACATTTCAGATATTGGATACGAAAACTCAGTCGATGTTGAAAAGATACTGGAACTCAATCCAGATGCAATTTTTGTTTATGGATTGTCGCAAGGCATTTCACAAACTTTTCACAGGATTGTAAAAATGGGGGTACCTGTGGTGTTTGTTTCTGAATTTAATGAAACCACACCTTTGGCAAAATTGGAATGGCTACGATTTATGGGCTGTTTTTACAACAAACTGAATATTGCCGATAGCATTATCAACCACAAAATTGACATATATAACAGATATAAGGATATTGCAAATCAATCGAAAACAAAGCCCACTGTGTTGGCAGGCTTACCTTGGAAAGATATGTGGAATATTTCGGGAGGCAATACAGTTACCGCTACGTTTATATCCGATGCGGGAGGCGATTATCTCTATTCACACCTCAATCAGAAGGTTAATTACCAGTTGGGAATTGAAGATGTTTTTTTACACGCAGGAGATGCCGATTTTTGGATAAACTCGGGAATTGCAAACAGTCTGTCGGATATATCAATGACTGACAAAAGATTTGTCGAGTTTAAAGCATTTGCCAATAAAAAAGTCTTTAACAACAACAAAAGACAAAATAGCGTAGGGGGCAATGACTATTTGGAATCAGGAATAATTAATCCTGAAATAATTCTTAAAGACTTAATCTCAATTTTGCATCCCGAATTGATCTCAGAACATGAATTGCATTATTACAAACAGTTAGAATAATCAATTAACAGTTATATTAATCCAATATGAATAACCGTATATTTACCTATATTTATAGAACAGAAAAATCTTTTTCAATACCACATAGATACATAGAAAATATAGTTAATTGAAACCCTAACTCCGCAAATTACCCGTCTATTGCTTGTATATATCTTGTTATTGAAAAGAATAGACAATCTAATTAAGTGGTTTGTTTTTTTACATGTAATAGTCTTAACATCAAAATATTATATTAAAAACAACCAC
>DAOOBP010000057.1:0-11715 GCA_035407925.1 Salinivirgaceae bacterium
CCGATGGATATTTTATTGATATTGGTATTCCTGAAGATTACGAAAAGGCGCAAAGTGATGTTAATCAACTACTCTAAAGGGATAATTATTCTAAATGATCACATAAAATTTTTGTTAAAATCTGATTAATAAACATTTACTATATATATATATTTGGGACAGCATCGAAAATAAAACAGGACAAATGACTTTACAAGAAATTTTAGACTTTTCAATCCTAAGATTAGGTAGCAAATTTAATCTTACAGTATCAAGTATAATCGAGCTGGTGATACTGTTTTCAATCAGTTTTCTTGTTCTATTCCTGCTTAAGAAAGCTATTTTTAAATCAAAAAAACTCAATGCTGCTAAAAAGTACTCGTTCAATAATCTTGTAAAATATATTGTTTACATAATAACCTTTGCCTTTATTCTACGCATTCTTGGCTTTGAGTTGAAATACATAATGGCAGGTTCGGCGGCTTTATTGGTTGGTGTTGGCTTGGGTTTACAAAACTTATTCAGTGATTTCGTTTCTGGCATTGTCGTATTGCTTGACTCGTCTATAAGGGTTGGCGATATACTTGACGTAGATGGATTGATTTGTAAAGTGGAAGAGATAAATTTGAGAACAACACTTGTGCTCACGAGAGATGATAAGTTTATTCTCCTTCCGAATTCACTTTTGACAAAACATAAAGTTGTAAATTGGACACATTCTGATAATACATCACGTTTTGAGGTAAATGTTCATGTTGACTACTCGTCTGATGTGGCTTTAACAATGAAACTCATAAAAGAGGCTGGTTTAGCTCATAGAGACGTATTAAGATATCCTGAACCATTTGTGCGTTTTGAAAATTTTGGAAATTATTCAATTGAGTTCACACTATATTTTTGGGTACGCAATGTTTTTCGTGTTGAAAATACTAAAAGCGATTTAAGAGTAAATATCTTCAATATATTGAAGGAAAATGATATAAAAATTCCGCTACAACAACATGTTATCCATATAGAAAATAAGAACTCTGAGAAACTAAGTGAAGATTGAACTAAAATAAAAACAAATTCTACCCTTTTTAACACTACTTTTTCGTCCAAGATAGCTAATTCACTAACAGTAACCCTGATTCTAACATTAAATCTCGATAAAATCCTGTATCTTATACTTCTTTCACCTTACTTCTTAAACGATACTTCTGTAATTTACTATTAGGTTTGTTGGGGATAGTCATTTCCAAAATATTGGCTTCGATAAGTGGGTTAATCCCAAACCCTAATTTTTTAGGTAATAGATTTTATCAGTTAATGAATGAAAAGTTTTAATTTTGCAAAAAGTTGGAAGTCGGAAGACCGAAGTCAGAAGAAAGTGATGAACAGCAAATAAGACTATATGGTTGAATATCAATCAATTGCCATGCCTTTTTAAGGCGTGGGTAAAATTAGTATAAATAACTTATGGGCTTTAGCCCAAACATAAAATTAAATAAAAATATTGATGTTTAAAATGTTGATAGTCAGCAATTTTAACAAATTTAGTTTTTAACAAATATGTTTCGCTGGCTTTTTGTGAAACATATTACCTATTTAGGTAATTCATAAATATGAATAAATTACTGAATCTATGATAATTACATGTTTTCTATTACCTAAATTTTCAGGGTTTGGGGTTAATATATTTATTGCGAAATTTTGTACGATTCGACCATTTAAACAAATCCATAATTTCAGTAAGAGACTTAGGTTCAGTGCAAAACTCTGCTATTTTCTTAACTTCCTCGGAACTTAGTCCTAACTTGGTTCCAACTTGGTCCCAACTTAGTCCCTTCTTGGTCCTGCGTTAGTTCCAACTTAGTACCATCTTGTTCAATAATAGGGAAACTCATCCTTACTCGACTTTCGCGTGTTGTTCAAATTGCTGATTTTCAATTCTAAAACGATATATGTATTTGTTCAAATTGCTAGGAATCAATCTTTTGACCAAGGTGGTTTATTTTTGTTAATACAATAATCCCGAAGGGATGAAATTATTATAGCACAGTGTAAACCAAAGGTTTACTAAACCCCGAAGGGGTGACACATTAATTATCAATGCGATGCACTGAGCGAAGCCGAAGTGTGCAATTAGCAATGAACAATTAACAATTATGTACAACGGCGCATACGTTTTTTTGTAGAGACAGGGCATGCCCTGTCTCTACTTTTAACACTTCGACAAGCTCAGTGCAACGCTTTTAACTATTTTACAGACAGGGCATGCCCTGTCTCTACTATTTCACCCCTTCGGGGTTGATTAATCGTTTCCCTTTCTATATCTACAATCATGTCATCCCTTCGGGATTGATTATCTGTTTTAGTTAAGATTTCGAGTTTTAACTTCATAATGTTAATTTACGATTTTATATCTTAAAATCAAAGATTTGCGAAATGGCAAATCCAATGACGTGAATCGTAATTCGTAACTCGTAATTTAACTAAAGGCTTGCGCCTATGGTTAATCAAATGTTATCCTGTAGACAAAAAAGTTCGATTGTAATCCAAAACTCAATAAAACACCCCCTAATCATCTATTGCAAAAGAGAGCGGAAGTAGCATATCCGAATCATTTATTTCCAAAATTTTATCCGATGAATAGAGAAGTATCTTTATTTTTTTGTTAAATCTTTGTTTCGTTTCTGCAATAACCTGCCTGCAACTACCACACGGGGAAATTGGATAATCAACTTGACTTCCATTATGAATTGCTGTAACAGCGATGGCTTCTACCGCTTGATCGGGATAGGTTGAGTTAGCATAAAATAGTGCAACTCGTTCTGCACATAATCCACTTGGATAAGCCATATTCTCCTGATTACTGCCTTTAACCACTACCCCATTTTCCAGCATAATCGTAGCTCCTACCTGAAATTTACTATAAGGCGCGTAAGCAGTTTTTGCTGCTTCTAAAGCCAATGCACATAAGTTCTTCGATTCTGGACTTAACTCATCTAACGAGCTATATTCATGTATTATTGATTTAATCTCTATTGTTTTCATGGTATCGTTTTACTAAATTATTGCAAATATCGTTTTTTCGATGCCTACAAATAGGTATATTTGCGTTTGAAATCAATTTATTTTCTACAAAAATAACACAAATAGCAAGATAAAATGTTTTACGTAAAACTATCAACAAATGTTAAAAGTAAATTTTAGTTTGATTTTGATTTTTCTGGGACAGCTACTTTTCTCTCAGAAGATACTTCGCGAAGAGTATATTTTATTATATAAAGATATCGCTGTTGAAGAGATGCAAAGAACAGGCGTTCCTGCATCTATTACGCTGTCTCAGGGGATTTTAGAGTCAGGTTCAGGTAACAGCAGGTTGGCAAAAGAAGCAAACAACCACTTTGGAATTAAGTGCCACAAGAACTGGACAGGAAGAAAGATAACTCACGACGATGACCACAAAGGCGAATGTTTCAGAGTATATGACAACGCCGAAGATTCATTTCGCGATCATAGTAATTTTTTATCACAAGGCAGCAGATATGCGTTTTTATTCGAATTGTCGCCAACCGACTATAAAGGATGGTGTAGAGGCTTAAAGTCTGCGGGTTACGCTACTGACAGAAATTACGACAACATGTTAATAAAAATTATTGAAGAGCATCAACTCTATCTGTTCGACCAAGAGGTTAAAATCCAACCCAAAATAGCAGAGCAAACCACCACTACCCCACAAATAGTAAAAGATGTTAAACCTACAAAGCCAACTGCAAAAACACCAGAGTCAACTGAAATTGACCTATACGGAGTAAAAGGCGGACAAATCAATCGCATAGATTATGTGATTGCACAAAAAAATGACACTTGGCGAAGTTTAACAAAAAAACACAACAAAATGCCTTGGGAATTGTATAAGTATAACGATATTTCGCGTGAAATGTCAGCCGAAATAGAGCAAGGTCAAGTTATATTTTTACAACCAAAGAGAAGAAAAGCCGACCGCGATTTTCGTTATCATACAGTTACAGAAGGAGAGACAATGTGGTCAATATCACAGAAATATGGGATAAAGTTGAAACGATTATATAAACTCAACAGAATGGAAGCTGACCAAGAACCCGAAGTTGGACAAAAAATGTATTTGCGAAAACGAAAACCTGAAAATAGTTGAAAATAAATTGTTTACATTATGAGAAAAACTATATGGATAACAGAAGAAGAGCGTATTAGTGAGATAATAAAAAACGCTGATACGTGTAGCCTTGCTATGATTGACGAAAAGGGAAAACCCTACGTTATATTAATGAATTTCGGATACAAAGACGGTGTCTTCTATTTTCACAGCGATCCAAAAGGTAAAAAAATAGATTGTCTGAAAAGAAATCCTAGTGTGTCGATTGCGCTAAGCACAAATCATAGATATTTTCATCAAAATGAAAAAGTAGCTTGCTCATACGGATTAAGTTACAGAAGCCTGTATGCACAAGGAGAAGTTGAATTTATTGAAGATATGGAACAGAAAATTGAGGCGCTAAAAATTTTTATGAAACAATATTCAAGCAATGATTTCATATTCAGTGACCCTGCCGTTAACAACGTTGCAATATTTATATTAAAACCTAAAGAGCTAAAATGTAAACAATACGGCAAACCCTAACAGTTTCATTAATTTTTAACTTCTAATTTTTAACTTCTAATTTCTAATTTTATGAAACCTCTAAATCAAATCAAAAAAATGACGTTTGCCATATTCTTCATTACCATTGCGTCAACAATGTTTTGGAGTTGTGGCAATTGCGATAATAAAACACAGCAAAACCGAGCAAAATATGTTTTCTATTTTATTGGCGATGGAATGGGACTCTCGCATATAACTCTAACAGAAAGCTACTTAGCTGCAATTTCAGACAGCAACTACAGTACACCTCGTTTAAATATGACCCAAATGGAGCATGTTGGATTAGCCCGAACGCACGCAAAGAACAGACTTATAACAGGTAGTGCGGCAGCGGGTACTGCGTTGGCAACTGGCTCTAAAACAACAATTAATACCATTGGTATGACCCCAGACAAGAAAGAGCCGTTATATTCAATTGCTCACTCTGCAAAGAAAGCAAACTATAAGGTTGGAGTAATATCGTCAGTAACAATCAATCACGCTACTCCTGCAGCTTTTTATGCTCACGTTCCCGAAAGAAGCCACTATTATGATATTGGATTACAAATAGGTGAAACAAATTTCGATCTTTTCGGCGGAGGTGGCTTCGACCAATTAACAGGTAAGGATAAAGACAAACAATCATTAACTGAAATACTTTCTAACAAAGGATTTAACATATTGAACAGAAATAGCGAGTTTTTGAATTTACAGAAATTAGATAAAAATCTTATTTTCATTAATCAGAATCTCGATACTGAAAACGCTATGCAGTATGCCATAGATTTTAACGAAACGGATTTAACTCTGGCACAAACAGTTGCAAAAGCCACAGAACTACTATACAATCCTGATGGTTTTTTCTTAATGGTTGAGGGCGGAAAAATCGACTGGGCTAATCACTCAAATGATGCCGCTACAGCTATTCACGATATTATTGATTTCGACAATGCAATAGCCACTGCATTAGAGTTTTATAAAAAGCATCCCGAAAACACGCTAATTGTTATATGCTCCGACCA
Organism: Salinivirgaceae bacterium; assembly: GCA_035407925.1. GTDB lineage: Bacteria > Bacteroidota > Bacteroidia > Bacteroidales > Salinivirgaceae > JAAYQU01. The sequence goes on from DAOOBP010000057.1 coordinate 5,647, forward strand.
CGAGACGGGCGGACTAAGTCTCGGTAATCGAGAAAGCAAGTATGAGAGTAATCCTGCGTTGTTAAAGTACCAACAAATATCAATAGACTCGTTGTCAAGGATTTTAAAAAACTATAGAGATGTAAAAAAACGGAATGTTAACTTTGCCGAAATTACAGATACATTGAAAAAATATGTTGGGATTGGTAATTCTGAAATGATGCTAACTAAAGAAGAGTTAGCTGAGTTAGAAAATTGCTTTAACAACGCCATGAAAGGCAATACCGACAAAATTGATCATAAAATGTTTAAACTCGCGTCAAAAGCAATCAATATTTTAGCTTCTAAAGTTGGAATTGCTTGGGCAACAGGTGCACATACATGGCAACCAACTATGGTATTTGCAAGCGGAACTGGTTCTGCACTTTTCGCAGGATACCATGATAACACAGATTTAGTTTGGAAACTTGCCGAACTTATGCAAATTGAACACAAAAACGATAAGAAATAGTATAAAACGTAGTGAAAAACTATTTACAAACACAAAAGTTGCTTTTATACAGACTATTGCTGATTATAGCGGCATACTCTATTTGTAGATTATTATTCTATATTTTTAACACCAATTATTTTCATGTAGACACTCTTGAACTGTTGGTAGCGTTCATAGCTGGTCTTCGGTTCGATATATCAGCAATATTATATACAAACTTTATTTTTATATTGTTACATCTTGTTCCGGGCGGATGGAAATACAATAAACAAATTCAAAAAATCACGTTTTGGCTATTTATTATTGTTAATTCAGCCTTTTTACTGCTCAACTTTATTGATATTGAATACTATTCGTTCGTAAATAAACGCTCGACATGGGATCTGTTCTATTTTGTACAAACAAGCAGTGATATATGGAACTTGATACCAGTTTTTATTATCGATTACTGGCACATAATTTTGCTTTGGGGATTAACTGTTTTTGGATTAATTAAACTATACCCCGGAAAAAAACATGAGTATAAAAAAACAGAACTTACAATAAAAACAGCTACATATCAAACAGTTATATCCATTGCAATTTTTGGCATAATGATAATAGGCGCTCGAGGAGGATTGCAGTTAAGACCCATAAATACACTTACGGCGGTTAAATACTTAAAACCCAATAAAATAGCGCTAGTAACAAACTCAACATTCACGCTAATAAACTCATACTCACCTGACAGGATCGAAGAAGTAAACTATTTTCCACAAGAACAATTGTCGGATATTTACACACCAAAACAAATGTATCATCCAATGCAATTGCCTGTAAAGAAAAATGTGATAATACTAATTCTGGAGAGTTTTAGTGCGGAATACAGCCTTCTTCTGTCGGGAAATAATTTTGGCTATACACCATTTTTAGATAGTTTATCGCAAAGGTCGTGTTATTATACGCGAGCCTACTCGAACTGCAAAAAATCCATGGAAGCGCTGCCTGCAATAATAAGTGGGATACCTGCACTTTTTGAAAATCCATATATTACGAGTCAATACAACTCCAATATAATTAATTCATTGCCAATTGTTTTAGAAAAGTATAATTACAAAACGTTTTTTTTCCACGGTGGAATAAACGGAACAATGGGTTTTGATAATTTTTCAAAAGCCGCTGGTGTTGACAATTACATTGGAAAAAACGAATATATTGGCAAAAAAACAGATTTTGATGGAAGTTGGGGCGTTTACGATGAGCCTTATCTTCAATATGTTGCCAACTACCTTGACACTGTAAGCTCTCCGTTTTTTGCTGGAATTTTTACGCTTTCATCACATCATCCATATAAAATACCGAGCGAATATTCCGGAAAATTTCCAAAGGGAAATATCCCAATACTAGAATCAATTGGCTACGCTGATTACGCATTGCAACAATTTTTCAACAGAATTTCTAAATCGGATTGGTACAAAAACACACTTTTTGTTTTAACCGCCGACCACACAGCACAAAGCTACACTCCCGAATTTGCCAATATGCACGGAAACTACAGAATTCCATTGGTGTTTTTTGACCCTTCTAATGAAAATATGATAGGAGTAAAACACCATGTTGTACAACAAACTGATATTTTTCCTTCTGTGGTTAGTTATCTTAACTTGAAGGATACTATCCTATGTTATGGCTCCTCAGTTTTTAACCGCAATTCGGGTTGGGCTGTAAATTATCTCAATAATGTTTATCAGCTAATTACCGATTCGTTGTTAATCCAATTTGATGGCGAAAAATTGATCGGTGTTTACGACCTTTTGAATGATAAGCTATTGAGAAAAAACTTAGTTGAACAGTATAAAGATCAAGAATTTACCGAATTACAATTACTGAAAGCAATTATTCAAGACTATCGTTACAGAATGATTAATAATAAGTTACACGTAGATTAATTAACGTAAATTCGATGTAAGAAAATATCTTAGAAATAGTCTCAAAATACTATTTTTGCACAACCAATCAAAGGCCCCGTAGTTCAGTTGAATAGAACGTCAGATTCCGGTTCTGAAAGTCGCAGGTTTGAGTCCTGCCGGGGTCGCTAACAGGAGATACTCAGGGACATTCAGAAATTAATAATCGAGTAGTGGAAAATAACACCAATTGTAAATACTGATGTTACAAATACATAGTCCGAACAAATGATAATGAAATTTGGACTATAGTAGTTGTCCAATCGGTATAATACCGAATATCCCTAATTGCAAATGGCGTTTCGACACTTCGACATACTTCGATGGTTATTGAGCCTGTCGAAATTCTCCGCTCAACGCCCATGCACCTGTTCATTGAGTGGAGAATTTCGACTTCGCTCAACAACCATCAAAATGAACACTGTCAAAACGAGTATCGTTACGAATGTTAGTTGTTGAGTATCTCTGTATTACAATAAATTGCTCGCCATTTCAGCCAGAGCGCTGCGTTCACCTTTTTGCAGATGAACATGCATAAACAGGGGCTGTTTCCTTATTCTGTCAGTTAAATACGATAATCCATTAGAACGAGCATCGAGATATGGAGTGTCAATTTGCTGAATATCACCAGTAAATACGATTTTTGTCCCCTCTCCTGCTCGGGTAATTATTGTTTTTACTTCGTGTGGCGTTAGGTTCTGAGCCTCGTCAATAATAAAGTAAACGTTGCTAAGACTACGTCCACGAATATATGTCAGTGGAGTTATAACTAACCGTTCATCATTAAGCATTTGGTCAATTTTTTCCGATTGCTTACTGTGCTTTTTATTAGCTGTTTTAATGACACCCAAATTATCAAACAAGGGCAACATGTATGGACCTATTTTTTCTTTCACATCACCGGGAAGAAAACCAATATCGCGATTAGAAAGCGGAATTATTGGACGTGCCAACAAAATATGATCAAATTCACTTGCCATCTCTAAAGCTGCTGCAAGAGCAAGTAAAGTTTTTCCTGTACCAGCTTTTCCCGTAATACTTACAAGTGGTACTTGTGGATTTAGCAGTGCGTGAAGTGCAAATCGCTGTTCGATATTTCTCGGTTCAATGCCGTAAGCAAAATTCTTAGTGACGGCGTGCAACTGTCGCGTTTCCATTTGGTAATAAACGGGTATAATTTGCTCGCCATCTTTTGAACTGAAAATCATATGCTTATTCTCATCGGGCAGTTTTGGCAAAGGAATATTTTCTGCTTCAACAGGCTCTTTTGTTTGATACATGTTGTATATGAACGTTGGATCAATGTTTGTTATCTCCTCGGCGCTTGAAAAGATATTCATATTCGTAACCATATCCGTTTCATAATCTTCGGCAGGAATGCCAAGCGCCAATGCCTTGATTCTTAGATTAATATCTTTTGAAACAAATATTACAGGCTCTTTTCTTTTGTTTTTTACATATTCAGTTATGGCTAATATGTTATGATCAGAAGTGTTTGCAGGGAAATTGCTTTTAAGTATTTCTGAATATTCATGGTTCGGTTCAATATACAACTTGCCAAGACCTTTGCCAAGAGACACACCATCTTTAAAAACGTCATCTCCAGCAAGATTACTCAGATCGCGAGCAACTTGTCGAGCGTTAAAATTTATTTGATCAAAGCCCTTTTTAAATTTATCAAGTTCTTCTAAAACAGGTATGGGAATTACAATGTCGTTGTTTTCAAAATTTCGCAGACATTTAAAGTCGTGCAGTAACACATTGGTGTCGAGTACAAATACTTTTTTCTTTGAAGCCATATTCGAAAAATTATAGTTTTTGTAAAGTTAACAAATATCTTTGCAATTTTAATTCACGAAATAGCAATTTTTTATGACATATCAAGAAACATTAAACTATTTGTTTTCACAACTACCAATGTATCAAAGAATTGGCAGTGCAGCCTATAAAGCTGATTTATCGACAACTCAAAAATTAGACGAATATTTTAATCATCCACACCAAAGATTCAAATCTATACACGTTGCAGGAACAAACGGAAAAGGCTCAGTTTCACATATGTTAGCTTCGGTTTTTCAAAGTGCAGGATATAAAACAGGACTTTATACGTCACCACACATGTTGGATTTTCGTGAGCGGATAAAAATTAACGGTCAAATGATACCAGAAAGCGAAGTGGTTGACTGGGTTGAGCATCACAAAGCTATTTTAGCTAAACTATCGCCAAGTTTTTTTGAAATGACTGTGGCTTTAGCTTTCGACTATTTTGAACGTCAAAAAGTCGATATAGCAGTTGTGGAAGTCGGCATGGGCGGACGATTGGATTCTACAAATATCATAACACCAGAATTATCTATTATTACAAATATTGGTCTCGACCATACACAGTTCTTAGGAAATACTCTAACCGATATTGCACGAGAGAAAGGCGGCATTATAAAAGAGGGTGTTCCTGTGGTTGTTGGCGAATACAGCAACGAAACATTGCCAATTTTAAAACAGTTAGCAAATAACGCAAAATCCACGTTAACCACAGCATATGAACAGTTTAGACTGTTAGAAAGTAAAATCGAAGAAAACGGCATTAAAGTATTTGTTGTCGAGAATATAGAAGAGCGTAATAAATTTATTGTCGAATTAGATTTAGTAGGTTTGTATCAGGATAAAAACATAATTACATTTTTATCATCATTAACTGAAATCTGTAAAATATTTAATTTAGATTTCAAAGAGTCGATTAAGGCTGTAAAACATACCGCCTTTACCACTGGACTGATGGGGCGTTGGCAAGTTTTAAGTCAAAAGCCCTACGTTGTTGCCGATATTGCTCACAATGAAAATGGAATCACAGAAATCGTTAAACATATTAAAAGTCTGAAATATAAAACTTTACATATCGTCTTAGGTGTTGTTAATGACAAAGATGTAAAATCAATATTAAAAGTGTTGCCCAAAAATGCTAAGTTTTATTTCACGCAACCATCGGTGCCAAGAGCGTTAGACTTTGAAAAACTATATGATTTTGCCAAAGATTCAGGTTTCGATGGTGAGAAACATCCAAATGTTGGTATGGCTATTGAATCCGCACTGAACAAAGCGCAACCTGATGATATGATATATATAGGTGGAAGTGCTTTTGTTGTAGCAGACGCATTACAATTAGCAATTAGCAATGTGCAATGAACAATTAATATTAATAGACTGATTATTAATCAATTGTACTATTTTTAAGTAGTGGGTTAGATTGATACACATTATTTATGGGCTTTAGCCCAAATTTGAAAGTGTCTGTTTTGAAATGTTTATTTCGGTTCTGCTCAGCGACCGTTTTCGGTGGCTGAGCTTGTCGAAGCCACCTCAAAGGTGCCCCTCACGGTCACTTCGATAAACTCAGTGACCGTGTACTCAGTGACCGTTCACGTTGGCTGAGCTTGTCGAAGCCAACATCATAGGTAGCTTATGTTAAATGGTCACACTTCGATAAGCTCAGTGCACCGCTTCGACAGGCTCAGTGACCAGGAGCTCCGCATTCGTAACTCGTAATTGCTCACTTCGGCTATGCTCAGTGCAAGCATTGCTCATTGTTAATTGCCAGCAGCCAATTCGTAAATTTATCGTAGTTTTTCGACATTATTTGAAGCAAAAACAGAC
>DAOOBP010000058.1:0-11693 GCA_035407925.1 Salinivirgaceae bacterium
TAGTAGCCCCGACAGGAATCGAACCTGTATCTAAAGTTTAGGAAACTTCTATTCTATCCATTGAACTACGGGGCCCCCAAGAAAAGAAAGGAGTGCAAATATATTCATTTTTTTCAAAAGCCCGAAAAGAACTCTGAATAGATTATATATACAAAATATTTCCAATTTACACAACAGACTGATTTTCAATCCAACAAAGTGTCTGTTTTACGAGAGTCTAGTTACAATTGTTCATTGTTAATTGAGTTTAGCTAAAACTGCTGCAGCACACGATGCGAAAACAAATCGCCTATAGGCAAATGCATTTGGTAATATGAAAGCAACCGATTTAATACAACCTGCCTTTGAGCCCTCGTAAGCTTTATGGTTGAAAAGTCCGATATGGGTGTATTTTTTAATCTATCAAGTATAACTCCTATATTGACACTGTCAAAACCCTGTGAGGCATTAAATCCAAATGTTGGGTAAATTCCCAAGTATTTAGAAAAATGCGCCATAAAACTCAAGTGAAAACAATTCCACGCATCACACGACTGGTCAAACAGTTCGATTGAGCTTACAATAAAGTTAAACAAAACTTTATTGGCGACTTGCTCTCGCAGTGTTTTGGAAAGTAATTCAGAGATAAACAGACATATAAATGTCTTACCATGATTAAACGGAATATCTACAAAAGGCTTCCAGAGCTGAACCGTCTTAATCCGCCTCATATCAGAATAACGGTTGCCATAAAAACTAATTTCTACCAAAAAAAGAGGTTGAAACAGAACACTGTTTTTTACTGATTTTGATTTCTTTGATGTTATAAAGCTCAAACGCCCGTATTCAGAAGTATAAGCGTGGACTATTACCTGAGAATCACTGTAATCTACAACCTGTAAAATAATTGCTTTGGCGCTCTCCAACTCCATTCTGGAAAATTTTATCAATGCTACAAATATAAGTCTTTTTCGGCTCTTATTTCCCTATATTCGCAATTTGAATTAAACCCAAACCCTAATTTTTTAGGTAATAGATTTTGAAAGGCGGTGCACTGAGCGAAGTCGAAGTGTCGAAGTGTACAAGATGGGAACGGGGCAGCGCACTGGGGTACAGTCACTGAGTTTATATTTCGGCAAGCTCAATAACCGTCGAAGTACAGCAGTTGGGTGCTTATGAGACACAGCCGGATAAATATAGATAAAACATTAAAAATATGACAATTATATGCTTTCTATTACCTAAATTTTCAAGGTTTGGGATTAAAAGTAGAAAGCCTGTCGTAAACTTAGTTCACAACAAGCTCTAACTCAAGCACTTTTAAGTGCTACATTTGCGCGATTTATTTAGAAAATTCTTCAGTTCTTAGTGGCTTTTATTTTAATGAAAAGTGAGAATAATCCCAATAGAGAATGGATAAATTTCAGGACCTTCGTCTTTTTTAAACAGTTGCGAAAGCGAATATGTTGCATAAATCCCAAAATTAGAGTAGCCTACATACGCCATTAAACCGTAATGCAATGGGTTAATGTGGTAATCTTTCGCTTCAACGAATTTTTTTACCTTCTCTTTGCTTTTTAACTTGTTTTTCGAAAGGCTTCTTAGCGAACCATAAGCGCCGCCTGCAACCCAAAAATCTTTGCCTCCTAATCGAGTTTGAAATTCAAGCACCACAGGCAAAGTAAGTGTCCAAATATTTAATTTGCTTACGTACCAATTACCCGCCGAATCGAGTGAGTAGTCCAATACAGGCTTAGTATTATCGAGTTTTGTATAGCTGTTTTCAAAAACGAAACTGCTCCATTTTATTCCAAGTCCGGAAACTACACCTAAGTGTCTCGGAACAAGCGGTATGTTTATTTGAAATAAATTTAAACCATACTCTATTGAGTTCAATTCGTCGAGCTCAAGAAATTTGGCTGTATCGGGCAAAGAAAAACTTAACGATTTGGTTGCAAACAGACTTTTTCCCATATAGCATGACTGTACATGTCCTTTGAATTTTGATCTTTTTTTCTTATAGCCTGACTCTGTCCACTCATATTTGTCTTTTGATTTTGCACTGCGGTCTTCAAGTATAAGCACTTCGGTGCTACCAACTTTAAAGCGGGTAGTGTCAATAACGTTGTCCTCATGTTGGATTGTGCTCTCTGAAGTTTCTGCTTCAACTTTATCTATTTCAACATTGTGTTTTGTTGTATCGTTAACAATAACCGTGTCGGCAACAGAAACTTTTGCAGTTTCAGTAACATCTTGCGCCACAGCTGTAATGGCAAATGTCGATAGAATTGTGATGATAATAATTGTCTTCATATCTCTATAATTTTTTCAATTTACTAATTTTATATATGTTTTTATTTATCTGCTTATTTTTTCAAAAACAAAATTTGGGGTTTGAAACGCAAAGTAATATGAATCGCTTTCCTCGTCATAACTGCGTTCAACATCTAATTGTCGCGAATTGCGCACTATTTTGTCAATACCTCTTTGTACTAAATTCTTGAGGCTAAACCTTTTACTCTCTTCATAAACATTTTCACTTTCAGTGATATCATCCTGTATTTCAGGCTCATAGGCATAAGCAAGTTCCGTCTCATAAACACTAAGTTGCATATTTATCTCATCTGAAGTTATCGACAGATTTTTTGCTAAATCTACTTCTATACCCGACAGTTTTTCAATTTTCTCTATCCTGTTGACAATGTGTCTATTAGTCTTTCTTTGTGGCTCTTGACTTTTAGTCTCTGCGACATAAACCTTAATGTTTTCCTCAATTTTTACGGTATCAACAACTGCCTTTTTCTCCTCTTGTTCTGTTGTAGCAATGGGTTGGTTTGTGAGTGCATTTTCATCTCTATTTGTATTATTGTTCCAAACGCCAAATAAAAGCGCTAATCCTGCGGCTATTGAGGTACTGTATAAAGCAATTCTTCTAATAGTAGCGCTTTTCTTATACAGCCTACTTTTTGAATCAAAAATGATATTGTAGTCGGGCTTGATTTTAAGCTTTTCAAAGTCAAACTCTTTAATCTCAGCTGTTTTACTTTCAGATATCCAGCCGTTCAATTCGTCAGATTTTGAGACACTTAAATCTCCCTCTGCTTTAGCTACAGCAAACATTTGTGCATTTTCGTGGCTTATTTTGTCATTTTCAAAATCGGGCAACTTATATAAAAAAGACTTTTCACCAATTGACGTATCAGTATCTGACAGATGGAGCTTGTTGAACAGATAAAAGTTATCTTTTAAATCATCGGAACTATTAATCCAATCTAAAAGTTCTGACTCTTTCTCTTTGGGATAGTCGTTTTCAATAAGACTTATAATTAGCTCATCCGCGTTATCCTTTGTAAACTCGAGGTCTCCAATATGTTTTTTCAGAAAAGAGTTGTCAAACTCTTCTGTTTGTGGCTTCAGTATTGCTGTTGATATATTTTTAAACTCAGCCTTAATATCTGGATTTTTCAATAAAAAGGCTCTCAGTTCTGCTTCTTGTTGTTCGTTTAGATGTCCGTCAAGATATTCAACAATGAACAACTCGTAATTATTTCGTGTTATCATGGTCGGTTAAATTACAGTTTCTAAACTTCCTATATAATTTTTCAAAAATACTCTTGCTCTATAGATATATACTTTTACCTGACTTTCGTTCAGTCCTGTAATTTTACCTATCTCTTCGTAAGAGTATCCTTCATAATCGCGCAATAAAACAACCGATTTTTGCACTTGTGGCAATTTATCAACTGCTTGGTGTAAAATTTCTTGCAAATCTGAGTATTGAGTAAAATCTTTTATGTGATTTCCCGAAAACTCGTCAACGTGATCGACACGTTTGTTTTTTCTAATATGGTCAATCATAATGTGATAGGCAGTTGTAAATAGATACGATTTTACTTTTTCGCCAGATACATTTGCCAAGTTTTTCCATAATCGTTCGTAGGCATCTTGGACTATATCGCGTGAATATTCGGTGTCTCGTAAATTCTTGAGAATAAACCTATATATTCCGTCCGAATATTTATCTACGCTTTGGTTATATTCTTCTACTGTCATCTCATTAAATTTGCAAACAACTAATAGACGTTCTCGTTAGGAAATAGTTACAAAACCTTTGGAGCTTTTATAACTTAAAAGAGCTAAGTTGTTGATTTACAGGAAAATAAATATTACATATTACAATTACCACAACTACATTCTCTATGGCCTTCTATCTGAGTTCTGTAAAAAGAGAGAAAACCTGTGTGCAGATCATCGCGGACTTGTCTGAAAAGCATTAATAGGTTTTCTTTATCATCATTTATTATTGTAGGATCTTCGTATGCCAAATGCCAACGGTTTTTAACACTATTCTCAAAATGCGGACAGTTTTTGTTGGCGCCATTTGACAAGGTTATAATATAATCAAACGGTTCTGTAACAAACTGATTTGCAGCTTTTGTGATATTGTTACTTATATCAATTCCAACTTCGTTCATCACTTGAATTGTAAATTCGTTGACTTGTTTTGCTGGTTCAATTCCTGCTGAAAACACCTCTAATCGATTATCGAAGCTTTTAAGATAAGCCTCGGCTATTTGGCTTAGGCAGTCGTTAGTATCACAGATTAATAGGATTCTTTTTGACATGTTGAGATTTCGGATTTTTGATTTCACTTCGACTTCGCTCAGTGCGGAGCGGATTTCGGAATTTTATTCACTGTACCCAGACGTTGAGCGGAGTCGAAACGCAGCTTTTACAAAGCTGAACGTTGTCATTGAAATGGTCATTTCGACTCCGCTTAATGACCGAGGGCGCTGCCAAAATCCAAAATACCTTTATTTGTTTTTGTTATTAAAAATCATCGGCTAAGCCACTGTAACGCGCCAATCCTCCTTCGGAGGTTTCACGATAGATTTTAGGTAAATCATGACCTGTTTTTTTCATTGTCTCAACAACTTTATCGAAACTTATCCTATGACGACCATCGCCCAATATTGCATAAGCGTTATGATTTAGCGCACGAGCGGCAGCAAAAGCATTTCTCTCAATACAAGGTATCTGAACCAATCCACCGACAGGGTCGCACGTTAATCCAAGGTGGTGTTCCAAACCCATTTCGGCACTGTATTCAATTTGAAAAATTGTACCTCCAAAAAGTTGCGTGGTTGCTGCCGAAGCCATCGCGCACGCCGTGCCAATCTCTCCTTGACAACCTACCTCAGCTCCTGAAATACTTGCGTTTTGTTTTACAATTGTTCCTATTAAACCCGCAGTTGCTAAAGCCCTTAAAATCTTATGATCTGTAAAATTATGTTGCGTTTTAAGATAATAAAGAACGCCCGGCAAAACTCCACAACTACCACAGGTAGGAGCAGTTACAATTAACCCACCTGCTGCATTTTCTTCAGAAACAGCTAAGGTGTATGCAAATAGTATTGCACGTTTTTGCAAAGTCCCCTTGTAAGCATTAGCTTTTACAAAAAGTCTGGCAGCCTTACGTGGCAACTTTAGAGAGCCTGGTAAAACACCCTCGTTCTCTAATCCCCTATGAATGGCATCTTGCATTATCTCCCACACATGTCCCAAATAGTCCATTACATCTTTCTCATCATATTTTTTAACAACCTCCCACATAGTTAGACCATTGGAGTTACAGTATGCTAACAAATTATGCATATCTTTGAACGGATAACGCTCATCACCTTTTTCTGCTTCAGAGGTTTCGTCAACAATTGCTCCACCGCCAATGCTGTACGCTGTCCAACTTTCAATTGTCTCGTTAACTTCGTTCAACGCTTCAAATAGCATTGCGTTTGGGTGTCGAGGAAGAAAAACATCAGGTTTCCACACTAGTTCTACCTTTTTTCCAGCATCTTTAAAGACTGTAATAATAGCAACATCTGTTAAGTGTCCTTCTCCTGTAGCAGCGAGGCTTCCATAAAGTGTAACTCTATATTTATGTGCATCTGAACGTCTTTCTAGAAACATTAGCGATGCTTTGCGCGGTCCCATGGTGTGGCTACTCGATGGACCATTGCCAATTCGGTATATTGATTTAATACTTTCCATATATTATAAATTTATTGCAAATTTGGCGAAAAAATTCGATATTTTGCATATCAATTAACAATGTGCAAATGCTAATTGTTAATTGCTTTTACGATGCGTGCAAAATCGAGCGCTCAATTGTGTTCCGTACATTTCGGCTCAACGACTCAACCGTCTGTCCTTCAGGATATTGAACAGGTAAGAACTTTACAGTAACCTTTGCCCAAAAGCGTGGAAGCTTCGACCCAATAGGAAGTGCTTTATCAGCACCCACAATAGATACAGGTACCACAGGCACGTTTAATATAGTGCTTAAAATTGCGAAAGTCTTTTTAAACTCACCAACCTTACCATCCTTTGTTCGTGTGCCTTCTGGAAAGATTATCACTTTTTTACCTGCTTTCAAAGCTGCCGCCATCTTTTGAATTGATTCGATAAGATTTTTATCTAAATCCATTACAATAACATTGTTAATACTCGCCATAAACCTAAGAATGGCATTATTGACGTGTTTTTTCTTAGCATAAAAATATGTCTGCTTTATGACCTTTCTTTTTAAAAACGAAGCAACAAACAACCCGTCGAAAAAACTCTGATGATTTGGAGCAATAATACAAGGTCCTTCGGGAATATTCTCACATCCTTCGCCTTTAAATCTAAAGTATAGTTTGAAAAAATATTTAGCTGTGGTTTTAATTAGATTGTGTGTGGGCCACGATTTCGGCAACTTTACATCAATCTTTTCCTTTAAAGCCTCAGCCCAGTTTACTGTTTCTTGACGAAACCACTGTCTTTTCTCTTTAATGTACTCCGATAAATCTTTTAAAGAGGGAAAGTTGATTAAACGTTTCTCATCTAAGTTAATACCAAAGCTTCTTTGAATAAAATCAATTAAACTAAGTTTTCCTAAAGAGTCTAAAGCAAGGTCAAACTCAATATGATGACTTGGTTTAACATTCACATCAACCTGCGTTTCCAGAAACTTCTTAACTGCGATAAAATCCTCAGATGGAACGTAGTCAGAATTATCTTCTTCGGTTTGTGGATTTGCTATATAATCGGCAAGCTTATATCTCTGAATTTTTCCGAGTCGTGTGCGTGGTAATTCACAATCGAACAATACAAACTTCATTATTTTACTGTACGATGTCAGTCCGGAGTTGAGATCTGGCAAAACCTTGCTTTTAAAATGATTTTCAATATCTGTAACACCTTGCTCCGCTAAAAAGCTGTTGTTAGCTTTAACAGCAATATACAGGGTGCCTCTATGAAAAAAGACTCCTGCTTCGTCAACCTCCTGATACTTGGCTTCAAACTTTTGCTCCAACTCTACAGGGTTGATATTCTTCCCATTAGATAGTACAATTATATCCTTTTTTCGCCCTGTTATAAATAAATAGCCTTTCTTGTCAAAATATCCTAAATCTCCTGTATATAGCCAACCATCTTTTAACACTTCTGCGGTTTCGTTAGGTCTGTTATAGTAACCTTTCATAATATTTGAGCCACGCACAGTAATCTCCCCGTCGCATATCTTTATCTCTACTGCTGATAGAGAGTTTCCGGGAGATCCAATCAAAACCTTACCCGGACGCGTAAATGTAATCATTGGAGCAGCCTCAGTCATTCCATAGCCTTCTAAAACATCAAACCCCAGTGTTTGAAAAAATGCTCCCACATGCTTTGGTAAAGCAGCCCCACCACTTACCAAGAAGTCAACTTCTCCTCCAAGACTTTGATGGACTTTTTTGAATATGATTTTTGCAAGTCGTTTACTGCGACTTAGTTTCACGATATTATAAAACAGCCTGCCGATTGGTTTTGCATCAATCTTTGCTTTTACTCCGCTATATATAATTTCGTAAAGTCTTGGGACACCAAGTATTATAGCCACTCTATTGTTTTTCAAAGTCTCTAACAAATCAGACGATTGCATTGATGGCGACATTACAATAGTTGAGCCTACATATAAAGGCGCTAACAACGTGCCAGCCAATGGGAAAATATGGTGTAACGGCAATAGCATTAATACCTGCCTATCTTTTGTGTATATTTTCACATCTTCGGATACTGCCAAAATATTGGTAATCAGGTTTTCATAAGATAACATAACCCCTTTCGGATTACCCACCGTTCCCGATGTGTAAATTATTACTGCTGTTTTGGTTATATCTGATGGATATTCCCATGCAGCGGAGCCATTTGTTGTGTCAAGCGTTATTGTTCCAAAATAAATTGTTTCTGGCAAATAGTCAATACTCTTAAAAGCTTCTGTAACATTGCTTTGCAGTTGGTCGCTTGCAAACAGAATTTGAGGTTGACTATCATTTAATATGTAGCTCAAATCGTCATTTGACGACATATAATCAATTGTAATGACTATGACATCATTTTTCCATGCGGCATAAAACGCTGCTATCCATTCTATTCTGTTTTCGGAGTATATTGCAACATGCTCACAATTTTTGTTTTCAAAAAACTTCGAAAACTGGTCAATCATACTCAATAAGTCACTATATGAATATGTTTTTTCTTTTGTGATAACTGCCGGAGTGGCTAGATTTCTAATATTAATCATATAGTTGATTATTTAAAGTATTGATATTCAAAAAAAATAACACTGTTTTGTATAGTCAAATTGCGACAAATATACAACATAAAAAGAAACTTGGGCAACAAACTTTGCGAACGGTAAAATAGTAATTGCAGATAGCAATAAAATCCTTAAAATTAGGTTATTTGCTTTTATACAATCTGTAATCCCGAAGGGATGAAATTATTATAGCATAACAAAGAATACAGGTTATTAAACCCCGAAGGGGTGACACAAATAACCTATCCATTAAATTCAAACATTTTTCATTGTGTTCAATTTCAAATCTGTCACCCCTACGGGGTTCGGATTTCTGGTCTCTTATATAACGCTATAATCATGCCATCCCTTCGGGATTAAATTGATGATTATTAAGAACTTGCAAAAATCAAGCTGTTTATACTTCAAATCCAATAATTTTTCCTTTGGTCATTACAAGCTTATCGTCGAAGTAAACATCGGGTTCTTTTACCAAGCCATCTATATGTGAGCTAACAGAAATACGACCGCCCATTGAAAGGTTGTTGCCAAATGCTACGTGAATTGTTCCATAAACTTTCTCGTCTTCTAAGATATGTCCGGTTAGGATTGCCTTGTAGTTCGTTCCTATTCCAAATTCCGCTACCGCCCGTGCATCACGACCTGTCTTGTCCAACATCTCCTCTAACTGTTTAGCCTGTTTGCCACCTTTTATAGTTTCGGCATATCCGTTAACAACCTCAATTACAATAGGTTCTTCCAACATTCCTATACCTGACACTGAGCCGTCAATAACAACCTTTCCGTTCGATTTATCTTCCCACGGCGCCATATACACCTCTCCCGATGGCAAGTTTCCACTTTCTCCCTTTTCACGAAGCACACCCTTGCTTGGCAATATATTTCGACCTCCAATAGGCATTATTATATCGGTGCCTTTTGCGGTTACAACTCTAACATTTTGTACACCTTGAAGTTTATCGACAATATAATCAGTAAGCGAAATTATTTTTTCATAATCGGCATTTAAACAACGTATCATGGTGTCGATATTAATTCCGGGCATTGTGCCAAATCTAACACCCTCTTTTGCAGCATTTCTACGAGCATCTGTGTGTGTAAGCGATTTTGCCGTTGGACAAACCACAACATCAACCTTTTTCATAAGCTCTGCTATCAAAGCTGGAGGCTCTTGACCGTTAATTTCTCGCGATTTTATCTCTACTAACATCGATTCCTTGCATAACTCCTTCCCTACTTCGTGTAGCGATTGTCCTATTTCGCGTTTAATCTCATCGGTTACAATTAATAAGGTTTCCTCGGGTTTTAGTCCCATACAGTCACGTAACGCTATTATAGAAGCATCACGTAGTTCTTTTTTTTGTGTTTCTGTCATAATATTTACTTTTTAATATTTACAAAATAGTGATGTTATACAAAATTGCAATAAAACTTTTAAAAACACAAATCTATGATTTTGAAATCGGGATTGCATACCCCCATTTTTAATATTTAATTTATCTTTGTAATTGACAACAATTCCGTTATTACGTTGTTATAGTGTAATTTGGATTTTACAAAAATATTTGTTATTATATCCATTGTCTATTAGAGAATAATAAATTTATAAATAAACAATTAAATTGTGTAAAAATGAACAGTGATCAAAAAATTGCCAAAAGTGCAAAAATGAAGCCTATAACTGAGATTGCTTCAAGTTTAGGTATTGACAATGAATTGATTGAGCAGTATGGTAAATATAAAGCCAAGTTACCATTATCACTTATTGATATGGATAAGGTTGCTAAAAATTCGCTTATATTGGTTTCAGCAATATCGCCTACACCTGCAGGAGAAGGAAAAACAACGGTAAGTATTGGTTTAGCTCAAGCATTAAACCGAATTGGTAAAAAAACAACTGTTGTATTGCGTGAACCATCATTAGGACCTGTTTTTGGTATAAAAGGTGGAGCAACTGGTGGTGGCTATAGCCAGGTTTTGCCAATGGAAGATATCAACCTTCACTTTACAGGCGACTTTGCGGCAGTCGAGAAAGCTCATAATCTGCTTTCTGCACTGATAGACAATAATATACATTCAAAAAAATATAGCTTAGGTATCGATCCTCGTACAATAACATGGAAGCGTGTTATGGATATGAACGACCGTGCATTGCGTGATATAGTTGTAGGTTTGGGAGGTCGTTCAATGGGAGTGCCACGCGAAACAGGATTCGATATTACTGCCGCTTCAGAAGTTATGGCTGCACTTTGTCTTGCCAACGATTTGAACGATTTGAAAAATAAATTAGGTAATATCTTTGTTGGATTTACTTACGACCGCAAGCCTATTTACGGTCGCGATTTGAAAGCCGAGGGAGCAATGGCAGCTCTCTTAAAAGATGCTATCAAACCCAACTTGGTACAAACAATAGAAAATACACCAGCTATAATTCATGGCGGTCCGTTTGCGAATATCGCACAGGGTACAAACACAGTAATCGCAACCCGAATGGGGCTCTCGCTTTCAGACTATGTCGTTACCGAAGCCGGATTTGGTTTTGACCTCGGCGCCGAGAAGTTTTTCGACATTAAGTGTGGATACAGCGGACTATCTCCAAAGGCAGTGGTCTTAGTAGCTACAATCAGAGCGCTGAAATATCACGGAGGAGTTCCTATTACTGATCTTAACAAACCTAATGTTGACGCTCTAGCCAAAGGAATTGAAAACTTAGACAAGCATATTGAAAATATCAAGAAATTTGGAGTAGTGGCGGTTGTGGCGATAAATCGTTTTACTGCCGATACAGATGAAGAGGTTAAATTTATTATCGATCACGTAGCTGAGAAATTTGGTGTAAGGGCTGTCGAGGCAAACGTTTGGGCAAAAGGTGGTGAAGGCGCTATTGACTTAGCCAACGAAATTGTTGACGTTATTAAATGTTGCGCTGAAAAGTACAAACCTCTGTATGATTGGAATCAATCAGTAGAGGCGAAAATTGAAACCATTGCAAAGAAAATTTATGGAGCCGAAGCAATTGACTACACACCACGCGCAAAGGCTGATTTAGAGAGCATTGCAAGATTAGGACTTGAACATCTGCCTGTCTGCGTTG
>DAOOBP010000059.1:0-11606 GCA_035407925.1 Salinivirgaceae bacterium
GTATGTCCTTAATTGGAAGTTTGGCTTTCTGTGCTCCCATTAAGGTAATATCTCTGACAATCTCTGCTGGTTTAATATTATCCATATCACTATAATTTAATGTCTATTTTCAATCAGCAAATATAGTATAAAAGGTAAAAGGTGCAAGGTACAAGTATAGAGGCTGTCTCAAAAGTCTCATTTAACAAAAAAGTGGTAAGGTGTCTCAGAAGTGTCCAAATGCAAGGCACTGAGATTGAGGGCGAAGGAGTGTACATGAAGTACATGACTGAGCCCGTGCTTCGACAAGCTCAGCAACCATATCGAAGTAACGCAGCAGTTGAGCTCTTATGAGACACCACCCACCAAAAAGCCGAAAGGCTTACACTTGCTCCTTGTACCTTGCTCCTTGCACCTATCATTGTTCATTGCTAATTGTTAATTGAAATCGGTAGTTTCTATTTCTTATTTCCTATCAACATTAGCAGGTGAGTTACTTCATTGGGAGTTAACATTCTCCACTCTCCGCGTGGTAAGTTTTTCTTTGTAAGACCTGCAAAAGCGACTCTGTCAAGCTTCACAACTTCATAGCCTAAGCTCTCGAACATTCGTCTGACGATTCTGTTTCTACCGCTGTGAATTTCAATGCCTATTTCGTTATTTGTGTCGTTAGCGTAGCTTATGTCATCAGCCACAATAAACCCATCTTCAAGCTCAATACCGTTTTTAAGTTTCTCAAAATCTTCGAGCGTAACATCTTTATTTAAAACTACATGGTACAGCTTCTTGATATTATTTGAAGGATGCGTTAACGCTGTTGCCATATCGCCATTATTTGTAAACAGTAGTAATCCTGTGGTATTTCTATCTAAACGACCTACCGAATAAATTCGTTCTTTGGTTGCTCCTTTTATAATATCATAAACCGTTCTGCGCCCTTCGGGGTCATCAAAGGTTGTCAGGGTGTCTTTTGGTTTGTTAAGTAGCAGATATACTTTCTTCTGAGGATCAAGCACTTTACCGCGGTATTCAACTTTATCACTAAGGTTAACTTTAAATCCAAGCTCAGTTACAACTGCACCATTAACTTTAATTTCTCCATTTAGGATTAAGTCATCTGCATCACGTCTCGAGCAGACTCCCGCATTGGAAATAAATCTGTTTAGTCTTATCTCTTTCTCTTTACCTTGGAACGGCTTTTCATCATTAAAATCGGGCTTTGAGTAACCTCTTCTGTCATCTCTGCCACTTCGCCTATCTCTATCTGATTTGTAATCAGATAATTTTTCTCTATCAGAGTATCTGCGTGGCTTTTCGTAACCGTCTCTCTTTTCATATTTTCTTTTTTCATCATAACCCTCATCTCTACGCCTTGTAAATTTGGGACTACCCTCTCTCCTGTCCTTGTATCCTCTGTTTCCATGTGTTTCAAACTTGCTATATCGGTCATTATCAGAATCTTCCGAATATCTTTCCCACTTATTATGCTTCTCACGCCTATCAAATCGTCTGTCTTTGTTGTCCCGTCTAAATTCATCAGAGCGTCTATCTTTTGCTACGTTTTTTTCTGATCTGCCATCTGTTCTTCTCCTTCTAGAGTCGTACTTATCTGATTTTTGGTCAGAAAAGTCTCTTTTTTTATCCCTTCTTCTCTCTGAACCAAAGTCTCGTCTATCAGGTCTACTGAAATCACCGCTCTCTTCAAAATCCAACTCTTTTTCGATATTATCCCAGAAATCAGGATCATCAAAATCAAACTGTTGTTGACTACTATTACTTCTTTTTCTCTCTTCAGAACCCCGACCTTTTTTATTCGATGATCTTCTTCTTTGACCCGAGCGGTCGTCTTTTTGGTACCTCATATGTTATATATTTTTTCTATGTCGTTTAGACAAACTATTTTTCGTAAATTGCGGCTACAAAAATAATCAAAACAATGGCATTAATTGTATCAATTTCAGGAATTCGGGGAACAATAGGCGGGAAACCAGGTAACGCACTCACTCCCATAGAAATAGTTAATTTTAGTTCAGCTTATTCTCGATGGTTATCGGAGCAAGAATCGCACCAAACTCAAACAAGAAAAGTAGTCATCGGACGCGATGCAAGAGTCTCTGGTCCAATAGTTTCACAGTTAGTTTCCAACACACTAATGGCATGTGGCATTGACATAATTGACCTTGGACTTGCAACCACTCCCACCGTGGAGATGGCTGTAACACATTTCAAAGCGCAGGGCGGTATAATTATTACGGCATCGCATAACCCTGCTCAGTGGAACGCACTGAAACTTTTGAACTCAAAGGGCGAATTTATAAGTGGCGCGGAGGGAAATCATCTTTTGAGACTAATTAAAAACTCGGATTTCGAATATGCTACATACGATAAATTAGGAAAATACACGGTCTTTGATTTTACACAACATCATATCGACTCTATTTTAAAGCTACCTCTTGTAGATGTTGAGTCGATAAAAGCAAAAAAATATAAAGTTGTTTTTGATGCAATAAACAGCGTCGGAGCTATTGCTATTCCGCCACTATTAGAACAGCTTGGCGTTGAGTGTGTTGTGCTGAATGACGAGCCAAATGGAATTTTTGCACACAACCCCGAACCTTTGGAAAAGCATTTAGGCGAAACTTTAGAAACTGTCAAAGCAAAAAAAGCCGATATGGGCATTGTGGTTGACCCCGATGTTGACCGCTTAGCTTTTATAGACGAGCACGGTGTGATGTTTGGCGAAGAGTACACGTTGGTTGCAATTGCCGATTATGTTTTACAACATACACCGGGCAATACCGTTTCAAATCTCTCATCATCGCGGGCATTGAGCGATATTACGGCAAAGCATGGACAAAAATATACAGCTGCGGCAGTTGGAGAAGTCAATGTAGTAGAGATGATGAAAAAAACCAATGCCGTTATCGGTGGCGAGGGTAACGGAGGAATTATTTATCCACCGCTACACTACGGGCGCGATGCTTTAGTGGGAATAGCTCTGTTCCTTTCGCACCTTTCAAAATCGGGCAAAACTGTTAGCCAAATAAAAAAGGAGCTACCTCTCTATTTTATGGAGAAAACGAAAGTTGACCTAAACCCCGAAACAGACGTTGATAATATTTTAAAAACCGCAGCCCAAAACTTTAAAAATGAAAACATTAACACAGTCGATGGCGTTAAAATTGATTTTAAAGATGGTTGGGTACATCTACGAAAATCGAATACAGAGCCAATAATTAGAATATACGCCGAAGCGAAAAGTGAGGAAGCTGTTAAAAATTTGATTGGCAAAGTGCTTGATTCTGTGGGGTTAAAACGTTAAGATTTTATTTTGAATATAATACTGTTTTAAGTAAATTAAATGTTATGAACAATACTATTAAAGACAAAAACTTGAATCTTGAAAAAAATGAGAAAAATAACACAACAAAAAAATGGATAAGGTCAGGACTTTTCTATGGTCTATTTATGCTTATTTCTATGGAAGTTGTATTCCCTTTGATTGAAAATAAGGAAATTTCTCAAAAAAGGATTTTGATTGGAATACCAATATGGCTGATTTGTGGACTTGCTTGGGGGTTTATTATGAAATGGTGGATGAAAAAACAAGCCAAAATAAATAAAGAATATAACGAATTGGAGTAGCCAATTAATATATACCGTTAAATATCTAAAATAGTTCAAATTGCTACTCGGAAAAAGAACTACATAATTAGTAGCGAAAATCCCGATTGATTAATTGAATCCATAAATCTTAATGCATTATCAGTCAAACGATATAAAATTATGAAAAATAGACTATTAGGTATATTTCTCATATTACAGTCTTGTATTTACGCACAAGAATATGTGCCAACATATCTTTCAAAAAATGAGGTAAAAGCAGATTTAAAATTTCTTAAAGATAAGCTAACTAACATTCATCCATTATTTCTTGACCAAAACTTTAATAATCAATGGAATGAGCAATATAGCGAAGCATACACAAATATTCCAGACAGTATGACTTTTAACAATTGCTACACAATGTTTACATCGTTGATGGCTACATTAAAAGACGGTCACTCAAATTTTGCTTTCCCTTTTTCAGAACGGGTAAAATATATGAATGCCGAAGGAGTTACAATGCCCTTTACTGTTGAAATAAAAAACAACAAAATAATTTTAAAGGAGTGTTTTGATGAAAATTATTACATTGAGTTAGTTGGCTCTGAAATATTGTCAATCAATGAAATACCCGCTAATAAAATATTAGAGCGACTTGTAAACTTTTATGGCGATAAAAATATAGCAATCATTAACAACAATATTGAGAAATATTTTGGTGCATATTTTTGGATTGTCTATGGTAGTTTTCCTCAATATAAAATTGATTTATTAAAAGATGGGGGCGAATTTTTAGTCACTTTAAATGCAGTAAATAATCAAGATTATTTCACACTGAGAAATAAATTTTACCCACAACAAACTGAAGAAAAATATCAGTTAAATTTCATAAACAGTGATAGTATCGCCTATTTAAAAATTAAATCTTTTGCTGATAAAAAGGTACTATCTGATTTTTTAGACAATGCTTTTGATTCAATTAAAGAAAAGGGATTTAAAAACTTAATCATTGACGTTAGAGATAACCCAGGTGGTACGAGTGATGGCGTTGACACACTTTTATCCTATTTAACAACAGAACGATACAGACAATATAAATCAATTGGTTTGCGAGTAAGCAACGAAATTAAAAACATATATGAAAATAAAAAACCGGAGCTTTACAATATGGTTAAACATTTTGAAGATAATCAGTTGTTTTATTACGATGACACAATGCTTGTTAAAATGCCTGTTCACCGTCAGAATCGTTACAATGGAAGTTTATTTGTCCTTATAGATGATAAAACATTTAGTGCAGCATCAACGTTTGCAGGAGTTATAAAAGAATATAACATAGGGAAAATAGTAGGTTACTCCGCAACTGGTGGAACAATAGAGTATTATGGCGACTTTTTATTGTTCAAGCTACCCAATACAAAAATGGAGTTTTTTATTTCATCTAAACATTTTATACAATATGGTGGTGCGGACTTAGATAAAGGAGTGTTTCCTTCGATTAAGATAGAGGAAAATGAAGATATTGAAAATATAGTAAAAAAACAAAAACATCATGACAATCTTTAGAAGTAAAAGCTCAACAATAGTTAAAACAATTACAATTGGATTTGTAATCGTCTTGATTTTAATAACAATATGGCTCTTATTCACATTAAATGAGAAACGATTATTGCCATCGCTCATAACGATTTTTGCGATTATCCTGACTGTACTCTATTTTTACGCAAATTCACTGAAATGTATCATACTGAATGCCGCCCTATTAATCATTAAGAAAAATTTCGGACAGAAAACAGTTAACTTGAACGAAATTACTTCAGTTGAAAGAGTTCCGAATTCGAGTTTAACAATGACCTACGGAACTATGGGAGTATTTGGATTTATAGGTTCTACAATGGATAACTCTTATAGTTACGTGAAAGACAGGAGTAAAATGGTTTGAATTGCTACTCCGAAAAAAAGGTATATTGTTAGCTGTGAAAATCCCGGTGGATTAGTTGAATCGGTAAATAGTAAGGTTTTGTTTAAATAAAAACATGGCGGCATCTCATAACTGCCCAACTGCTGTACTTAGACAAGCTCAATAACCATCGAAGCGCTGACTCAGTCACGTACACTAAGACTTCGCTCAGCGCTTCGCTTCGGGTACGCTCCTTCGCCCTCAATTTCAGCGCCTTGCATTTGGAAACTTTTAAGACAGCCTCACAGCGCCATCTATTTTGCTGTAAGCTAAAGGTTTGCTTATTAATTTCATTTTCGTAAAGGAAAAATGAGTAGTTTTGTGGGTCATTATTAATCTATCAACCGTATGAAAACAACATCTAAAATTATTGTTTCTAACGTAGAAATTACTGTTACTCAACTCAACAACGAAGATTATATTTCGTTGACCGATATGGCAGGATATAAAGACAATTTGGAGGCACGGATTGTCGTTTCAAACTGGATGAGCACATATTACACGGTAGATTTTTTGGCTATCTGGGAGCAAGTTAATAACCCAAATTTTAACCGTATGGGATTCCATACGGTTAGAAATAGAGAAGGCAGACTGTTATTAACACCAAAACGATGGGTAGAAATGACAAATGCCATAGGTATATTCTCGAAATCAGGTCGTTACGGTGGTGGTATTTTTGCCCACAAAGATATTGCTTTTGAATTTGGCACATGGCTGTCTCCAGAATTTAAGTATTTTCTAATACGAGAATTTCAACGCCTCAAAGAAGATGAAAACAACCAACTTAAATTAGAGTGGAACCTGCAACGCACACTTGCCAAAGTAAACTACCAAATCCACACAGATGCTATAAAGGAAAACCTAATTCCACAGGAAGTTACCAAACAACAAGCAAGTTTTGTGTATGCCAATGAAGCCGATTTGCTGAACGTTGCCCTTTTTGGAATTACCGCGAAAGAGTGGCGAGACAGCAATCCCGACAAAGCCGGGAACATAAGGGATTACGCCACATTGGAACAGCTTGTTGTTCTAAGTAATATGGAAAGCGTGAATGCTTTGTTAATCCGACAAAGTTTACCGCAAAACGAAAGACTTCTACAGCTCAACAAAGTAGCCATTACTCAAATGAAATCATTGCTTGCAAGCAATACAATGAAAAAACTGAAATAATACCGATTGGACAGCTACTATAGTCCAAACTTCACTATCGTTTGTTTGGACTATGTGTCTGTATCATCGGTATTTACAATTATAAAATTTAAAAAATATTGGACTATTTTTAAATTTCAATTGGTATAAGAAAACAACAAACCGTCAACATAAGTCACATACAACTGAGAGCTCATAGACATGCACAATTTTTTTGCCACCACCCGTTGTTTCGTTATTTCAAAGGCTCGAGCCCAAACTCAGCAGCCTTTTGAATAGCATATTCCCACGCCGCTTCGTAAGTATTTTCTATTTTGCCTTCGATAATGGCATCTTTAATGGCATCTTTAATATCGCCAACGGTTTTACATGGAGGAAGTGAAAATGCTTCCATAATAATTTCGCCTGATACTGGAGGTTGGAAGTTTCTTATTTTATCTTTCTCTTCAATTTCAACTAACTTACGCCTTACTAATCTGTAATTTTCGAGATACTTCGATATTTTTTCAGGATTTTTAGATGTAATATCTGCATCGCAAAGCAACATCAAGTCGTCAATATCATCGCCAGCTTCAAAAAGCAACCGCCTGACGGCTGAATCTGTCACAATTTCTTGTGCTAAAACAATAGGACGCATATGCAAAGCTACCATCTTTTGAACATATTTCATTTTTTGTGTTGTTGGTAGTTTCAGGCGTTTAAATATTATCGGAACTAACTGTGCTCCAACATGTTCATGTCCGTGGAAGGTCCACCCAAGATTGCTGTCAAATCTTTTTGTATTTGGTTTGGCTATGTCGTGCAATAAGGCAGCCCACCTCAACCAGAGATTTTCAGAGGTACGGGCAATGTTATCGAGAACCTCCAGTGTATGATAAAAATTGTCCTTATGCTTTTTCCCATTCTTAGATTCTGCACCACGAAGCTTTTCCAACTCTGGTAAAATATGTATTAGCAACCCCGATAACGACAGTATTTTAAATCCTACAGAGGGGCGCTCAGCCATTATTATTTTGTTTAACTCGTCGCTGATTCGCTCTTTAGAAAGTATATTTAGTCTCTCTGCATTCTTTTTAATGGCTTCAAACGATTTTTCCTCTATCATAAATCGCAATTGAGTCGAAAACCTAACGGCACGTAGCATTCGCAAGGGATCGTCATTATATGTAATATCGGGGTCAAGAGGTGTTCTGATGATTTTTCTTTCCAGATCTCCAACACCATCAAAAGGGTCTATTAACTCTCCAAAGTCATTAGAATTCATACTAATAGCCATTGCGTTAATTGTAAAATCGCGTCTATTTTGGTCGTCAGCAAGTGTGCCACTTTCTACTATTGGATTACGGCTATTGCGATTATATGACTCTTTTCGGGCGCCGACAAATTCCACATCAATATCGCCATAACGAAACATAGCTGTACCGTAATTTTTATATTGAGTTACTTCTATGTTAGGACTTATAGCCTTAGCAACCTCAACAGCTATGTCAACTCCGTTGCCAACAACTACAAAATCAATGTCTTTGTTTTCGCGTTTCAAAATTAAATCACGAACATATCCCCCAACAACGTATATTTCAACATTTTGCTGAGCAGACACATTTTTTACAATTTCAAATAATTTGTGAGATAAGTCGAATTGCATTTTAAATCAAATTAATGACAAACTGTCACTATACTTATACAAAGAGAGTGCAAAGTTACAAAGAACTGCACTTAAAACATAATTTACTTAAAATTTGCCTTTTTGAATTCATAAGATAATGCAAAAATTTAGTTTTATGTCACATGATTTAAATTGGCATATTTTTTGACAAAATTATACATCTAAATATGTAAATATATAAAAACCATGATTGAACATTTGACATTAGAGAGTTTCAAAACAAAAATATTTGATTTTGAAAAAAATAAAGATTGGAAATTTGAAGGCTCAAAACCTTGTTTGATTGATTTTTACGCCGATTGGTGTGGTCCGTGCAAAATGATTGCTCCTGTATTGGAAGAGTTATCTAAAGAGTACAAGGGAAAGCTCGATATCTACAAAGTAGATACTGAAAGTGAACAGGAACTTTCAGCAATTTTTGGCATACGAAGTATTCCTTCACTGCTTTTTATTCCATTAGAAGGACAGCCACAGATGGCAGCAGGTGCACTTCCAAAAGAATCATTAAAAAAGGCTTTTGTTGATGTACTGGGAGTTAAAGAACCCGAAAAATAAACCCAACAACAAAAAGTAATTTTTCAAACAATAGAGTAATTGTCTTATTTCGCACAATAGCGAACAACTAATTTCTGTGCAGCAATTTATTGTCCTATCAACAATAATATTGCTGCTTTTTTATTCAATTATGTCAATTAAAAAACAGAATGAAATAATTGAATCATAAGCAAATATCAAGTTTTTGAGAATCAGGCGCTTTGTAAAAAATTGTATTTTTTAAAAAAAATTCTTATATTTGCGTTATTATGTAAACTAATCGAGTAGGTCAATATTCGATGATTATTGAAAGTACCAAACTTTGTTAAGTAAACATAACTGCCTGTTTTCGTAGTCAAACTTAGGCGCTTAACAAGTTATGAAATGAAAAAGAGTCATCTCAAGTTTGAAACATAATTGAGAGATTTTAAAATTGGTGGTTATCATAACCTTCAGCCAAAAATATAAGCATACTAAAATAAATTCTCGATAATGGCTTATCTGTTCAAGTCAAAAATCGTTAAAACCTAAAAATCATCATAAAAAATGAAAAAATACATATCAATGTCAACAGAAGAGAAGAAAGCTCTTGCCAAATCAGAGCTTATAAGGATTAGCAATTTGATAGGTAAAACTCCAACCAAAAATGATTATATAAAAATTGAGGATGCAAAAATAACTTATGGTCAAATAATATATCTGTACAAGAAATGGAACAGCGCCATAAAAGATGCTGGTTTAAAACCAAACAAAAGTCTTTTACCATTGAATTATTATAGCGAAATCGATAAGAATGAAATTATTAATGCTTTTATTGATGTTGCTAATCAAGTAAAAAAAATGCCTACTTACAGAGAGTTTAAAAAATATTATAATATTTCTTTATCTTCATTTCTTAAAACGTTTGGCAATTGGAATATGGTTAAACAGTATGTATATACGCATCACAGAGAGCGTTTAACATTCTTGCCTCCGAGAATAACTGTTAAAAGAAATAGAAGAACAAAGGCTCAAATCGAGGCTGATAGAAAAAAAGCTCGTAATGGTTAATTTTATTTTTTGAACCATTAAGAAATTAAGAAACATTAAGTTAAAGATTAATCTTAACTTCTTAATGGTTTAATTAATCACATTAATCGTTTATTCATTGATAAACACTCGCTTTACCTCCTGATAATTTTTTACCGTTTTTTCTTCTAAAAGCCAATTAATCCATCCTTCCGATGTGGTAATAGATAGGGTTTTCCCAGGATCTTTCCTCTTAAAGTCTGCCGTAGCAATAACGTATGAATTTGTAGCCACACTATAAATTTTGTCCATCTCTAACCGTGTTCCATCTTCGTTTAACAGTTCCAAATCAATTAGCTTAAAGCCCCCTTCCGCTACGGTATAGTTCAAATGTATTCCTGACGGATACATCAAGCTATATTCATATCGCCCGAACATGCTGCCAATAAACGCCTTTAGCTCATGCCCCGTAAGGTTTACCGTTACCACTTGGTTACTAAATGGGTCGATGGTAAAAATTGTCTTACGAGTAATTTCTCCTGCGGGAAGATGGTCAATTCGTACACCGCCTTTATTAACTACCGCAATTTCGGTTTTAGCAGTTGCTTTCAGTGCATCAGCCATCCAATAGCCCAACTCATCAGTGGTGCGAAAATCAAAATTTGCTTTGGCAATTACCTCTTGCATTTCAGGATCGTTGTTGTACTTATCAACCATAGCGCGAACAGCTACTTGCTCATTGCCTGTTTGTCCCACCGTAAGCAGTTGCATGGAGCGACTGACTTGTCCGTCTGGGCAAACAGTAAGGTGAATAAGCGTTGCATAGTTCAATTTTCGCCCAGCTTGTGTAATCATGATACCGTTATGAATTTGCTCCTTTTCAACTTTGGTGTGCGAGTGACCACCTATAATAAGATCTACTGCCCCTTTCGGGAAAAGATTTGCCAATTTAACGTCATTTTCAAATCCGAAATGATTAATATATATCAACAAATCAGTACTATCTTTCAGGTACAGATACTTTTGTGCTGTTTCAAACGGATTGGTAAAACTGAAACCTACTAAGTTGTCGGGATGGCAATCGGGTAGATTGTTTGAGGCGAGGGCTAACACCGAAACAAAACCCACTTTTAAGCCATTGGGCAGAGTAATGATCTTGTATGGCTTGATATTAAACTCCATACCTTCGGGCGAACTTAAATTGGCACACAAATGATCGAAATGAACAATCTTAGTATAGGTTTCAAATTTTTTGACTCCAACGTCAAACTCGTGGTTTCCCACTGCCGAAAGGTCGAACTCTACGTGGTTCATCAATTCAATAATGGGTCTCCCTTTTTCGTGATACTGGTCATTAATGGGATTTCCCGTCTGGTAGTCTCCCGCTGATACCAACAACATATCGGGGTAGATGGCACGTAAACTATCAACCATAAATGCAAATCGCGGAAAATTATCAATGGTGGCATGAATATCATTCACTGCCAATATAATAACTTCTCTCTCAATAATCGCTTTTTGAGCTACACTCTTACTAGCTCCATAACATGTGATTGTAAGAAATAGTAGCAGAACTGGTAAAAATTTGTTCATTTGTCCTAAGTACATGACAAAAATTTAAAATTATTTGTATATTATTGTAAATTAAAGGTTTGAAAAACATGTAACAAATAGTTTTACTCACTAATCGAGCAGAGCCTAAAT
>DAOOBP010000060.1:0-11101 GCA_035407925.1 Salinivirgaceae bacterium
TAGAAATATCGTATATACTTTGATTAAAAGCTATTTTCCCATTATCAATTATTAATACATTATCAATAATTGATGAAAGGTCGCGCACCTGATGAGTTGATATCACGAAACATCTGTCATCTGATGTAAATCGAGCCATGATACGACGGAACTGACTTTTGGAAAGGATATCAAGTCCGTTAGTGGGTTCATCGAAAAGGATTATGGGAGTTTGGGTTGCTATAGCAAACGATATCAAAAACTTTTTCTTTTGCCCATAAGAGATCTCAGATAGATTTTCATTTTCATGCATTTCAAACTCACGCATAATTGATGCAAATAAATCCTTATCAAACTTGGAATAGAAAGGTTCGTTTAAAGCAACGAACTTTTCTATCTTGATTGAAGGAAGTTCAAAATCTTCAGGAACTAAAAACATTTGAGATAACACGTTAGCGCTAAGACTGTCGATATCTTTACCTAAAATATCTATTTTTCCTTCAGATGGTTTCAACAAACCTGACATTAACTGTAGGAGTGTTGTTTTCCCTGCTCCGTTTACGCCAAAAAGCCCATGAATTTTGCCGGCTTCAAAGCTTAAACTAATATCGTTAAAAAGTTTTGACTTTTTACGATAACCGAATGTAACGTTTTTAATTTCTATCATACTATTTTATTGTTTTAGTGTATTACTTATCTAATACACTGCAAATATAATACAATATATTTTGAATCTCCAAATTTTTTATAGAAAAAATTAAACATTTTTAACTACTGTGCTGATTTTATGTGAGTTAAAAATAGCAACTCGTAACTAAATAACTAAAGTGTAACTATGCTTTCGTGGTTTGGAGAGTGTGTTTTGTAATTTCGCTTTACTAATTCTGTGGAGCTGTTAGCATAACAATATTTACAAAAATGTAAACATGTGTTATACATACCAATATCTTTGCTTATCATGCAGCCACAATGTTTGCGTTGATTTGGGTCTTTCAAATTTATTGACTTTTGTATAGTCTCCGTTGAAAATAGAGTGTCATTTGTAGAAGTTTTGCCAAAAGTTAGATATTGAAGCAAATCTTTATCGTCAGAAAAAACGCGTTTCATTAGTTCTTCGTCTATACAGCTATTACGTTTAATTTCAAATTGTTGCAAATCGATACTTTCTGCACATGTTGCAAGTTTAAACTTCCAACTTTTGTTCAGACTGGAAAGCGCTTTAGCAAATTCAAACATTGCACTATCGGTAAAATCGATATAGTTGATGTTTACACTTCTTAAATTGTTTGCTACTTTTTTATAGTTTACTATATCGGCAAAGCTGAACACAAGTTTTTCGGTATAGCCTTTTAGTTGATTTCCAACGTATTCAACTTTTTTTAATAATTCGTCAATTCCAACATCTTGAGTTTGTAAGAGTGGGTCAAATCGCCAAATAACTCTCTCTCTTCCAATCCTTTCTGATAACTGTTTAAAGGTGTCTATTCGTTCTTGAATATTTGGAATATTGGGTTCGTAATTCTCTCTCTCATAATCATTTAGCGTGAACTGAAAATAGTAATTAATGTTACGCTTTTCTAATTCGAATAAAAATGGAATTAATGGTTTTGGATTTTTTGTCCAAAACACAACTACTCTTGTTTTCTCGAAAGAGATATACGAAGGCTTCTGATTGAACGGATTGCGCAAAATGCAATATCCTTTTTTCAGCCTGTTAATAAACCATTCTGAATAGAAAGCGGGGATATCCGTTCGTCTGCTTGCCGATATAATTATTGGTGCGGTTGCTTCAACGTTCTTGGCACTGTCGGTTATTATGTTTATTTTCAGGTGTTTAGCTTGCATTGGTGGTGGAACACAGATGACACGGATTATACGGATTTATATGGATTTTTTTTTCAAAAAGAGACTCCACAATGTGACGTTTCTACAATGCCTTGACATTCAATTATTTTATTATTAATTGAAATGTACCACCTTACGGTTTATCACATATTGTCCTACGGACAAATTAATCTTTAAAAGCTTAGCAATTGACGGATTTTCCAGTTCTATAGAAAAAAAAGGTTTACGTAACTAATTGTTCATTGCTAATTGTTCATTGCAATTACGCGTCTATTTTTGCATATTTAGCGTGTCTTTCGATAAACTCGCGGCGCAATGGCACATCATCACCCATTAACATACTGAAAATACGGTCGGCTTCGGCTGCATTTTCAATAGTAACCTGTCTCAATGTTCGTTTTTCTGGATTCATAGTTGTTTCCCAGAGTTGGTCGGCGTTCATCTCTCCCAAACCTTTGTAACGTTGAATAGAGACTGAACCCTCATTGCCTCCGCCGTATTCGAGAACAAAACGTGCGCGTTGCTCCTCAGTCCAACAATATTGCTCTACTTTTCCTTTTTTCATTAAATATAAAGGCGGTGTGGCAATATAAAGATGTCCGCGATTTATCAATTCATTCATGTGACGGAAAAAGAAGGTCATAATTAAAGTTGCAATATGCGAGCCGTCAACATCGGCGTCACACATAATAATTACTTTGTGATAGCGCAGTTTTTCTAAGTTCAGCGCTTTAGAATCCTCGTGTGTACCCACGTGTACGCCAAGGGCGGTAAAAATGTTTTTAATCTCTTCGCTATCGAAAATTTTATGCTGCATTGCTTTTTCGACATTCAAAATTTTTCCTCTCAACGGAAGAATTGCTTGGAATTGTCTGTTACGACCTTGTTTTGCCGTTCCTCCTGCTGAATCACCCTCAACAAGAAATAGTTCGCATTTTTCGGGGTCGCGATCAGAGCAGTCGGCAAGTTTACCGGGCAGTCCACCTCCTGTAAGTGGCGATTTACGCAAAACTAACTCGCGCGCTTTCCGTGCAGCGTGTCGTGCCGATGCTGCCAATATAACTTTGTTTACAATGTTTTTAGCGTCTTTAGGGTGCTCTTCGAGATAGTTGGTCAGCATTTCACTAACTGCCTGATCTACAGGAGTACTGATTTCGCCATTTCCTAATTTGGTTTTTGTTTGTCCTTCAAACTGTGGCTCGGCTACTTTAACGGAGAGCACAGCTGTTAATCCCTCACGAAAATCATCACCAGATATATCAAACTTAATTTTATCTAATAAACCAGATTTTTCAGCGTAAGCTTTTAGGGTTCTTGTCAATCCTCGTCTAAAACCGGTTAGGTGAGTTCCCCCCTCTATTGTGTTAATATTGTTTACGTAAGAGTGCACATTCTCAGTATAAGTATTGTTATAAAGCAGCGCTATTTCAACTGGTACAGAACTCTTTTCAGTTGATATGTTGATTACATTTTCTATTAATGGTTCTCGATTTCCATCGAGAAAGCGAACAAATTCTTCTAAACCGTTTTCAGAATAAAAAGTTTCTGAGATAAATTCGCCATCGTCATCTTTTTCGCGTCTATCGGTTAAAGTGAGTTTGATTCCTGCATTAAGGAATGATAATTCGCGTAAACGTGACTGGAGTATCTCGTAATTATATTCACTAACAACAAAAATTGTTTTATCTGGGATAAAAGTAACTATTGTGCCTGTCTTATTGGAATCTTCAACGGGCTTTACTGAATATATAGGTTTACCTTTTTCATACTCCTGTACCCACAGTTTTCCTTCTCGGTGCACTTCCACTTTCATCCATGATGATAGTGCGTTAACGCAAGAAACGCCTACACCGTGAAGACCTCCGGATACTTTATAAGATTGTTTATCAAATTTTCCTCCTGCGTGCAAAACGGTCATTACAACTTCAAGGGCTGATCTGTTTTCTTTGGCAAGCGTAGCGACTGGAATTCCTCTACCGTTATCAACAACAGTTATGCTATTATCTTCATTTATAGTAACATCTATATTTGTACAAAATCCGGCGAGGGCTTCGTCAATGGAGTTGTCAATCACTTCATAAACTAAATGGTGTAGCCCTTTTACTCCAGTGTCGCCAATATACATTGCAGGGCGTTTTCTTACTGCTTCTAATCCTTCTAAAACCTGAATACTTTCAGCTGAATACTCTTTTGATTTGTTAAATTTTTCTTGATCTGTCATAAAAATAATTTGAAAAAAAATTGTTATAGCTGCTTTTTTGCAGCTAACAAAGATACAAAAAAAGAGCCACTTGGCAGAAGAAAATCGCAACAAAAACTGACGTTTTGTTCACATTTTATGAACATTTTAGTTATTGTGTATAGCGCTTGTTACAGTCAGTTTTTCATTCTTTTTTGAGTTTTTTGAGGCGTGCTTGATAAGACTGAAAATAATTTCTTTGCATTTTTTTATCCAAAAAAGAGGAAAAAGTTAATCTTTCAACTAAACTTGTCTGATTAAGCATTGAATTTAGTATTTCACCATAAACTTTTTCATTAATCCCTGCTTTTTCTGACAGAACTCTAAATTGTGAAATAACTTTACCTTGTGCCAAATTCTTTGGTAAAAGCCCATCTTCTAAAGCGAAATCCCTGTCATCAATATGTATCCTACTATTTAACAAATCATAAGCAGGGCTTAATTTAAAATCTCCCATTGGGGTCTCTATTAAAGAAAAGTTTTTAAAATGAGCATCACCATTGGAAAATAAATAATTGAAAATTAACACTTTCAGTAACTTTGGGGCTTCAACCGAGTAGGCAGGAACGAGTTTTTTCATTATATCAAATAATTCAAGGTAATTTCCGGAATACTTATAGCGTTCACCATGTGTTTGGGGTGTTCTGCCCGAAAGTGAAGCAAAATCCTCCTGCGCTAATTTCGAACCGTCATCGTTTAAATCAAATCGCTTTGTAATATATGCAGGAGAGCCATTCTTGAAAAAAATCAACGCGTTTTCCGCTACTTCTATTCCAAAGGCTTGCTTGGCGATTTGCATTGTTAAATGTTCATTTGCCGGCATGTTCTCTGGTCTATTGCCCGCGCTTGGAATGGGTTTAAGTATATATTCTCCTTGCTCACCTTCATTGACTAACCGTAATTTGTTTTTATCAAGTAATACTGAAAATTTCTCTTGCACTCCGGAAATTGACATCCGTTTACGATTGGCGTTAAACAGTTCGTCAGTATCGGCATTCGATGACGGCGAATCATAAGGCAATATATGATTCACTTTTCTACCTTTAAAGAGTTTTGACAGACAGGCTCGGCTATAAGTCGTATGACCTTCGGCTAAAGTTCCCGGACAATGTTTTATTTCATTTAATATCATACCGTTATTCTATTTTAATAACTTTTATTGCACCGATATTATCATGCTTTGCCGTGTAAAGAAGTAAACCAAAAGAGTCGTTTATATCTATCCTGTTAAGCCTACAAGCAAGCTGTTTATTTGACCCTTCGGGCAACATATTATAAAAAAATGGGAATAAAAAATCGGAATGATACTCTTGTTGCGATTTTGGTAATGTTAGACTAATAGCAGGTTGGGTTGTATCATTTATCCATGAATCGTTGTATCTAAAGGTAAATGAACCATTATCATGCTGAATTAACATACCAGCTTCTTGGTTCTTATAAAGTATTTTTGCCTTTCTCATTTGTTAGTTCTGTTTTAACCTTTAAACAAACTTCCAATCCTAATACATCTGCTATTTTCTTAATAGTCAGTAAAGTAGGATTGCCCTTACCGCTTTCAAATTGTTTTATTGTTCTTAATCCAACTCCAGAAAGTTTTGCCAATTGTTCTTGGTTAACCTTCAAGTTTTCTCTCCGTTCTTTTATCGTATTAATTAAATTATCAAAGTGCATGATATAACCCTTTTGTTTGTAAAAATACAAAATATTCTGATTTTAACCAAAAATAGAGTAATTTATTGCACTTTTAACTGATATTGTAGTATGGCAGCCTATAAAACCGTGCAAAAAGCGCAATACATTGCACTTTTTGTTTATTTAGACGGTAACAGCGGCGTATAATTTACTAAACAAATTTAAACATTCGTATATTATTTTCCTTAGTACATGACAAAAATAGTAGAAGTTGCGTGGTGCGCGTTACCAGACGTGAGACGATGCACTTGGTCGCTGAGCGGGGTTTAAGTGTGTGGTTGGTGGTTATTGAGCTTGTGCTTCGATAAACTCAGCAATCATCGAAATACAAGCTCAGTACACCGCCTTCTAAAATCTATTACCTAAAAAATTAGGGTTTGGGGTTAATCTATTTCAGCTTTACAAACTTTTAACTCGATAAGTACATTCCTATAGCAGCAATAAGTGTTAGAATAATTATTATTCCGCCCGAAATTTTGTTCATCCACCAAAGTTGTTTCAAGCGGAACTTGTGTCTGAAAAGGTTAACGAAACCAGTTAACAAAAACCACCAAAGCGCAGCGCCAATAAATACTCCCAAAACAATAATAATCTGAGTTAAAAAAGTATGCTCGTACTCAAATATACCCAATGCGGCAATACTGGCTCCAAAGAAAATGATTGTCAAGGGATTGGAAAGCGTTAGAAAAAAAACGGAAATAAAATCTTCAAACACTCCTGATTGTTTTTTTCTTGCTCGTTTGCGAATTTGCTTAGTTTGGTTGGTTGCAAATATTTTAATTCCAAGAAAAAGCAATACACATATTCCAACTATTTGGAGAATAAATTGGTTATCGGTAAAAAATTTCTGCAAAAAACCTAAACTAAAGGCAGCTATAATAGCATAAACTGAATCGGCAGATGCAGCCCCTAAACCCGACATAAATCCAATAAACCTTCCCTTGTTTACGGTTTTTTGAACGCATAGCACACCAATTGGTCCCATGGGCGCCGACACCGCAAAACCTATAAGCATTCCTTTAACAAGTATAACAACTGCATTTACTGTTTCTGCTATCATTATTTTTTTATTTCAGACTCACAAAGTAATAAAATGTTTGTTAATTTGGCAACATCAAATTTGAATGTTTATGCTACAAACCGATAAAGAAATTAAGGATTTTTTAGACTTTAAATACAAACTATTTAATAATCAGTCATATATCGAAACCGACCCGATACAGATACCTCACAAGTACAACAATATTAATGATATTGAAATAAGCGCTTTTATAGCATCTCAACTTGCATGGGGAAACAGGAAAGCAATTATTAAATCTGCCACAAAACTACTGAACAAAATGGGAGATAGTCCATATGAGTGGCTATTAGATGCTGACGATGAAGATTATGATGTGTTCGACGATTTTGTTTATAGAACATTTAATTCAGTTGATATTAAGTATTTTATGCTTCAATTGTCTAATATTACACAAAATCACTCTTCGCTCGGCAACTATTTTAAACTACTTTATGAAAAGTCGAGTAACGATGTAAAGTCAATGTTGCAACTATTTCGTGACTCCTTTATGCACAATGCAACTGGAAAAACTGCACGACACATGGGTAGTATTTCCAAGGGTTCAGCTGCTAAACGCCTTAATATGTTCCTACGCTGGATGGTTAGAAACGATAATATGGGCGTCGATTTCGGAATTTGGGATTTTATATTACCCAAAGAGTTGTTTATTCCACTGGATGTCCATAGTGGCAGAGTTGCGCGCAAACTCGGACTTTTAAAAAGAAATGCAAATGATTGGAAATCAGTTGATTTGTTGACAGCAAAACTAAGAACTTTCGACCCTAATGATCCAGTTAAGTACGATTTTGCACTTTTTGGATTAGGTGTTTTTGAACAGTTTTAAATATGTGATACAAATTTCAATATTATATTTGTAAGCTAAAATCCGCAGTTTTATAGTTATAGACATCTACATTATTATAAATGAGTTTTTTATCAGTATTATTTGTAGCAATAGCCTTGTCTATGGACAGTTTTGCAGTCTCAATTGCTTTAGGATTAGGCTGTTGTAGTGCAGAATTAAAGCATATTTTAAGAGTAGTACTTTTTTTATCAGTTGTTCAAGCTTCTTTTACTTTATTGGGTTGGCTCGTGGGCGAATCATGTTTAGACTACATAAAAAATTATGATCATTGGTTAGCGTTCATTCTTCTGTCTGTAATAGGTGGGCAAATGGTGTATGAAGGGATAAAAGGTAAAAACAGGGATAACAATGACAATAATAATGTCGTGCCGACAGTAAAATCATTGTTACTATTGTCGATAGCAACATCAATTGACGCATTAATAACAGGTGTTAGTTTTGCCTTTTTAGATGTTGATATTATTATGGTGATAGTTATGATATTAAGTGTTACGGCGTTTTTTACATCTATTGGTTTTACTTTTAGTGGTAAAATAGGGAAAAAATGTGGCAACTACTCTGAAATTTTTGGAGGTGTCGTATTAATTCTAATTGGTTTAAAAGTGTTAATTGAACATACCTTACTTACATAAATATATGTATTACTGTAAATTATCAACAACAAATATTGAAATTGTCATAAAATCGAAGTATTTAAAACATAGCTCGACAAAATTTTTATTCTAATAATTGCATATTTAACTTATTTATTGTATCATTGCAGAGTAATTCCCAATGAAGGGGGCATAATTTCCAAACTTACCCCCGAATCAATCCAAATCAAAAAAATATAATTTACATTTTCTAACATTTCCCACATGTATGATATTTTAGAACTGAACAAGAAACTTGTTTCAGAATTGAAGGAGATAGCTTTAGATCTCGGACTTAAAAAATTTGATGCACTAAAAAAACAAGATCTCATATACAAAATTCTTGATCAACAGGCAATTTTAGCATCAGAAAAGGCAACAAAAAGATCAATGGCAGTCGAAGAAAAAAGACAAGAAAAACGCCCTCGCATATCTACTAACGGCGTTAGCAAAGCAAAAGAGACTAAGCCAGGTGGTAACAACACAAGTAAACCCACGTCAGCGGTTAAAGAAACTTCTAATGCTGCAAGTTTAAAAAGTGCGAGCGCTCAATCAGTTAGAGACAAAAATAGTGGCAACACAGCCAAAAGGTCTGACGTTAAAAATCGTAATACAACTCAAATCTTAGCCGAAAAGAGCAGAAGTAGTTTGCAAGATAAGGAGAGAGATAAAAAGGTGCCACTCTCAGAAATAGTTGCAGATCATGATGATACAGAGACTATTTACCCTGATGAGATTGAAATAAAAGCCTCTCAAAATAAAGTGACTTTAGAGAGCAATGTGCATGAAACCGACATCTTAGAAACAAAACAAGAAAGCAGTTCTAAGAAAGGAGTCACTGTAATCGAATCGAAAGAATCTGCGAAGGAGCAAAGCCAAGAGCAATCTAGGAACAATCAAAAAAATGAGAGGCGATACGAATTTGATGCTATAATCACCGCTGTAGGTGTATTGGAAATAATGCAGGAAGGGTACGGATTCCTTAGATCATCAGATTACAACTACTTTAACAGTCCCGATGATATTTACGTAAGCCAATCGCAAATAAAGCTTTTCGGATTGAAAACAGGTGATACTGTCGAAGGTCCTATACGGCCACCTAAAGATGGCGAAAAGTTTTTCCCTCTAATAAGAGTCGAAAAAATAAATGGTCGTCCAACTGAGTATATTCGCGACCGAGTACCGTTCGATTTTCTAACACCCTTATTCCCTTTTGAGAAATTTGATTTAACATCACATAAAGAATCCTCACTATCAACTCGTATAGTCGATATGTTTTCGCCGATAGGCAAAGGACAAAGAGGTTTGATTGTTGCGCAACCAAAAACAGGAAAAACAGTTCTGTTAAAAGAGATTGCAAACGCAATAGCAGCAAATCACCCCGAAGTATATTTAATTATCTTGTTGATCGACGAACGACCAGAAGAGGTTACCGACATGGCGCGTAACGTAAGAGGTGAAGTAATTAGCTCAACGTTCGACGAACCTGCAGAAAGACACGTAAGAGTAGCAAATATTGTGCTCGAGAAAGCTAAACGAATGGTTGAATGTGGACACGATGTAGTTGTTTTGCTAGACTCTATAACGCGTCTTGCACGTGCCTATAATACTGTTGCTCCAGCGTCTGGCAAAGTGCTTTCGGGCGGTGTTGATGCTAATGCATTGCATAAACCAAAACGTTTCTTTGGTGCGGCTCGTAAAATTGAGAACGGTGGATCGTTAACAATCTTAGCTACAGCGCTTACAGAAACTGGTTCGAAAATGGACGAAGTAATTTTCGAAGAGTTTAAAGGAACCGGAAACATGGAGTTGCAGTTAGACCGTAAGCTGTCGAACCGAAGAATATATCCGTCAGTCGATATTTTGGCATCAAGCACACGGCGCGAAGACCTTTTGTTGCCTAAAGATACTCTTAACAAAACTTATATTTTGAGAAATTTCCTTGCCGACATGAATAGCGTTGAAGCTATGGAGTTTATGCGTCAAAGACTTCCTCAAACACGTTCAAACGAAGAGTTTCTTTTAACAATGGACAAAGCATAGGAGCAATTAGCAATGTGCAATTAGCAATTAATTAGGTCATTGTCAATCAATTGCCCCGACTTTCAAGTCGGGGATTAGATTGACACATGATTTATGGGCTTTAGCCCAACTTCCAGCTTCCGACTTCGGTCTCCAACTATTATCTTATCGACACGTAGTAATCGTTATATTTGCCTAATATAGAGCATTTTGGATAAACGTAATCTGTTGTTCTTATACCGATTGGACTGCTACTATAGTCCAAACTTCACTATGTTTGTTTGGACTATGTATCTGTAACATCGGTATTTACAATTGTAAAATTTAAAAAATATTGGACTATTTTTAAATTACAATTGGTATTATTTAAAATGATTCTGAATTATTGACAGCTATCAGAGTCATAATAAATCAGCATTTTTTTTGTTAATTTTGTGCACAAATTAATAGAAAGTATCATTATTTCAATAAAATCATAATTATGAGTCAGAAAAAGAAATTTATTACATGTGACGGTAATTACGCAGCATCGTACATAGCTTATATGTTTAGCGAAGTTGCAGCTATTTACCCAATTACCCCATCATCAACAATGGCAGAATATATAGATGAATGGGCAGCTGGTGGTCAGAAAAATATTTTTGGTCGTCCGGTAAAAGTTGTTGAAATGCAATCGGAAGCTGGCGCAGCTGGAGCTGTACACGGTTCGCTGCAAGCAGGTGCATTAACATCAACATTTACAGCATCACAAGGATTGTTGCTTATGA
>DAOOBP010000061.1:0-5567 GCA_035407925.1 Salinivirgaceae bacterium
TGTAGTTGCCTTTAAACTCTTTTCTAGTTGGTTGAATTTGAATGAGTTTAGAATCATTACAGTTATATAATTCAATCAAAACCTGTTCAACTTCGTTGTGAAGTATTTTTTGTACATCAATCATAGGGGTATGTGATATTTATTAGGGAATGTAAACAACAATGTCTAATAAGTGACCAAATGCTGCGCTTCGACAAGCTCAGCGACCAAGTGCACCGCTTTCGCTCAGCGACCATGTTACTTTCGATATGCGAGCTATATAACGTACCTTGAGTACGCTCCTAAACCCTCAATCTCAGCGCCTTGCATTTGGACGCTTATAAGACGCCTTGATTGTTTTTGTTTTAAAAGTTTGTTTTGGGATACTTCAAAACTATGAGGCAACTGTTTTACTTTCAACCTCTTACTGCAATGCACTCAATTTCGACAAGCGCTCCCACAGGAAGTTTAACAACGCCGTAAGCAGCACGTGCAGGCATTTCTGATGTGAAATACTTTGCATAAACTTTGTTCATTGCAGCAAAATTATCCATGTCAGAGAGCAAACATGTTGTTTTTACAACGTTGCTGAATGTTAGTCCTGCCTCTTTTAAAATTGCTTCTATGTTTTTCATAACTTGTTCGGTTTGAGCCTCAATTCCTCCTTCAACAAGCTTACCTGTTGGTGGATAAAGAGGTGTTTGTCCCGATACAAAAACAAAACCATTGGCTTCAACTGCCTGACTATAAGGTCCAATTGCTTTTGGAGCGTCGTCGGTGTGAAATGTTTTTTTCATTGTCTATTTATTTTAGAGTGTTATTAAATTATCTTTATCATTTCAAAAAGTCTGCGTTATTTGACATAATTATACCGATTGGACAGCTACTATAATCCAAACTTCACTATCGTTTGTTTGGGCTATCTATCTGTTACATCGGTATTTACCATTGAAAAAATTTATAAAAGATTTGAACTTTTATAAAATTACAATTGGTATTATCCGCAAAATTATAAAATTTGTTATGTAACTAACAAAAAATAATGTATTTTAGTGCACAATTTAATTATGATAACCAACTAAACAATAAACAATATGAAAAAATTATTCACCTTAGCTTTAATAGCATTATTCACAACAGCCTCCTTTTCACAAACTGATGTTTCGGAATTTTTAAGTTTGGGAATAGATGCCATAGAAGATATTGAAACTCTTTCGGGAGCATATCTAAATCCGATAGGCAAGGGCTTAGCAACTACGCTTTCTAGCGGATGGAACAATACAGCTGCCACCCACAGAGTGTTGGGTTTCGATTTTTCGGTAGGTTTCACATTAACAACTATCCCTTCAGTTGACAAGAAATTTAACCTAAATGATTACAACTGGAAACGCGTTATTTTTAATAGAAATGAGTATCCAAACCCGTTATCACCGACAGTGGCAGGTAAGCAAGATATTTTAATACCCATTGGCGTTAAGCTTTCTGAAACAATGAAACTTGAAAATATAATTAATATGCCAGATGGAGTTAACTTACCTGCTGTTGGTTTGCCAATTGTTCACTTTGGTATTGGTGTCTTTAAAGGTACTGATTTACAATTACGTGCTTTGCCTCCTCTAACTATCTCTGATTATGGAAAAATTAACATGTTTGGAGCTGGTATTAAACACGATTTCAAACAGTGGATTCCTGTTGTAAACAAACTTCCTTTCGATGCATCATTTGCAGTAAATTACTCTGTAGTTAACTCAGTTTTCGACAAGATAAAGTATTTCCCAACCGAGATGATAACAATTGATAGAGCCAATATAGATAATAATCTGTTACCATTAGTTAATTCTATTTCTAGAATTGAGGCAGAATATTACAACAAACAAGAGTTGCTGTTCCGTATGAATTCGTTTAGCGCCAATTTGCTACTATCTAAAAGTCTCCTTTTTCTGACTGTTTATGGCAGTGTGGGATATAGTGCAAGTGCATCTAATATTCAATTAGCTGGACCTTATCTGCTACCGAGTATTGAATCTGACGGTAGCAATGTGTATATGGCTTTACGAGAGAAAGATCAAATAGAAGATCCCATTGACATTACGATGAAACATAGTTCGCTACGTGCAGGGTTTGGATTGCGCTTTAAATTTGCAGTGATTACACTTCATGGTGAAGTAACTTATCAAGATTATACTATGTACAACTTTGGATTGGGCATAGCAGTTAGATAATAATCAATTAGCAATTAGCAATTAGCAATGAACAATTACGAGTTACGTCATCGGCTTTGTCGCTTAGCTTGTCGATAAATTACGAGTTAGTACATTTAACAGACTTAAAATCAAAATATTACAAAGACGGGGCATGCCTCGTCTTTTTTATTCAAAAGACTTGAACATTACACTTGTTTGGGGAGAAAAGATACGTCCATCCAGTATTTTTTCTTGTTTAGAGCATCCATTCTTATTTCTATCTTACTCTTAAGAAATTCTGAGGGGTCGTACCAAAAATTTTTACTTTTAAATATATGCAATTCGTTAGTATCTGGATTAAGCCACTGTGCCTTAATTACATAAGGGTGTTGTCCATTTACTGTAACTGAAGTATTTCTACTCACGTTAATAATTTTAGCTTCAACTATTTTTGTATATCGCATAGCTTTTTTTTCTCTTATCGAATCACGAATAGTTGACCAAAAAACCAAAACACCTATTGTTGTAAAAATAGCTCCAAATATTCCCAAAAACATTGGCGCCCACCATACATCTGTAAACGTATCTGCCATTATTGCATCTTCTGGATCATCAGGCAAATATCTAACCTTGACACTCTTTCCAATTTTTACTGCACTCGATGTTGACACAGACGATTCGAACTCAATAATTTCGCCATTTTTATCCCGAAATTGAATTACTGGATACCTACTTTTAGTTACGTTTCCGTCTGAATCCTCACTAGTGCGTACTACTACGTCTGTTATTACCCCATCTGTCATTTCCGAACTACTGATAAAATTGCTTGTTGAAATAGTTGACACAACAGCGCTGATAAGCGAGACTATTCCTATAATAGAAAAAACTCCG
Source organism: Salinivirgaceae bacterium (assembly GCA_035407925.1). Lineage (GTDB taxonomy): Bacteria > Bacteroidota > Bacteroidia > Bacteroidales > Salinivirgaceae > JAAYQU01. The sequence goes on from DAOOBP010000061.1 coordinate 3,054, forward strand.
CCTATAATTTTTAAAGTTTTCATTTATACCTCCTTTTCTTATTAATATAGTCAGCTAAATTATTAAAAATATTTGTCTTTATTATATGATTAGATATCCTAAAATAGGATTTTAAATAATTTCTGTAGCTTTTTTAATCGCTAAGTGAATATTTTCCGGTTTTTTGCCACCCGCTGTTGCAAAGAATGATTGCCCTCCTCCTCCTCCAGAAATTTCTTTGGCAAGCTCGCGCACAATGGTTACGGCATTTAATCCTTTGCTTTCAATCAAATTTTCTGAAATAATTACAGCCAAACTTGCTTTTTCGTCAATTGATGCTCCCAAAACACAAAACAGGTTGGGAATTTCGTTTTTCAACTGAAAGCATAAATCTTTTAAAATTGCGGCAGAATCAATCTCTACAACTTCGGTCAAAACGTTTATATCGTTTTTTTTGACTACTTTGCTCAATAACAGAGCCTTAACGTTTTTCAACTTCTCTTTTTCAAAATCATCAATTCTCTTTTGCAGTGTATGATTTGATTCTATTAAACTCTCTACGCCTTTTATTAAGTTAACTTGACCTTTTAGAAGGTTCTGAATCTCATCAAGTTGCGAAATTTTGCCTCTGATAAACTCCAAAGCCGCTTCTCCAGTGATAGCTTCTATTCGTCTTATTCCTGCCGCAATTGCTGATTCTGATACAATTATAAATAGCCCTATTTGTCCTGTCGATTGTGCGTGTGTTCCTCCACAAAGCTCTATGGAGTCACCAAACTGTACAACCCTGACTTTATCACCATATTTTTCGCCAAAAAGAGCCACCGCTCCCATTTCCTGAGCCTCTGAAATTGGTATCTCGCGATACTCATTTAAAGGAATATTATTACGAATAAGTTGATTTACAATGTTTTCTGTTTCAAGTATCTCTTTATCTGTCATTTTTTGAAAATGAGCAAAGTCGAAACGCAGTCGCTCATGTGTTACCAACGAACCTTTCTGATCTACATGGCTACCCAAAACTTTTCGCAACGCATGGTGCAACAAGTGTGTTGCCGAGTGATTTGACTCGGTATCTCTACGTTGTTTTTTAGAAACTTTGGCAAGAAAGGTTGATGTTAAATCATTTGGTAATTTATTGATTGTCAGAACAGTTAAATTATTCTCTTTTTGTGTGTCTAAAACTTTAACTGTTTCTGTTTCACTTATTAATTCGCCTGTATCGGCAACTTGTCCACCACTTTCAGCATAAAATGGAGTTTTATCTAAAATAATCTGTACAACATCTTTGCCTTTAATTTTAGCTTTTCTATACGAAAGGATTTTAACTTCACTCTCTAAGTTATCATAGCCTACAAATTCGGTATTATGACCTTTTCTAATCTCTATCCATTCGTTAGTTTCTATCATTGACGCATTTCGTGAACGTTTTTTTTGCTCCTCCATCGCTTTTTCAAAGCCTGCGTGGTCAAGTGTAAAGTTGTGCTCACGCAAAATAAGTTCGGTCAAATCGAGCGGAAAGCCATAAGTATCATATAGTTCAAAAGCCAACTTACCATCAAATTTGCTTACTCTTTGTTGGTTGTATTTTTCAATGTGATTTTCTAACAGCCTGATACCTGAAGCTAAAGTACGCAAGAAAATGTTTTCCTCCTCACGTATAACCTTTTCTATTATTTCTTGTTGCTTAACAAGTTCGGGGAAAGCCTCTCCCATCTCTTTTACTAATGTTGAAACTAAGAGACAAACAAAAGGCTCGCTCTGTCCTAAAAAGCTATAAGCATAACGTATCGATCTTCGTAAAATACGGCGAATTACATAACCCGCTTTATGGTTACTTGGAAGCTGACCATCGGCAATTGCAAAAGAGACAGCCCTTAAATGGTCTGCAACAACTCGCATTGCAATATCTACTTTTTCATCTTCACCCTTTTTTTTGTGACTAAATTGCTCAATAGCCTTAATTATTGGTTGAAAGACATCGGTGTCGTAGTTTGATTTTTTGTTTTGCAATGCCATACACAAGCGTTCAAAACCCATACCTGTATCGACGTGCTTTGCAGGTAGTGTCTCAAGCGAACCATCATCGCGACGATTATACTGTATGAAAACCAAATTCCAAACCTCAATTACAAGATAATGATCCTTATTAACAAGCGAAGCGCCGTTAGTCTCTTTTCTTTCCACATCACTTCGCAGGTCAATATGAATTTCACTACATGGACCGCACGGACCTGTAGCGCCCATTTCCCAAAAATTATCCTTTTTGTCACCTTTTAAAATCCTATCCTCAGCAACATGTTTCTTCCAAAAGTCGTATGCCTCTTGATCCATAGCCAAATTATCGGCTTTGTCACCTTCAAAAATGGTGACATATAGTCTATCTTTTTCTAACTTATAAACCTCTGTTAATAGCTCCCAAGCCCAATCAATAGCCTCTTCTTTAAAGTAATCGCCAAATGACCAGTTACCAAGCATTTCAAACATTGTATGATGATATGTATCATACCCAACTTCTTCTAAATCATTGTGTTT
>DAOOBP010000061.1:5667-11015 GCA_035407925.1 Salinivirgaceae bacterium
CAAACATTGTATGATGATATGTATCATACCCAACTTCTTCTAAATCATTGTGTTTTCCTGAAACACGTAAACACTTTTGCGAATTTGCAATACGCGGAAATTCCACACCCGACTGTCCTAGAAAAATATCTTTAAATTGATTCATACCCGCATTGGTAAACATCAACGTAGGATCATTTTTAACGACCATCGATGCAGATGGAACTATTTTATGACCTTTTGACTCAAAAAAATCTTTAAAAGTTTGCCTTATCTGATTTGCATTCATTTATATGTCTGTTTTATAAATTGATTCTTAATAGTTTGTATATCAATTAAATATTGTGCTTATATTTAAAATATTTCAATCTTAAATTATTAGTTTTCAAAATCCATTGTTAATATTTTATTATTTTCAGTAATTTTGCATAATTTTAAATACAACTATCGCAATATAAAAAGAATAACATGTTTTCAAAAACGATTGCAAATTTAATTCTTTTACATTAATTTTGCGTTGGTTGGGAAAAGTAATTTTACTAATATGCCAGTCTCTAAATATCGTTTTAATCCAGATACACTTCAATACGACAAAGTTGATCGTTCTTTAAAGAAGCGCATTATTGCTTTTATTCCAAAAGCATTAGTAATTGTTTTAATAACTGCAACCCTAGTTTTTCTTCTTTCAGACCTTATTGAAACTCCACACGAACGACTTTTAAGAGTTGAAAATGAGCAACTTTTACTTCAATACAATATCATGAATAAAAGGATTGATGAGATGAACAATGCTTTGGCTGAGATACAAAAAAGAGATAACAATATCTACCGAATGATTTTTGAAGCCGAACCAATCCCTGATGACATGAGAAAAGGAGGTTTTGGAGGTGTAAATAGGTATAAACACTTGGAATCAATGTCGAACTCGAAGTTGGTTATTGAAACTGCACGTAAGTTAGATGAGCTATATAATCAATACTACTTTCAGTCAAAATCGCTTGATGAAGTTATCGAGCTTGCTCTTTACAAGAAAGAGTTTTTGGAGTCAGTGCCATCAATATCACCAATTTCAGACAAAGAGTTTAAACGGTTTGCGAGCGGATTTGGTTACAGACTGCATCCTATTTACAAAACAAGGCTAATGCACACCGGCGTTGACTTAACTGCTCCTACCGGCACTCCTGTATATGTCACGGGTAAAGGTACGGTAATTAAGGCTGGACCTACATCTGAAGGGTACGGCAAAGTTGTAATTGTTGATCATGGTTTTGGATATTCAACGTTGTATGCTCATTTAAACGAGATAGATGTAAAAAAAGGGCAAAAAATCACTCGTGGCGATTTGATTGGAACAGTTGGTTCAACAGGTCGTTCAGTAGCGCCACATCTTCACTACGAAGTGCGGTTTTATGATAAACCTATTGACCCTGTAAACTACTATTTCAACGACCTAACACCCGAAGAGTACGACCGTATAATAGAGTTATCGCAAAGACCTGTTCAAAGTTTTGATTAATTTTTGTTAATCTGTTAAAAAAAACTGTATGTCATATAAAGAGCCTAAAGTTGAGAAGTTGTTTTATTCTATCGGCGAAGTTGCTGAAATGTTTAATGTAAATACTTCAAAGATAAGATATTACGCTAACACATTCGATATTTTAAAACCCAAGAAAAATAAAAAGGGTAATAGACAGTTTACTCCCGAAGATGTGGAGAACCTAAAGCTTATTTTTCATCTTATTGACGAAAAAGGCATGACTATAAAGGGTGTTATAAACAAACTGCAAAGTAAGAAATCTAAGGTTTCTAACACTGTTACCGTTATTGAAAAATTAGAGAGCATAAAAGCTACATTGCTCGAAATTCGCGACAAATTATAAATAATAGCATTTCTTTTTGGCTTAATTAAAATTATCTTATATTTTTGCAGTCGCAATTCTGAAAATGGAATTTGATGGCGAGATAGCTCAGATGGTTAGAGCGCGTGATTCATAATCACGAGGTCCCGAGTTCAATTCTCGGTCTCGCTACGAAAAATAAATTGTTATGTAGAGTGTTTTAAGGTTAATGTTTATTTCCGCAAGTAGCTGAAAAACACTCGGTTAAAGGTCGAAGTACTTGTAACCGCTCTGCGAAAAACAGGACGGTTATAACTGTTTTTGTGTCCGACCTCGTGATATACTTCCTCGAAATTTGGGGTACTTGTCTGTACTTTTACATACATTTGTTGACAAAATGTTGACATATAAATTTTTGTAATCATGGCTACATTCAAACCCGAAATTCAAAACAAAAGAGAAGACGGAACCTATAACGTCCGCATAAGAATCATACATAACAGAAAGGTAAGGCGACTGCCTACCAATATCTATGTTACTGACGACGATTTAACGCGCAGTCAAAAGATAAAAAACCAAACAGTATTAGACCAGTGCAATGACTTGGTGCGCAAGTGCCGCGAGATTTGCAACGCTATGGACTACACCATGAACGGCATGCCTATAGACGACCTCGTAGAGCACATCAAGGAGAAGCTAACCCACGGCGACCGCTTCCGACTCGACTTTATAGAGTACACACTCCAAAAGACCAAAGAGATGAGCAAAGGAACCGCCGCCTCGTATATCATAGCACTCAACTCGCTAAAACGCTTTATCAAAAGAGACCGTTTAGATATATCCGAGATTACGGTAAGTTTCCTGCGCAACTTCGAGAAGTTTATCGCCAACGAGCCCTGCCAACGAGGCAGTAACCGCAAAAACCCCAAAGAGCCAAAGCTCAAAAGCGGTCGAGCCGTATCGGCGTATTTAGCGTGTATCAGGGCTATACATAACAAGGCAAAGTACGAGTTTAACGACGAGGACGTAGGGGTAATACGCATACCCTATTCGCCCTTTAATAAGTTCAAACTAAAGCCACAACCCCGCACACGCAAGCGCGCCCTTGCCCCCGAAACGTTACAGGCTATTATCGACCTCCCTTACGAAGACGAGCCACAGTCGCGCCTTAACCTTGCCAAAGACTGCTTTATCCTCTCCTTTGCCCTGATAGGCATGAACAGCATAGATATGTACTACGCCCAGCCACTTGAGCGACACACCTTAGTATATAACCGTCGCAAGACCGCCAACCGCCGTGACGACAGAGCCGAAATGCGCATACGCATAGAGAGCTGCTTAGACCGCCTTATGGAGAAGTACGCCGACCCGCACGGCGAGCACCTATTCAACTTCTACACGCGTTACGCCTCGCCTGCCTACTTCAATAAGGCACTGAACAAAGGGCTAAAGCAGATAGGCGATAAACTTGGCATAACGAAGTTAGAGTTTTACGCCGCTCGTCACTCGTGGGCTACCATAGCCCGTTCGTCTGCCGTGGGCATAGACAAGTACACCGTTCACGAAGCGTTGAACCACGCCAGCGGCAGCATGGCTGTGACCGACATCTATATCGACCGCGACTGGTCGCTGATATGGAACGCTAACAGAGAGGCGCTGTCGCTGTTCGACTGGACGGCGGTAGGGTACGACGTGTTGTAAAGTTAGAAGTTAGAAGTCGGAAGTCGGAAGTATTAGCCCTGCGGGCTTCCGACTCCTCTATTTTGCCGCTATATTACCTATCTGTTTTACCTCCTCTCTATTAAAAGCCATTACCCTTGTGCCGCCTTTGGTGCAGCGCCCGTTGCACCCTCCGCACCCCCTTTTTGAAGCTCCACTATCCGCTCTATCGTTCGCTGTTGCGACAGTACCGTCTCCGTCAACCGAGATATCTGGTCAAAAACCTCGCGGGACATGGTGACTGAGTCTCCATGTGAACTCCGCTTATCAAATATTTCCCCCTTTCCTGTTTTTAGATAACTCTTACTTACCCCAAAAACCGCATTTAGTTTATCCGAATATGTTTCGGATAACGGGCTTCGTCCCCCTATTAAATCTGACAAATAGGTTACTGTAATACCTGTTTTTTCTGCTATTTCATCTTGATTTAGGTCGAAGTGAAATTTTATAGCTTTTATAGCTTCCGCAAGTGTCTGATTCTTAGCCATATTAGTTTTCATTTCATAAATATCTGAAAAAACTTCTGGTTTTATTCGCATAATACGAATTAAGTTCGGGTATTTGTCGTTGTAATTAACAAACAATGCGCAAATATAATGGAAAATTCGCTGTTGCGATAAAACCGTTTGTGTTAATTGCGTAATTTGGTCAAAAGCCTCGCGAGGCAGGGAGATCATATCCGATCGGGGCACCTCCGATTCAACCGTTTTATATTTATCCCCATTACCCGTTTTTAACCAAAGAGCATTGATGTTAAAAGCATTGCATATGTCGTTAATTACCCTATCTCCCAATGATCGTTTTCCATTCTCAATTGACGAGTAATTTTTAGGGTCTATGCCTGCTTTTTTAGCGAAATCTTTAGAAAGTAACCCTGTTTCCTCTCTTACTTCAATTAATCTTTCAATCGTACTCTTTTTAGTGTTCGATTGAGGTACCCCCGATTCCGATTCCTTAAACATTTCTCCCACCCCCGTTAATAGCCAACCTATATTAAGGTATGGATAATTCAAAGCAATGCTTTTAATTTTGTCTGGCTGAATGGACTTCCTGATAGAAGTAACAAAGGCGCTGGACACTCCTATTGTTTTTCCGAAGTCAGTTTTAGAGATATTTTTTTTCTCTAAAAACTCCGTAAGTCGTTGTTTTACCGTTGGAACTTCTTTTTTCGCCTCTCTAAACATTTCTCCTTCCCCCGTTAGTAACCAATTTGGTCTTAATCCGAACACTTCTGCCCACTTAGCCGCCAACTTTTTACCGAAGGGTTTTCCGTTTAACAAAGCCGACACAGCCGCTTGACTTACTCCAAGTTTGTCGGCTACATTTTGCTGAGTATATCCCAGCTCGTCAAAATATTTTTTTAGTTTTTTTCCTATTTCAACGGATTGATTTATAGGCATTTTCTCTTTCATAATGATTTAGCCGCTTGTAACAATTTTACAAATGGTTGCTTTTATTCCTAATCTCCTCTTTTAACTCTTCAATTTCCCTCTTTAAAACAGCGTTTTCGGCTGATAAATCCTTTACCTCTTTTATCAGTTTATCTATAATAGTGGTGTCGGCGGCTTGAATTGGCGCAGAAACAGGAGTATCTGTTTTTAGCATTTCTCCCTTGCCCGAAATGAGCCATACTATATTTAAGTCGGGATAATTTTCCGATATTTTAGTTATCCACTTGCTTTGAATGTCAGTATTATTTCTAATAGCTCGCCTTATCATTCCATCACTCGCCGAAATTGTTTGCTCGAATGAACTTACGCTAACTCCTTGATATTCTATGAATTTTGCCAATCGTTTAATCATAAAACAAAA
>DAOOBP010000062.1:0-10920 GCA_035407925.1 Salinivirgaceae bacterium
AGAGAACTATTGTATTATGGCATAAATATCGCATGAAAACTTAACGAACTATTGCACTTCACAAAAGTATAAAAAATGCTCGTAATTTATGACACTTATTAGCGCTGACACAAACAAAATACCAAATAACATTATTGTCTAATTGACATGTTTTATTGTTGTTTGCTGACATTTAAACAGTTACACGTTTTAGTTAAAAGTTAAAAGTTAAAAGTTAAAAGTAGAGACAGGGTATGCCCTGTCTCTATAGAAGTAAAAGTTGAAAGCTGCTGACTTCTTTTCCCTTTTCCCTTGTACACTTCATTTCGACACTTCGACACTTCGACACTTCGACTTCGCTCAGTGCAACGCTTCGCTCAGTGCAACGCTTCGCTTAGTGCATCGTCTTGCACCTTTTACCTTGTACCTCTATTTTGTCATGTTCGTTTCAGAATTAACATTTTCAATTTCACTGAATGGGATTCGTCCAACCATAAGCGAAACGCAACCAAAAAAGTATCTATTACTTTTAGGTACAATTACTTCCACTATTAGCAGTCGTGTCTTTTGTATTTTTGCATCCCAATAAAAATTCTCGATATTATCATTTTCAAATATTACTGATTCTGAGGTTGTTAATCGTCTTGACCAAATAGTATCTTTAACAGTGGTTGTTCCTATAGGTATTGGTTCTTCGTTTTCGTCATATATGAGAAATCCGTTCTGATCTCTTTCATACAGTGTTACCTCTTTATCTATCACTTTACCAACAACCGGCTCGAATTTTTTTTCAGGTACAAGTATTCTGTATTTCAGTCTTCCAAGCCTATTTTCTCCTACAACAAAAATTCTATAATTGTACTGCGAATATACAACTGTTTTCATTCTTATTGTATCGCCAACGGCTAATTGTGTATATGTTGTTTGGCTTGAATATGAGTAACTTCCAAGCCATTCTCTTGGTGCAAGTTTTTTCTTCTCACATCTTTGAGCGCTTAGCGATGTCGTGGCGACATAGAGTAAAATGGATATAAATAAAACTCTGTTAAATATTGTAAGGGTCATTAGTTGAGTTAAAAGTTAAAAGTTAAAAGTCGAAAGTAGGTGGCTGTGCGTTAAGTGGATTCAAAACGTGGTACACTGAGCTAAGCGTTGTACTGAACGAAGTATTTCGATAAGCTCAATAACCATCTAAGTGTCGAAGCGCCCTTTACAATTAGTAATTGAGTTAAAAGTTTATATTTTTTTGGACTTTCACCAGTCACCTCTCTCCAATCACCAACCACCATCCACCAATCACCATTATTCGCCTGTAGTAAGCTTACGTAATTTTTCCTCAAGATCTTCAATTTGTAGTTTCATGCTTTCAATTTGGACTCTGTTTTCCTCTTCCGTAGCTTCGCTTTCTTTTAATAGCTCATTTTCTCGTTGTTCGCTTTCAGTTTTATGTATATTTAATTGATCAATAATATTTTTAAGATTTTCTCCTTGTTCGTCAAGCTCTCTTCTATAAGCATGTATTGCTCTGTCTTTTGTTTTATTGTCAGATATATCTACCGCAAGACTCAAAACCTTTTTATATTCGCCACTTGCATCTTTTAACGGAGTATAAGTTTCTCTCAGCCAGACATCTCCGTATGAAGTCAGATAACATAGGTCCATTTCGACTGAAGAGCCAGAAGCAAAACTTTCCCACATTTCACGATAAAGCACATCTTGTTTATGCGTTAATTTCAGTAAGTTACGGTGTTCACGTCCTATTAATTCATTTTCATTTAGATTTAGAAATTGAGCATATTTTTCGTTCACATTTTGAATTACCCCAAACAAATCAAATTCGATATTCCCGACACTATTATTAATGGCTTCGAGCATTTCGCGCATTTCAAGCTCACGTCTTGCTGATTCTTCCTGAGTGGCTTGAAGTTCTTCCATATTTTGACGCATCTCTTCCTCTTGAGATGATAACTCTTCCCCTTTTTGTTGTGATTCTTCAAGTAATCGGGCTGTTTTCTCATTAATTTTTACCGTTGCCAATGTGCCTGCAATGTTTTCGCTTACTTGCTCTAAAAACTTTATCTGATACTCTTCAAATTGGTTGAAAGAGACTATTTCTATAACTCCATAAATTGTCTCATTAGCTTTTAGTGGCGCCAACAATATAACTGATGGATTAGTATCGCCTAAACCAGATGTAATTTTTACATAATCTTGTGGCACCTCTTTTAAATAAACTGGAGCTTGTTCAAAGGCGCAACGTCCTACAAGTCCTTCTTCTAGTTCGACACGGCGCGATGCAAGTTTTTTTCGACCATAGGCAATTGCTGCGGTCATCTTGAAATGAACATCATCTTCGTCACTGTCTTCTAAAATATATAGCGCTCCTTGAATTGCGCCTAAAGTTTCAATGGCTTTTTCAACAACGTCATACGACAAAGACTCTATATTGGAGCTCTGTCTTAGAATATCACCAAACTCCGCAAGTCCTTTTGTTGTCCAGTTTCTAATTTCGTCTTCTTGTTTACGTTTCTGTTCTTGATCAGATGCTGTTTTTAAATTTTGGCGCATTGTGATTAAGCTATTGCCAAGTATATCATCTTCGCTTAAGGCGCTATATTCTGCTTCAAAATTTTCATTCCCGATTTCCAACGCAAAATTCGAGGTTCTTTTCATATTATCAACAAACTGATTCAGGGCTTGCGACATATCTCCAATTTCGTCGTTAGATACTTTCAGGTGTTCGTCGGGTAAAACACCTTTAGTCATTAGCAATAGAAATTCACGTAGTTTGAGGATTGGGCTTACAGTAACACGAGAGATAAGGTAAGATGTAAGTAAAGAGATAACAACTAAAATAAAACCCATAACTACTACTGTGCGTTGAAAATTGTCAGCTTTTTCAATGGCTCTAGTATTTATTTCGTCATGTCTTTGATTTATATTTGTCTTAAGTTTTATAATTTCTTCAATTACTTTGTCAGAAATAACAATAATCTCTCCGTCTCCTTCTACCATAGGACGTATTTGAAAAACAATCATTGGGTCTTCGTATGATTCAAAAGAATTTAATTGTTGCATTATCTGTGCGTGCGATTTGAACAAAGTGTCGGACAGGGATTTTTCAATATTATTGAATAATTCGATATCATCACTATCCCAATGCTTCTTCAACTCATTCAACTTTGCAATAATTTGGGGATAATATTTGGAGTGTATATTTTGAAGACTGATTTTATCAGGTGTTCCTGATTTTTGCTCGATAAAAACCCAGTTTTTTATTAACATCTTTGAATCATTAACAAGATTTGTAAGTTCGTTCAAATATGAAATCGAAGGAGCATATATTTCTGATATTTGTTCGTTTGCCTTTTTGTTAGCTTGCAAGTTTACGAAAGTGAGAACACTACTGAAAATGACTGCTAATGTTATTACTCCAAAACCTAAATACAAACGGCTTACTATTGAAAATCTGAACTTCTTCATTAGTATAATATTTTATTAATTTTGTTTCTGTTCGTATTGATACCAAAGCATTTTTTTGAAATATCAATTATTTACCAATTACAAACATACTATTTTTTCGATTAGGAAAGTACATTTTTATGCAACTATTTTGCCATTCGACTCTTATTTAATTAAACATATTGTTAACATATAGTCGTTTACTCTACGCAGAAAATCAGTTGCACTTTAATTTTTGTGCGTAAACCTATTCCGGGACATGCCATAAATTAAAAATTGTCGGTTTTTAATTAAATCTCTGTTTTTTTTGTTTTTCGCAATGATAACATTATTTTTGTGAAAGTTTGAGATATTAGTAAGTAAAATAATAAAGTGTTGACAATTCATACTCTTTTAGCTGCTTTGATTTTGATAGGTGTTGCAGTTGCAGGTTTAGCAATCCGCATTATAATTGTTAAGGGGGGACGTTTTCCTGATACACACGTTGGACACAACAAAGAGATGCGCAAAAGAGGTATTGTTTGCGCCAAAGCATTCGATAAGACAGAACAAAAGAGAGCTAAAAGCTCTGTGGATTACACAACTCTCAAGATGGACAAGAGTGTATAACATCGGTTGTTATTAAATTAATTTATAGTAATTGCGAGGCTTACGCAGCTTTAGTAGGTTTTAATAAACTTTAAAACTTTTGTGATTTGATTCTATCTTTAAACAACATCTTCCGCTTACTCCTGACTTAGGCAATCTTTTGACCATATTTTATACCAATTGTAATTTAAAAAAATGTCCAATATTTTTTTAATTTTACATTTGTTCACCCCAGACTACGCATAGAGTGGAGTTAGAGGTAAATACCGATGTTACAGATACATAGTCCAAACAAACGATAATGATGTTTTGACTTTAGTATGTGTACAATCGGTATTGACATGTCTGAAAATACGGTAACTTTTATTAAATTTTATCAGTTCGAATACCCTATTGCTTTATCTCAATTTTATATTGTATTTTGAGCTAGTCTTAGAAGTTGTTGACTGATTTTAATTTTTCGTTCTTTAAGTATTTCTGTGTTTACCTCAAAGCTCAGTTTTCCTCCGTCTGAAACAAAACTAATGCCTGCACCATTGTTTATTGCACCCTCTTTATCACATATCACTAATACACAGCTCATTGACTTGGTTTTGTTAACGACTTGTGGCAGCTGACTGCTCTGACTATTTGGCACTACCACAATATTACATGAAGTAATGTCGGCTGTGGATGTAAACTTCAGTACCTTAATATTTTGCGCACCTACATTGCGTCCCTCAAGGGCGTTTAGTTCACGTGCTATTTCATCGTCATTGCCCACAATACCTATTGTAAAGTCACCACTTTTCCCATCGGGGCACCAATCAAGTAGTCTGGTAAACTGGTAGATAAATGCGGCTTTTAACTTTGCCTCCTGCGCCATAGCTGCTGTACTAAAGAATAGGGTGACTAAGATTAGTACCGCTAACTTGTTTGATAATATTCTCATTGTGTTAAATTAAATTGTTCATCTATGTTAAAATAAGTAACAGATAAGGATAGTGTGTACAAACTATTGTCAACATACGCTTTGTATAACAAATATTTTTTATTAAGCTCGAGTACAACACATATTTGTATGGTTAATTTTAAAATAACATACAATCAAGTAATTATAACTTGAATAGTATTTTAACCTGACTTTACTTATCCATCTCCTGTAATCAATATTGGTAGGTGATTTTAAACTGAATGCTTCTATCTAATCCGGGTAGCGGGCTGTGTGCTGATTTGGAACCAGAATAGAACCTAAAGTCTTGGTTCAGTATATTATTTACTCCCACACTTAACATAAACCCACGCAAGGGGAAATCGCTGTAGCTTATATTAGCATTCAAGAGTGTAGTTGGTTTTATCTCTTCTAACTCCAAAACGTTGGTAACATGATTAAAGGACAAGTAGGCATACCTGCGTCCAAAGAATGAAACGCTAGGCGTAATTCTCAAATGATCAGTTAACTTTACACTTACCACTGCATTAACTTTAATCGGAGCGGAGCCTAAAAAATGTTTTTCATCAAGAGGCACATATTGTAGTGTGTCACCATCGCTTTTTTTACGTTGATAATAAGCTATATTTAGCTCGCTATTGACATAACGTGAAGAGTGTCTCAAACTAACTTCTGCGCCCATAGTTCCGATATTTCCAGCATTCTTATAGGTTCCAATACCTGAAGGTTGTACTTCATACACAATTATCTTTTTAAAATCGGTATTGAAAAGATTTAGCGTAAAATAAAACTTGGCTGGTAATTTCACCCCTGTCTCTAATTCGTATGTAAGTACATCCTCTGGTTTAATCGGATCAGCGCCATCGTACTGTCGGTTTGGAAGGATTCCCCCTGGAGCTCTAAATGCCTTATTAACAGCAGCTTTAATGTGAAATTTCTCAAAAGCCTTGGTAATGGCGATACGAGGGACAAGCATTTGCCCAAACAGTGTTGACTTGTCAAATCTTGCGCCGGCTGTAATATTACCAAATTTGGTGTTTAGTCCTGCTTGTGCGTAAACATCGAAATTATGGTAACTAATCATATCTGAAGAATCTTTAAATATCTCTGCATATGGTTCAATAAAAAGAGGCTGATTAAGGGTTTCATAGTTGTAATCGAAGCCCAAAAGAAAATTCAACATACCCTTTTTATAGTTTCCCATAACTCCTGCCACAGTTTTATTAGCAGTTTTATTGTTAGCATATTCAAGTGATGGAGTGTTTAGGTTCCACGGACGTTGCCATTTATAGCTTACATGTGGGGTAATTGTAATTCCGTCACTAATATTAAACTTATAGCTAGCTTGCGATAAAAAGTCCGAAAATTGGGAGTTAAATGCCCTACCCTGATAAATAGAATCCCATAAATCAATGGTTTGGGCACAATAATCGATCATCACCGCATTTATATTTAGTTTTTTATAATTGAGTTGTACTCCACTACGTCTCACTCTCAAGCCTGAGTTGCCCTGCATTGTGCGACTATCGCCCATCACTCCCCTTAGCAATCTGTCGCTACGCGTACCATTACCGTAGTCACCGTAAAAACTCAATTGTAGATCATTTTCAACAAAATTACTAAAAAATGACATATTGTTGTGTGAAAATGATTTGCCCGTATGCGAAGCTAAGTAGCTCACACTTCCTGTGGTTTTGTCAGATCGCTTAGTGATAATATTTATTACCCCCATTGTGGCATAGCCACCATATATTACACTTCCTGGTCCACGCACAATTTCTATTCGCTCAACGTTTTCAAGCGGGTAATGGTTACCAAAAGTTGAAGTTCCAAACATTAACTCGTTTGCTTCCATACCGTCTATAAGTAATAGTACCTTGCCTTCATAGCTCCACAACCCGCGTACAGATAGTCCCACCATACCTTCCACATCAGAACCGAAGTCAAAACCCGGTACAAAGCGTTGTAGTAGGTCAATCATATCACGAGCGCCACTTCGCTCAATATCTTCCTTTGTAATAACTGAAACAATACCAGGAGTCTCACGAATGCTGAGCGACGATTTGGTTGATACGCTTACCTGAATATCCATAAGTTCTTCAAGTGAAAGCTCTAAAAGGCTTTCCATTGACAATTCACCTTCAATTTCCTCATTCTGAGCAAACAGCACCGCAGAACAAAGAGTTACAAACAAAAAGATTAATAAATTTTTTCTCATTTCTCAAAGTATTTATCTGTTTAAAAAAATCCTATCAAGCTAAAGCACACCAAAAGGCGCCAAAAATTATCCTTCCATTACACGTTATACACTCTATTCGAATCTCGAACTTGTGTTTACAACGTACATTCCGCAAATATAAGGTAAGTTTTACATAAAATCATTTTTTTTTAATGGTTATATTACGTTTTAAAACACTAATTACGTTGTAAGGCACTAATTATAAATATGTTATATCGCAAAAGGGTTGATTTAATTACTTGCTGGTGAACAGATGTTCTAATATCATGATGAAAATAAGCAGATCAATAACTCTTTCAATATTAAGAAAAATATCGAGAAATTTTCACGAATCCCTGTCTAAATCAAAAATAATTTAAAATAAAGTTAAAAGCCATGTAGATTACAATCATTATAGACGAGTGAGTTGATATTAATCGCTTTAGACCAAGTAGTATTAGTTGTTAGGGTTATACGACTTTAGTTAGTTTTTATAAATTTCAGAACTTTTGTTGTCTGATTTGTTTCTATTTTCAAGTAATAACTTCCGCTTACTAAGTTTGAAACATCAAATTCATGTTCTTGCAAGTTGCCTCGTTTTTGTAGTACAAGTTGTCCAAAACTGTTAAAAATCTCTATTTTAGTAATTGATGTTAAGTCTATCCCGTTAATAATCAGCTCGTTGTTTACAGGGTTTGGGGTTATAAAAATATCTTTTATTTTAGTTAGCTCATTAATATTTGTTATGGCAACTGTAAATGAAACAAAATTTGTTGGCGCGTTTTCGGGAAATGTACAAATGCCCGTTGAGTTCTCAGTGTAAATATAATAGTCAATTATATCAAATCCATCTGCTCGAGGTATTTGTGCCACGAAACTATGCTCTCCTACATTTGTCATTGGAAGGTTTTGCCACGTACCGTTGTTTACTCTGTAAATAACTTTTATAACATCTATATCACTATTTTTTGCAAATGTCTTACATTCAACATTGTAACTTTCATCAAAGTCAAAGGCAACTGTTATGGGTTTATGTGAAATATGCGGCTTTCCAGATAAGTAATTACGTGTTGCCCATGCATTTATCACTCCCCAGCCGTTTGCATTATCAGGCTCGTATGATTTGCTGGCTGTTAATTTTAATGCTTCGAATATCTCCATATTTGTTGCTTGTGGAAACGCTTCAATCAATAGGGCAGCTGCACCTGCAACCATTGGACACGACAATGATGTTCCGTTGGCATAAACATATCCTTCGCCAAAGGGTGATGCTGAAAGCACATAAACGCCCTGAGCGCAAACTTCTGGTTTTATTCGTCCGTCTGCTGTTGGACCTCTTGAACTAAATTCGGCAACATCGCCAGCTGAATCAGTTGCGCCGACTGCCAATACACTGTCGCCGTCAGCAGGAGCGCCTAATGTAGTAGGATTAGGTCCTGAATTTCCTGCCGAGTTTATAACTAAAATTCCTAACGATGCAGCAATGTCGGCTGCAATGGTTATGGCTGCTGTGTTTCCGTCTAAATCATCTGGCGTGTAGGCAAATCCGTTATCAAAGTCAATATAACCTAAAGATGTTGAGGTAATATCGGGTCCAAAATTTTCTTCAGCCCACTCTACTGCAGCTATCCAATTATCCTCCTCGATTTGTGTTTCCGACTCTGTGTTTTCGGTTTTTGTCAAAACAAACTTTGCTCCATAAGCTGGTCCAATAAGCGTATCGGACTTATATCCTCCTAAAGCGCTGAGTGTTAAGGTGCCGTGAATTCCTGTGCCAAAATCATCTTCGTCGCCAACATTTGCGTCATTATTTACAAAATCCCACGTTCCTAATATGATAATGTGTTGTAATGAACTGTGTGCCAGATTGTTGTATCCAGCGTCCATCATACATACTATAACATTGTTACCTGTAAGTCCTAAAGCGTGCAGTTCAGGAACTCTTATCAATTGGTTTTGAGCGTATGATAGACCATAATTGTGCTCTCGTTGTGATGTGCTTGATTCGTGTAATACTACATTAGTTACGTTGTTGTAGTGATCTTTTTTTATTTTTCCTTTAGCTAATAAATCGATTTTTTTTACAAATGGCAACTTGTTTATTTTGTAGAGGTTCTCAACAGATATTTCGGCAGATATGGCATTTAGCCATTTTGATTTTTTACGAATACTTAATACAAATGGTTGTATATCAGTAATATAGCTGTCATTTATGGGAATATCGTACCAAGTAGTTAAAGATTTTTGTCTGTTAAATGTTTTCAATCGCCTTTTAATTGAGTTTTGGGGCAAGTTTATATTTCGATATGCATTTGTAACTTTGTTTTCATCGCCTTTATCAGAAAAATATATCCAAACCGAGATATTTTGCGTTTCGGGTTGTTTGGCTAAAATGTTTTGAATCCTATAAGTTATTTTATTATAATTTTCGGAACGTGAAGTCATTGATACACAAAGAAGTACAATTATAAGAGCATAATTAATTTTCATAATGTTGTTGTTTTTGAATAAATTGTAAAATATGAATTACCAAATTTAAGATTTTGACTTATAATTTCAAAACAAAAGGAGCAAATTTTTATTATCTTTACAAGTTTGAAAAAGCTAATAATTTAAGCGTATGAAACGAACATGAGAATGATTAAATTGGTTTATCGTGAGTTTCATACAACCTTAAACTGAAAAATTTATAGATGTATGGAACTAAATTTGAACGAAATCATATCTTTTCTAAATCAGCGCTTTCCGCTGCAATATCAGGAAAGTTGGGATAATTCTGGTTTATTGGTTGATACAGATAAACCAATATCAAAAATAATAACTTGCTTAGATTGCACTTTAGATGTTGTAAATGAAGCGATTGCCGATAATGCAAATCTAATTGTGGCTCATCATCCATTAATTTTTAGTGGCATAAAAAAAATTGTAAAAACTGACAAAACAGCTTCGATATTAAAATTACTGATTAAGAACGATATAGCTCTTTATTGCGCACACACAAACTTAGATAATGCTGTTGGCGGCTTGAATGATTATTTGGCTAAAGCCCTGAATCTGACAAACATACAAGTATTGCAGCCACTGAAATCACAACTATTTAAAATTGTGACATTTGTTCCACATGAGCACGCCGATAAAGTTCGGGCAGCTCTGTTTAATTCTAATGCTGGAAACATCGGCAATTACGATTCGTGTAGCTTTAACATTCAGGGTAGTGGAACATTTCGAGGAAACGATAGTACAAATCCGTTTGTTGGAGAAATTGGGAAGATACATTTCGAACCTGAAACAAGAATAGAGACCGTTGTAGAGCGCCGAAATTTGCACAAGGCTATTAATAATATGATTAGCGCTCATCCGTACGAAGAGGTAGCATACGATATTTATCCCATTGAGAATGAACTCCAAAGTGTCGGGCTTGGTCGTATAGGAGTGTTGCCAAAACAGATGAAAGAAAATCAATTGGTTGAATATTTAAAAGAGAAATTATCGTTAAATAATGTATTGTGCAGTCGGATTAATAATAGAGCCATAAATAAAGTTGCGATTATCGGAGGTAGTGGTTCATCGGCTATTGAAGCCGCTTTGTCATTAGGCGCTGAAGCCGTTATTACTGGTGATATTAAGTATCACACTTATATTGATTACGAAAGCAAACTTTTTTTGGCAGATATAGGGCATTTTGGAAGTGAAAAAATAGCAATGAATGTTTTTTACGATTGTCTTACAAAAAAATTCCCTA
>DAOOBP010000063.1:0-10880 GCA_035407925.1 Salinivirgaceae bacterium
TTGGGCTTTTATACCGATTGGACAGCTACTATAGTCCAAACTTCACTATTGTTTGGACTATGTATCTGTAACATTGGTATTTACAATTGTAAAATTTTAATAAGATTGAACTATTTTAAAATTACAATTGGTATTATGAGCACCGTTGTTTATAACACAATTCTTTCATTTATAATTGCCGGTGTGTGGATCTCGGTTTCGACGTGGATTGCGGAACGTCTTGGAACTAAATTGGGTGGGGTGCTGGCTCTACTTCCAAGTACGATTTTAGTTTCATTGCTGTTTGTAGCTATCACTGTCGGTAAAGAGTATGCTGCTAATGCAGCATTGTCAGCGCCTTTGGGAATGGCGCTGAACTCTATTTTTTTAACGGTCTTTGTGTTCACTTTAAACAGAGGTTTAATAAAAGCTACAATCATTTCATTGATTGTGTGGGTATGCTGTGCAATGTTTTTTCAACAACTTAATATACAGTCGGTTATTGTTACTACTACTATTTTTATTGTAATAATGTCAACAACTTACTTTATTTTGGAACATGTTGCGAAAATAAAATCTGTAACAAAACGAGAACAAAAATTTCGAATTTCACTAATACTGTACAGAGCTATTTTTGCAGGCTCAGTTGTTGGCACAACTGTAATTATAAGCCAATTTGCTTCACACTTCTGGACAGGCATTTTCAGTACATTCCCCGCAGTAATGCTAACAAGTATGGTTATTTTAACACGTTCCCAAGGGAAAGATTTTGCACGTGCCACTGCAAAGACCATGATTCTTGCAAGTGGCAACATTGTTGTTTACGCTTTTGGAATCAACTATTTATATAAAACTATGAACCTTGCTCTTGCTACTTTTCTTTCTTTTATCTTTGCCGTTATTTATATTTTGATTTTAATGCCGGTACTAATTCGTTCTAAGTAATGTTTGATGATACTTATTATATGAAAGCTGCTTTTCGCGAAGCCTTAAAAGCATACGAGGCTGACGAAATTCCCATAGGCGCTGTTATAGTAGCCAACAATCGTATAATTGGCAAAGGACACAACCAAACGCAAAAGCTAAAAGATGTTACGGCACATGCCGAAATTATTGCAATATCATCGGCTACAGAAGCTCTTGGAGCCAAATATTTAGAGGATTGCACCCTTTATGTTACTTTAGAACCGTGCGTTATGTGTGCTGGCGCTCTTTTTTGGGCTAAAATAGAACGCGTTGTTTTTGGCGCACCAGATATGAAGTTTGGAAGTAGCAAGTTTGGCAATTTGTATCATCCGAAAACTATTGTTAAAGGAAACGTTATGGCTGATGACTGCGCAGACCTGATTAAAGATTTTTTTCAGAAAAAGAGAGGGTCATTACACTCTAATAAGTTTTAACTGCAAGATATATTACCTTATAATTGAAACATTTATCGATAAATTCATATAGGATAATATTTAAAATATTCGATTTGTTTACCTAATTTTGTAAAAAAAACAAAAAACGGAACAGTTTTTCTGCTTCCAAAGTATCAATATTGATATCCATTTTGTTTGTAATCGAACATGAACATAAACGCTAATAACAGAAAACGAATAGTTTATTTGACTTACGATGGGCTAACCGATTCTCTCGGACAGTCTCAGATTATCCCATATTTAAAAGGGTTGTCAAAATTAAACAATAAAATTACTATTGTTAGTGCAGAAAAGAATGAGGCTTTTTTAAGAAAAAGTGAGGAGATAAAATCTATTCTTGACCAGAATAAAATTGCATGGATACCAATAAAATACACAAAAAAACCTCCTGTACTTTCGACTGTAAACGATATTTATAAACTCTCAAAAAAGTTAAAAAAAATATACAAAAATGAGGGTTTTGATATAGTACACTGCCGAAGCTACATTACGTCAATTGTTGGATTAAAGTTCAAAAAGAGATATGGCGTAAAATTTATTTTCGATATGCGAGGATTTTGGGCTGACGAACGTATAGACGGCAATATCTGGAACTTATCAAATCCGTTGTACCGTTTGGTTTACAAATACTTCAAAAACAAAGAGAAAGAGTTTATAGAAAACGCCGACCACGTTGTAAGTCTTACAAATACAGCGATAAAAACTATTAACAGCGACTTTGGTGTTAAAATTTTAAATACACGCTATTCGGTTATTCCATGCTGCGCCGACCTTGACCATTTTCAAAAGACAGATAAAAGCAAAACAGACAGAGACACTTGGAGAAAAAAGTTAGGTATTGAACAAGACACTTTTGTATTAACATATTTAGGCTCTTTAGGAACGTGGTATTTAACCGAAGAGATGGTTATTTTTTTTAAAATATTGGTAACCAAATTTTGTCCAAACTCTGTTTTCTTGGTTGTTACACACGACAATATAGAGATAATACACAAATCTGCTATAAAACATCAATTACCGTTAGATTTAATCAAAACGATACATGCCGACAGAAGCCAATTGCCTGAAATTCTATCTGTTAGTGATGTGGCTGTTAGCTTTATAAAGCCTTCATTTAGCAAAAAAGCATCGTCGCCAACCAAATTAGCCGAGCTATTCGGATTAGGAATACCTGTTTTTAGCAATATAGGTGTTGGCGATATCGAAGATTATTACAGACCTGTAAAATCCTTGATAGTTAAAGATTTTGAACACGAAACCCTTTATAATGTTTGGAATAGTTACTTTTCATCGGGTAAGGTTGATGAAAAAACTTTGGTTGATATCGCACATAAATACTTTTCTTTAAATTTGGGGGTCGAAAGATATAACAAAATATATCACAATCTATGAAATAAGGTGCAAGGTACAAGGCGCAAGACAAAGCAATGAGATATTGCTAATTGATAATTGATAAATGATAAATGATAAATGATAAATGCTTTTAACTTTTAACTCAAAAAAAGTATGAAGAAAAAACGTATTCTATATTTAGTTCCTCACAGAATGGGACGTTCGCCGGGACAACGCTTTCGTTGCGAGCATTTTATTCCCTTTTTAAAGGAGTCGGGATACGAAATAACATACTCAAACATTCTTAGCGCATGGGACGATAAATACTTTTATAGTCACAGAAACTATTTCATAAAACTATTTATTGTTGTTAAAAGTTTCATAAAACGCGTTCGAGATATTATTCGCGTAAAAAATTATGATGCTGTTTTCATTTATCGCGAGGCATTTATGATGGGGACAGTATTTTTTGAACGCATTGTAAAATGGTTAGGAGCGCCAATTATATTTGATTTCGATGATAGCATTTGGCTAAACGACACATCGCAAGGAAATCAAAACGTAAAATGGCTGAAACGTCCATCAAAAACCGCCGATATTTGTAAACTTGCCACAACTGTAATTGTAGGTAACTCATATTTAGCACAGTATGCCAAACAATATTCTAAAAACGTATTTATCATACCCACGACAATTGACACTGATTACCATAAACCAGTGGAGAAAACCTTAGAAAATAAAAATTCAGTTATTATCGGGTGGACAGGGACAAGCACAACACTGAAGCATTTAATCACAATTCAATCAACGTTGTTAAACTTAAAAAAGAGATATGGCAACAATGTAAAGTTCAGTATAATTGCCGACTTATCTCCTGAAATTGAGGGTGTTGAGTTCGAATTTGTAAAATGGAGTCTTACAAATGAAATTGAACAACTTTCACGTTTCGACATTGGCATAATGCCCTTACCCGACAATCAGTGGACGCGCGGCAAATGCGGATTTAAAGGGCTTCAATATATGGCATTAGAGATACCTTCAGTAATGTCGCCAGTCGGTGTTAACAATGATATTGTTACAAATGGAGAAAACGGTTATTTGGCATCAACAGATCAAGAGTGGCTTGATGTTTTAAGTATGCTTATCGAAAATCCTGAATTAAGGATGAGAATTGGAAAGGAGGGAAGAAAAACAGTTATTGAAAAATTTTCAGTAAAAAACAATAATCAAACCTATTTAAAAGTTATAAATAGTACAATAAATTAGGCGTTTAGTAAAAATTTTGAGTTATTTTATACCATTTTACAAAAAAATATACCAAATTTGCACTTTGTACGACACAAGAACCGTCTATAACTTTATTACAGCAGATGTTACTTACCGTTTTAGTCTCTTTTCTCCTTTTTTGTACGGGCGTGGGCGAAAAGGATGATAGTAAAAAAAGAGCTTGCGACAATCTGGGGTTAATTACAACCTACAGCATGGGAGATAAAGCTCCCACAGGACACTATTTTTATATTGTCTCTTCAATAGCCATCGACAGTGCATCAGTTAATGTAGATATCGACAGCATCTCCAAAAAACTTATGTTAAGTAGTGCATTTTACAATCCACAATCTGATTCTGTTTTTCGTTTCGACAAAGACCCTTACGAGTTGTATTACAAAATAATTCTTGGACGCTCATACCAAAGTGCAGTTGATGTTACAACGGACATATTTCAACCATATCAAAATTTATCGGTAAATATGATTAATTATGGTAGTGGGCAAAATTTTTACCTAAAGCATATAGGAAACGGTCGTTATAAAATATATCACTGTTCGGGGAAGATAGTAACAATAAGCCTTAACAAAACCAACGACAGCTCAAATGCTATCCTAACTGATGATAACGATTCCCCTGAAGGTGAATGGATTTTTGTTGATTCTGGTACTCACGAAATTTACAAACCGTTTTAGCAATGCGCAATAAACAATTGGAACACAGATAACACAGATGAAACAGATTTACACGGAATTCGGAATCTTGATTTCGGATTTGGGATTTAAGTGGGCTTGATATTGAACACGGATAAAACTGATTTTCACAGATTTAAGATTTTTATTATGAAATTACAATTGACTAGGTGAATGTCTAATTGTTCATTGTTAATTGCACATTGCTAATTGCTGATTGCTAATTGCTTTCGCTCCATGGCAACACTCGTGCTACGCTTCGCTCCTGACGCTCGTTGCCTCCGTAAACTAATGTCTTGATCAGTTTTACCTCTGTTTCAAGCGCAGCATAATAATTTAATCCCTTAAATAAATCGGACATAATGGTTTGTGTAGCTTTTATTTCTACAATTTCGGTTTCTTGTGGCTTTTCAATAAGCAAATCCACCTCATTGCCTTCCGAATCACGCCAAAACCACAAGTCTGTTTGCCTTTCGTTTTTGTGATATTTCTTTTTCACATACTCCGAAACTATCATATTTTCAAACAGCGCTCCCTTTATGGTTTGATTATTAATTTGAGATACAGCGTTTATTCTAAGCAAATTACAGAGTAATCCCGTATCGTAAAAATAGAGCTTTGGCGACTTTGTAATACGTTTACTAAAATTTTTGTAATAGGGTTGCAACAAGAATACCACATAGCTGTTTTCTAACGCTGACAGCCACGACTTAACAGTTGGAGATGATATGCCACACTCCTTTGCCAAACTGCTCATGTTGAGGATTTGTCCGGCTTTAGTGGCGCATAACGCTAAAAACTTTCGAAACAGACTCATGTCTTGAACAGCAAGTAGCTCGCTCACATCTCGCTGAATATAGGTTTCTATATAATTGGGATAAAAATCTGTGGCTCTAATATTTCGATCATAAATTGCCGGATAAAATCCTTTAAGCAAATGTGCTGTATAATCATTTTGGAGAAGTTCGGCACTTTTTAATTCTTGAAAATCGAACGGAAAGAGTCTGAAAATGGCAACCCTGCCCGCCAAACTTTGCGTAATGTTTTGCATCAAGTGAAAATTTTGCGAACCGGAAAAAATAAATTGTCCCATTATTCGGCTGTCATCTACAATAGATTGTATATATGAAAACAAGTGTGGCACTCGTTGCACTTCATCGAAAATAACATACTTATCGTACTGCTTTAAAAAACCTTGAGGGTCAGTTTCTGCAAAATTTCGCATATCAGGATTTTCGAGACTCACGTACTTGTAATCTGGAAACATATGCTTTAATAGTGTAGTCTTTCCCGACTGTCTTGGTCCTGTAAGCGCTATAATAGGATACTTGCCAATCAATTGTTCTATTGAATCTTTTATTTTGCGATAAACTAACATAATAGACTCGTATTGGAGTTATTTCTGCTACAAAGATAAAAGAGAATTTTAAATTTACAGGAAAACTATTTTAAATTTGCAGGAAAACTATTTTAAATTTACAGGAAAACTATTTTAAACTCAAACCCTAAAAATTTAGAGCTTTGGATTATTATCGAACTTTTTTGTCCGTAGGACAACATTTGATTAACCATAGGCGCAAGCCTATGGGTGTGCTACAGCACACAACTCCACCCGTAGGGTGGCACATTGCTTTAACGCGTTAGTGTCGCCCTACGGGCGAAAGTCGGGGAGGTAGCGGTTTCCGTAAGATAAATCTTACGGTTAATCACATGTTGTCCTACGGACAATTCCACTTTTACTTTTACCTTATAATTTCTAATTTCTGACTACAATACTACGACAAGTGCAATGCACCGCATTTTAAAATCTATTACCTAAAAATTCAGGTTTGGATTTAAATTTGCAGGAAACAGACTTTAGAAGGCGATGTACTGAGCTCAGTATTTCGACAAGCTCAATAACAATCGAAGTATAAAAGGAAAAAGGTACAAGATAGAAGGTACAAGGGGAAAGTTTCAATTCGTAACTCGTAATTCGTAACTCGTAATTGCTAATTGCTAATTGAATAACCCTTCGGGTGAACAAACCCCATCTAATTTAACGTCGTGTGGCTCGGATGGTACGCTCTCAACAATTTGATGACTGAAGCAAACGCCTATTTTGGGAGCATTCGGAAACTGAGTTAAAAACCTATCGTAGAACCCTTTACCACGTCCCATTCTGTTCCCTTTTTTATCGAATGCCATTCCCGGAACAATTACAAAATCAATTTTGTTGTAATCTTTAAATTCATCACCAACTGGTTCTAATATACCAAAAACAGGTTCAGCAACCATTTTATCCCTGCCTTCAAAACTGCGTAGAATAAGGCTGTCTCCAACCACTACGGGTAACAATACTTTTTTCGTATCTTTCACTGATTCAATAAATTCTGTGGTATTTAACTCTGTTTCCATTGACCAATAAAAGACAACTGTTTTTGCGTTTACAAACTTTTCATACTGGGAGAGAATGCTCCACACTCTATTTGATTGAATTAACCTTTGTTCAATTGACAATTCTTTAGTTGCTAAGCGAATTGCCTTACGAAGAGACTTCTTTTGTTCAACAATTTCTGTCATTACAGTTGCTTTACTTAGAAACTCAAATATTTATTATACTGTTCTATTAATTAGGAGAATAGCCTGATTCTATCAATATTTGATGATGATCGTTTATGTTAAGTAATTCATTTACTGTTATATTTGGATGCTTTTTCATATAACTTCGCACTATTTGCCAACCTATCCAACATCCTATTCTTCCGGGACTATCATCTCCGAATACTGCAACAAATGGTGCGTCGTCAGTATATTTTTTTATCTCTCGCAAATCGGTATTGAACAGTAGTTTTTTATCTAAAATATATGCCCACATATATTTTTCGCTCTTTTTTGCCCAAATAATATCATTTTCAGTAAAACTAATTTTCAGATGGTCGGGATATTTGGGGAAAGCGGCATCCATGAGGTACATGATTTTACCGTGATAAATCATAACATTTGCCATATTGTAAACCGAATCGAGATTTTCAAACTCAGTGTAAGCCCAGTTACGCACAACTTCTACTGGAAGCTGTTCGGGATTAGAACGTTTTCTCATATATCGGGGTACCGATACACGTTCGTAGAATATACTATTTTGCCCTAAAAACTTATCTAAAGATATTGTAATAGCGCTATCAGTCATCAATATAGACTCGTTAAACCCTGAAACGACAGTATAAATCTCAGGTATTTGAAAATCGGGTATATAATGTTTGATATAAGAAAATGCTTTTTCTATTTCATCTTTTTGTTTTGAAAAGTTGCCATATACAACTTTTATTGAGTCGTAACTTTCGCGTATTTCGGGGTTTCGCAAAAAGAGCCGCAAATAGTCTATAAAATTTCTTGTTTCAGGACCACCCACACGAGCAATACGCCTCATGAAAATATCAAATATATCAGGATATTCGACATAAAACTTATCAATATTTGACACAACACTTTCATAGTCAGGTTCAAACATTGCCGAATCGAGCCTTGTAACGTTAATTTCAACTTTATCGTTTAATTTGATATCGAATGGATTGTTGTTACACGAAAAGAGCGTAAACAGACAGATAAAAGCAATGGCGGTTTTGAGCGAAACAGACATCATACTATTGACAATGAACAATTACGAATTACGAATTAATACCGATTGGACACACACTATAGTCCAAACTTCGCTATCGCTCTTTTGGACTATGTGTCTGTAACATCGGTATTTACAATTGTAAAATTTTAAAAAGATTGGACTATTTTAAAATTACAATTGGTATAACAATTATCCTGCAAATTAACTAAAAATAATTAGAATTGACCAAAATTACAATTGGTATAATGTGTGTGACGATATTAACACGGGGAACCATTCTCAACGTATAGACAGGGATATCCTGCTTATACAACACCGTGACACTCAATTGATGACTATTCATTGCTTATTGCAAGAAACGCCTCTCTTAGTGTTATCCTTGAAAAGCGTTTCCCAAACTTCTAAAATCTAATAAAAGAAAAACTTACTTATTGTTTAACTGTTCTTTGACTGATTTTAACTCTTCAATAAGCTTATCTATTTGCTCTTTTTGCTCTTTAATTGCACCTTTTAACTCCTCTATCGTCTTATTTTGCTCTTTATTGGTGTCATTTAAAGATTTATTCTCTACATTCAACTCTTTTATTGCTTCAACCAGTACGGGAGTTAAAGTGGCATACTCAATACTGTAGTAAATCTCGTTGCCTTGTTCATCTTTTCCTCCACCACTAACAATTTCTGGTAGTATCTCTTTTACTTCTTGTGCAATAAAGCCCACGTTGCGTCCTTGGCGGTGGTTAGTTTCATCTTTCCAATTAAAGCTTACGCCTTGTAGTTTAAGCACGCTTTGCAGCGCTCCCTCTAAGGGTTTAATATTGGTTTTTAGGCGCTTGTCGCTATTGATATTCCATGCCGAAGCAAGCGCAGCGCCATTTACTTGAAGTAATGCGCTTGGGCTTACCGTGCCAATACCTACGTTGCCACCCATAATTGCCATGGTGTTGTTGGCGGTGATACTATCGTTGATATCATTCAACCCAATACCGAATGATTTTTCCCCATTTACTTTAATAGAACAACCCATTGCGGTGCTTTTTTCTCCACTTGCTGTGATATAACTACCCATTGCTATGCTACTATTTCCAATTGCTTTGGAATTATTTCCAATTGCTGTACTACTACTTCCACTTGCTTTTGTTCCACTACCAATTGCAGTGCTAGTATTTCCGCTTGCTATGGTATAAACACCCATAGCTGTGCTTGACCATCCACTTGCTTCGGTTCCAAAACCCATTGCGGTGCTTTTTTCTCCACTTGCTGTAGTTCCAAGACCCATTGCAGTGCTATGATCTTTACTTGCAGTGGTTCCTTCGCCCATTGAAATGCTAGACCGTCCACTCGCTTTGGTACTATAACCCATTGCGGTGCTATAATAATTACTTGCTGTAGTTTGAGTGCCCATTGCTGTGCTATTATATCCACTTGCGGTGTTAGCGCTACCTATTGCTGTGCTAATATATCCGCTGGCGGTGTCATTAAAACCAATAGCTACTGAAAAGTGACCAGATGCAATACTTCGATAACCTATTGCTACACTACCAATATTCTGAGCTAATGCTCCATTACCAAATGCAAAAGAGTAGTCGCCTGTTGCTTCTGGTGCATCTGCCGGTCCCCAACTAGTACCTTCTCCGGGTGCAGCACTACCAAAAGCAAAACTTCTTGTTCCTGTGGCTTTGGCTTCGCGTCCAAAAGCGTAGCTCTCTATTCCTTGGGCTATAGCTTTTTCGCCAAAGGCAAATGAGTTTGTATTAATTGCGTGGGCTTCGTTGCCAATAGCTGTAGAATTTATGCCTCTTGCTACTGCTTTATAACCTAAAGCCTGTGAGTAGTTGCCAATAGCCTTGCTCTGGTAACCACTTGCAAATGAGTTTTCACCAACGGAGTCGGCACCTTCAACAAGTAGATGCCCTGTCATAAAAGCGTTTTTTTGTGGATACCACAATATGCGATTTTGGTTGATTATAGTATCAGGTATCGTGGATGTGTTTATATCAAAGTAGTTTTTACCCTTACCTTTTGTAGTTGAACGTCCGCCTACTGAAAAGCGACCTTTGCCAGTGCCTGCTGCTTCTTCGCTAACGTAAATTTTTGTGCTGTCAACTGTTGCAAGAAATATATCCTTTACTCCGCTTTTACCTGCTGAGACGCCACCTATGGCAAAACCGCCTTTAGCTGCTTTACCACCACTGCTGCCAGTATTTACGTAAACACGTGTGCTATCGGGTGTTGCAACAAAGATATCTTGTACTACGCCTTTGCCTGCTGAAACACCGCCAATGGCGAAACCACCTTTGGCTGCTTTACCGCCACTGCTGCCAGTATTTACGTAAACACGTGTACTGTCAGGTGTGGCGACAAAGATATCTTGTACTGTACCTGCTTTGCCTGCTGAGACACCTCCAATAGCAAATCCACCCTTGGCTGCTTTACCGCCACTAATGCCTGTGTTTACATAAACGCGTGTGCTATCGGGTGTTGCAACAAAGATATCTTGTACTACGCCTTTACCCGCAGAGACGCCGCCTATGGCGAAACCGCCTTTGGCTGCTTTACCACTATTATCAGCGTTTACATAGATACGTGTAC
>DAOOBP010000064.1:0-10675 GCA_035407925.1 Salinivirgaceae bacterium
AAATCTAAATAACTAATTTCAAACTCGTCGTTTTCATCAATGTTTACTTTAATTATTATGTTTAGTGGTTTAACTAATGTGTTTAAATATTCCCATGCATTTGGTTTGTTAAATGTTTCTTCTGGGCATATTGTCCCTGTTGCTAGTGCCAACAAATCAGTATCATAATAATATGTTTCTGTTTCAAAATCTAAATACACGTCTTTTAAACGTTGCAAATGATATGCAATATCTCGTTTTGCACCCGTTAATGGTTGTGTAATGGATAAATTAGGTAGCGTAATTGTCCTTAACATTTGTGTAGGGCTTACCAACCCCAAAAAATAATTATACAAAGGAGGAGTAAAACTTGCCACGGTTGTGGTAACATCGCCAACTAATAATTTTTTAATTAATGTTGTACCATCATAAATTGCTGCAATGTCGTAAGGCTCAAGGTTTGTAATTTCTGCTACTTGCGGAATTACAGCAACGGCATTATCTAGGTTTTCGTTTGCGACTTCTTTTATTGTTATACCCTCTTTTAAAGCATAACTAACGCCATTTAATTTAACACTATATGCCATTAGTAATCACCCCGATTGCCGTATGTTTGCACCATACCTAAGCCATCCTTTAAATAATTTATTTCTCGCTTTTCTTTTGTTATTTCTACGGCATAATTCACTATTTTATTCGCCATCATTGATCCAGCCGATATCCATCCAACAGGGCCAGCAAACATCATCGCCACCATTGTTGCACCCTCTAAAACTAAACTAAGATTATCAGTCACATTATAGTTACCTGATAATTCAGCATATTTATTAACTCCTTGCATAGCTGCTTGTTTTGCTGCTGATATTAATGCTGCAGTAACTGCACTATTGCGTATCCCATCCGCTTTGTTTGCTTTCCCCTCTTGTGTTGCCGCCTCTTGCTGTTGGCTTGGTGTTGCATCTACTCTGTTAGTTGTTGATTCAGCTGTTCCCTCTTTGTATATTCTGATTGCAATTGCATCGTTCATTTCAACACCTCAATACAACTGTTATCATTGGGTGAGCACCGATAACGGAGTTTAAACTGTGACTTTCAACGATCATTGAATAATTTTCTATCAAAGAGTTCATGTACACAATTTCAACATCAAATTTTGTATTTCCTGTTAAAGTTCCACATCGTATTTGGCTTAATTTGTTGCAAAAATCATTGTCTTTATTTAGCATCGATAAATTAAGCGAAACAGTTGCAAACATTTTTTGTGATGTGTTTATTTCGCCCTCCCCATACCTTTGATTATCAACTGTTGATGCATATACTAGCGTTCTTGTTGGTGCTTCGTAAATTGCATCGTCAATTGTTATATAAGCAATGTCATTGCTATTCATTGACTCAATCAATGTACCCATCATTTGTAGTGATGTAACGTAATTGTTTCCTGCTCGGTTAAAAGAATTGTTAATAAATGTTGTATTAAATGTCATTAAAACAACTTCGCCAGAATCTTTTACAAACGTTTTGTTGTTGTATCTTTTTGCAAAATCGTCAAACAAATCTCTAGTTGTATTTACATCCGTTGTCAATATTTCTAATATTATTGGTGTGTACGTGCTAGATGTATATATGTTGCCTCTTAAATATTTAATAATAACTGTAATATTATCATTTAACATGTCATATGCTTGCTCATCAGCAATAACAATTTCAGTCCCTATTTTATCTTTTAAAAAATCGTTAAAACTATTATAATTCATAACTAACACTCCCACTTATGCTTTCTGCTGTTTGCTTGATTGTTCTTTCAACCCACATGTAATTGTGGATTTCTTTGCCCTTTGGCGCTCGGCCATCACGCTTGGCTTTTAACGCATAGTTAACGTCTTTTGCATAATCGCCGTTATCACTTGGTGCTGTAATTTCAATTTCCCAATAATCGCCATAGTCATATAATTTAATATTGCTTTGCATATTGCCAGTGTCATAAGGGCATCTTGAGACAAGGTTACTCCATAAAAGATAATAAAATGAGTTATCTTCCATGTGTTTATCTTCCAATTAACGTTATAATGGATGTATAACTAGGGCGTGCACTAATGAACTTATTTTTATTCAAATCTCCGTGAATGACATTATCAACTCTATATAAAGTGCCGTCGTACAAGACAAAGTCGTTTACTTCCATTTCACTGACATTATCGTTTGTTTCTATTTCCCCTGTTTTGAGTACTGTTTGTGTGCTACCTATATTTGATAGCATTGTTCCAAAATCCTTGACATCGCGTGAATAAAAAACACCTTGAGGGACAGCATCCTTAACTAGCTTGTTGTTTAAAACATATTTTGCTTTGTACCAAATATTGCGGTCTGGGTGATCGCGTCTTGAATTGTTAATATCAATACCCATATGTGTAACCTCTTGGGATGTTGCAAAAACCAGCGAAAAATAAAACGTTGTAAGCATCAGGTGATAATACTTGCTTTGTGTTTTCACTATCCACTGAAAGATTTCCGTTTCGGCGAATATAATCTATTTGATATATGACTGCTTTTTTGAATGCACTTTCTTGTAGCGCTGTCGCTAAAATCATACCTTCATTAAAGTCATATTTACTTGCTAAATAATTGATAAGCCATTCTTCGATTTGGCTGATAAATATTTCTACTTGTTTTGATGGGTTGTCTGTAACACTTCCCTTTAGTTCAATCTCTAAATCTATACCTCTTGCATCAAAATAATCTTTTTTTGTTATATACATTTCTTTCACTCCTTGCTTTATTTTGTAAAATGGATGAGGTTTTTTAAGCCTCATCCATATATTAATTTATTTTTTTATTATGATGCTTGCGCTTGTGCTGTGTTAATTGGGTACTTATTAGCATCTGCTTCTACAACTCTGCAATAGTAGCTTGTTGATACATTAACAACTCCATTAGCAGGTAATGCTGTATATACATTAGCGTCTAGTGCTGTTCCAGCACTAGGGGCATCAATTGATTTGCTGCTGACTGTTGTATAATATTTGTAACCTATCTTTGGTAATGCAGGGTTAACAGTAACAACTGCTCCTGTACCATTTCCTGAAACCGTAACTGTTAATGTTGTTGCAACTATTGGTATTTGAACTTTAACATCGCGAATTACTGCTGCGCCTCTTGTGTCTTTTAATGCAACAGAAGCAATTAATTCAACAAATCCATAAACTATTGCGTCGCTTGAACCACTGAAATCAGGCAATTTTGAATTAATTATTTTGCCACCTGCAGGAGATACGCCGTGGAATGCATCTTGCGCTAGACAAATTAAATAAATATCAGCCTTACCGTCGCCGCCTGTTTCAATAATATCTACGTCTCTGCCTAGTGCATCGTTGTAATATCTTCCAGCATCAACAAACGGAATGCCATCAAACCCCTCTACTTGTCGGCCGAAGCTATCTTCGCTTCTAGTCAAATAGCCAAGAGCTGCTGCTGCTGTTTTCAACTTAATAATTGTTTTTGAGTTTGCCAAAATTACTGATGGTTTTCTCTTACATGCCATAATAGCAGTGTTCAATTCCTCGATGATTACTAATGCTGTTGTTGCACTTACTGTTGATAAGTCTGCTGTTGACGTAATCTCAGTGTCTGTACCTGCCAACGCTTTGCTTAAACCGTCA
Source organism: Salinivirgaceae bacterium (assembly GCA_035407925.1). GTDB lineage: Bacteria > Bacteroidota > Bacteroidia > Bacteroidales > Salinivirgaceae > JAAYQU01. The sequence continues at coordinate 3,636 of DAOOBP010000064.1, forward strand.
AATGTTGTTGCTGAATCTCCATTTATCACGTTATGCAAAAATAAGTTCTTTGCAGCGATTACTTGCTCTTCGGCTTGGAATGCTACTTCTTGAGGATTTGCAATGTTCAAGGCTCTATCAAGCCCAAACTTGCCACCCATAATCTTTAGATTAGTTGTATATTGTGTTCTCTTCGCTTCTCCAGCTTTGTAATCACTACCGATATCACGCAATGCTGCAGGTGATGCAGTTGTTTTTCTCATATAGCCATAGGTCAAGGTCGAACCCGTTCCTCCTGGTGCTACACAGTCGTCGAATGGCATCAAGTCAAATAATATGCTTGAGCGTCTAAATTGGTCAATAATGGCTTGGTCGACTTTGTCGGCTTTGCCTTTTTTTACATCACTTAATGTTAACATAATTTTCTTTTTCTATCCTTTCGTAAAATTGATCATATGTTTCTATTGGTTTCCAATAGACATCTTTTGAATGTTCAATAAATCTTGAATTAAATATCTTATTAAAATGAGTGTCTTGTATGTTAATATACAAGTCTTCAAACTCTTTTCGATATTCAATTATTCTTTTTTCAACTTGTTTTTTTAATTCTAAATCGCCTTTCCAAAACTGGCTTTGCATTGTTAAATACATATACACGCAATTGTTGACAACTAGTTCAGGGCATATTTCTACATCCCTCAAATTTCTAGTTGCTATAAATTGCCCCTCTAAAAAATAATAAGCGTTTTGTCTGTTTGTTCCTCCATCTTTTCTTGTTAAAGACGACGGGTTAAACTTCCAAAGTATTATGTTTTCTTCAAGTCTAAAAATATTTTTTGTTCTGTTTAGAGCTTGGATATTAAAACAAGCATCTTCGCTCAACATTATTCCTCTTTCAAACTTTAAGCCAATTGACTTTATATAACTGCGCTTATATACTTTCCCGTGGCACCAAGTGTTGTGAAAAACATGAGGAACCAACGAATTGTCGGATACCTGCTCCATAAAATTGCCAAATATAATATCAGGTTCTTTTTTCATCGCTTCAAACAAACAAAATAACGATGTAGAGCTAAACAATACGTCATCGGCATCCATAAACATATAATACTCACTGTTTGTATGGTCAATCCCATATTGACGCGCCATGCCACTACCGCCGTTTGTTGGTCGCCTTAAATATTTAACGTTTTTGTAATGCCTTAACTCAACATCAGAGTGATCATTGACAATAACAATTTGTATCTTGCTAAAATCAACCCCTGCTTGAATTTTAATTGAACTAAGCGCTAAATCAACAACAGCATCAGGCTCCTTATAATGAGGTATAATAATACATAACTTGTATTTAGACTGGTTTATATTATTACTTTTTGGCATAATGCTCACTTACGGCTGCAGTTAAGTCTACCGCTCCATCAACAACTTTTTCTTGTTTATACTGTGGGTTAGTGTTTATAACTGTTGTTTTAGTTGTAAAATGTGGATTTGCCTCTACATATTTTTTAGCATTAGCTTCAAACTCTTCGATTGTTTCTCCCTTTTCAACTTCGCTCAAAACAAATTTGCGATACTTTTTGTCAATATTTAAAGTGTCAAGTTTTTCTAAATATTGATTTTCTTTTTCTTTTTGCTTGTAAGTTTCGTTTTCTTTTTTTAGTTGCTCAACTAGCGCTTCATCAACTTGCTTTGTTTTTAGTTCATCTCTCTCAGCAATAATTGTTTTTTTCTCTGCTTCTAACTTCTCAATTTCAGTTTTGTGGTTTTCTTTTAACTCGGTGATTTCGCCACCAACAGCATCTAATAACAAACTTATTTGCTCTTTTGTTGGTTCTTCGATCCCTGCCTTAATTAATAATGCTTTTGCATCTTCTCTCTTCATACAATAATTCCTCCTTACACATTTTTTTACGAGATTGCAAACTCGAAGTTTTGTATGCTTAATCTTTATTTTTTATACGTGATGCGATTAAATTACATCACAAATTATATAATTTAGGCATAGCCTATAATTACCTAAAGTTTAATGTTATACTTTGCTCCGATATCATTGACTAATATTTTTGAATATTCTCTGCGCTTGTCACGTTTCAACCATTGATTTTGCTTCCTTAAATCTAAGTCTTTTGCTTCCCATTTTTTAATCAATTTGCGGTTTCTAACGATTTCTAATTTGTAGTTTTGATTTGTTGGATCTTGTTTGGCAAGCTCTTTATATTGGTTCATTCTGTCTCGGTATTCTCTAATGTTCCGTTCGTTTTTGTGATGTTCAGATGTCGCAATATATTTATCTTTTTTAAAATAACCGTATGAGATTCCGAGTTCATTTTCCAACTTGTCCGCTGGTATTCCTAGTGCTTGTTCAATAGACACTGATATTTTTTTATGCCTGCAATTAGGGCGCGTACCAAGATATATCGGTGGTCCTTCAACCTCTTGCACTGACATCATATTTTTTGATGCTATAAAATCAGCTATCTTTTCTTTGCTTTCGGGTTTTAAATTGAAGCTTTCCCACCGCGCATCATAGTAATATTGCCCTTGATAATCTTGATGGTCTTTTGCACAATCTTGCATAGTGTTGTATAAATAAAATACTATTCCTGCATTTGCACCATATTTAAGCTGTTTGGCTGCTACTTCGTTCGCCATGTTCGTTCGGACTGCCATTTCCATGTACGTTTTGTAACGAAACACTTTGCCATCTTGATAAACAACCTTTATCCCTTTTTCAATACCTAGTTTTGTCTGTTTATATATCGATTCTTTTAAAACATCAGATGATTCCAAGCGTTCAATTTTAGCAACAGAGCGATTGTAATTGTCCATTGCTGTATTAACCAGCAAACTACCTTTTTCGATGTTGCTTGATGCTTTGCTTCTTTCATACACGCCGATTATGTTTCTACTAGCTTCTACAACTTTGCTCGCTGCCTTTTCGCCTCGACTAACAATTTTGTCAATTTGTTTTTTTAGTTTGGCTTGATTGATAGGGTTCAAATGATATTGTTTCCACTTTTCTAAATCTTTTGTTTCTTTGTTAAGCTCCTTGTTCAGAGTAATGATAACATCGTTTTCAATTGTCGAATATACAACCCCGACATCTTGAGATATCTCGTTTAGTTTTTCATTATCTACGGCATTTTGCAATTCTTCTTTCTTGGTTTTAATGATCTCATCATTCATTTACTACGCTCCGTCGCCTTGATAAACATCGTCATCTATACTATCTGGTTCACTCGACGCTTTAAGGCTGTCTAAATATGTCGTGATGTAATCTATCATTTCTTTTTGTTCTACCTCATTCATTTCTGGAAAAACAATTTCAACATATTTTTGTGGAGTTATTCCACCTTGTGCAAGCCCCGGTAAGTAATGATTAATAAGACTATATTTTAAGTTTTCATTGATAAATTTTTTCGCATCATCTTCCGACTGCGCATACCATTTTTGCCTAAATTCAACAACTGACATCAACCCAGCTGCTACATTAGTGCGGTCGCGTGCCATTTCCGTTTCTTTGTCTTCAAAAACCGAATCATCAAATTTAATGTTAATATCGTTGTCTGCGATATCTGGGAACTCGTCAGCTGTGTACATTGTTGCTACTTGCAATAATGTTTTAACAAAGCCCCTCAACGCTTTTTCTAAAACGATCTCATGCTTTTTAATCGTTGTAAATAATTGTGATTGCATACTAACAACTGCTGTTGCTGTCATTACGCGTCCCTCGCCAGCACCACCCATGCCAAGAGAATAATGGTTTTTGCCGAATCCCATTTTAACCGATGCGATGTTTAGTTCTTCATTAATTCCATCAATATATGCTTGGTAACGTATTTCATCATTTGATGTGCTAATTAACGGTTTCCCGTCATCGCTTCTTGGCAAATTATAGAAGACGATGTCGTTGGTGTCAAACACTCTAACCACCTTTACATTGCCACTACCATCAGTTGATGGAACTACTTGTGTTAAATCCGAACTTACAAATATACGCTTTTTGGCTAGTGTATATTCCGTGTCGAATGCATCGTATTTATTGTCGATTGCTTTTAAAGTGTCAATTGAATTGGCAAATAATGAAATAGGCAACTCCGAATCAACATCTAGATTGTTTGCTAAATTAAGCTGAATCATCATGTACCACGGCGTTGTTGTCTTCGCTTTGAATATTGTTATTTCAGCCCCTTTCGTGCTGCTTTTGCCGATAAACTGCCTTTCGGTGTGTATTTCATACATACCGTCATCATTTTGCAAATGATATACAACATCTTCATAATTTGTGCTTTTAATGTAAAACGCGCATTCCGTTATCTCTCCATTATCTATTGTAATTGGGTAGATGTTCTTTGCGTTTATGCCAGATATCTTGATTTTTCCTGTTTTGCCTCTTAAACTGCCATTAGCGTCAACTGTAATATCTTTAACCGATATAACCAGTGCTGATAGCGATAGTGCTGCAGCAAGTTCGGTTTGTTTATTCAGCATGTACCAAAAATTATTGGTGTTTAAAATGTTGTCTAGTTTTTCCTTTTGCTCTTTTGGCACTATGATATCACATTTTTCGTTTGCTAGTAAGTTTGCTAAATCTTCGCACGCTTTTTTCGCAAAGTTCATTTGCTTTTTGTAAAATGTTTTATATTCCCCATTTTGATATATTGTATATTTATGGAAATTAGCATCATAGCCATTATACCACTTTTCCCACAACGACAAATATTCTGATTGTGATTCACAATTTCTATTTAATTTGCCAACATAGGCCTTAATTCTTCCTTGTACATCCATTATTTATATTTCCTTTCTGTTTTTTAACCAACCTCAATTAACATCCGCATATCTTCTTCTAACGAATATTCCATTGCGTCCAACACATCAACGGGGTTTTTGAACCCTACAATGTCAAGTCTTTCATCTGGTTTGTTTGGATCCCAGCTTGCGTTTGACAACGCATCAACCATAACATCCTTGCATCTTTCACATATTTTCACGCGTTTGGAACTAATCAAGCGGTTAAAAAATCTAATCCTATTAATGATTGATGATTTAATTGCGTTTAATATTGTTGTTGCAAGCGCGTTTGCTATTTGCGCTGTCCTTAACCCACGGATAAGTATTTGCTCTGCGCTGTCACAGCGAGTTATAAAAAACAACTTATACCCGTCATAAACTTCATGACAAAATTGTATAAACTCGCTTTCAAGGGCAATTGGGTTTAATTCTCTTGTTATTCTTTTAGCATACAAAATAACAACCTCTTCGTAGTTTTTTGTTATTCCTGATGCGACGAACGTTGTTGCTGAAAGGCTACCACCAAAGTCAACACCAACAGTTATTTTTATAATTTCATTTTTCTTGTAATCGTCCTTGACAATAAACTCTTTTGTGTTATTAGCAAAATATTCATAACACAGTCCTTGAGCAATACAACGCTCACCCAGAATATCTCTCCGATACCAAAGCGATCCAACTTCATACGTTTGCATAATTTCTTCTAACCGCTCGGGTGTGATAGACAAATTGTCCATTAATGTAAAATGCTGATAATTATACCCTCCTAAATAATTTATTATTTTGTATTTATCTACGTAATTAGAATATATCGGGTGAGTAGGCGCACAAGGGTTAAAGTCCCATAATATTTTGCTTTCGATTGATGCTAGTTGCCTGCCCAGTGCTGTCTTGATAAAACTAATCCTTGAATCATCGCTATCAAAATGTAAGTTTATTTCAGTCGCTATCCATAGGCCATATGAATTACCTAGTATTTTTTTGTAGCTGTCTGCTTTGCCTCCGCCAGCAAATATAAGTATCTTCTCTCCCGTTAAGGTGTTAATATACAATGCTTCATTATCTTTGTATTTCCCCCACCTACATCTGCCTCTAAATAAGTGCTCAAGTCCATAACCATTTGAATCACCAATGTTTAATTTCGCATTTGCAATTGTTGATCCTGTTACTAAATGCAGTTTGTCGGGGCATCTCTCTAAAAAATCACAAGCAATTATACAATTAGCAATTGTCTTACCACTTCTAACGGATCCCTCTGCAACGCTCATTTTTGATTTAAAACCTTTGTGAATATAATCTTTCCATTTTTTAGAAAATGGTTTCCATTTGATTGTTGCTTGGCGTGGTTGATATTGCAATGGCAATTGGTTAGGAATCATTTGCGTCATCATCGCTTATATCTCCTGGATCAATTTCATCGTCGTTGTATAACAATAATTGGCTTAATGGTTTTAAATCTTCGATTGTGCCTTGTGCTTTAATATTGATCGTGTCTGGGTTCAAACAATAGCGTTTGGCTAGTTCTTTAGCTGCTCGCAATCTATCTGTTGCTGTTGGATGCTTTTCAACAATTCGTGCTTCAGAAAATCCTCGTCCTATTCCCTCAACCACAATTTGCTCTTCTTTGATTTTACCACGCATTACTTTTGTCAGGAACTCTAAGACCTCGTCAGCGCTTGCAATTTTCTTGTTCATTCGGCTTTCTGTATAGGCCCGAATCTCTTCTTCGAGTTTCTTCGCGTTTTCTTGTCCTATTGAATATGCCATTTTTTTTGAGTACCCGGCCTTTTCCGCTGCTTTAGTCATGTTCCCCAATTTCACATATTCAACAATAAATTTTTGCTGTTTGACAGTAAGTTTTGGCTTTTTATTTTTCCCTTTGCCACTTTTATTATTTAGTTTTTTTTTATTGTCTTCATTCATTAGGTTTTTTGCACCCCTTTTTATATAATATAATTATATATAATAATATTTGTTTAAATAATATATAAATATATATAGTAATACACACATATATATATAATATATATTATTTATTTAGTATTTATATTTTTAATAATTTTAATAGATAAATTAAAAGAGCATATCACTGGAATATAATATGCTCTTAAACGAGAAAGGAGTATATATGGAAAGTTATATATTTGTTTACAATCTTTCACACTATTATTATAACACATAATTTTTAATATGTTGTGCCTTTGTGTGCGTTGTTTTAAATAATTTATTGATATTTTAAAAAAAAGAGATTTTTTAGGTCTCTTTTT
>DAOOBP010000065.1:0-10669 GCA_035407925.1 Salinivirgaceae bacterium
GATATCAGGCACGGCACCCACCGGAATATTGAAAATAGCATAGATCCCAAATCCCACAACAGTCAGCGTCGCAAGAATGATAATCAGCTTATTCTTCAAACTAAAATTGATAATTTTGTCGAGCATAAAGGCAAAAATTTAAATGGATTTTAGGGTAACCAGAAAAGTTTAATTGGGAGTGTTCGTAAATGACTCTATCTTAATTTCTTGTATTAATATATCAACTGATACATGGGATTATAATCGGCAAAGATACATTTATTTTTGGAATATTATTTTCCAATAGTCAAATATCCATATTTATCTCTAAAGTTTTGATTACCAGTATGACACGGTTTTCCGAGTAGTTTATCTTCTCTTTTATTTGGAAATAAAAATAAAAGGGGGGCAGAATATGCTTCCCTTTTACCCTAATCTATCACCCCACTCTAGAAAATTATGCCTCTTGGAAAAATTGTGGACAATTACGAATTACGCTTTTACAAGGTAGAAGGTAGAATGTGGAAGGAATTTGTAATTGTTTGAATATCTGCATGATATACTAAATAAATGCTGTTTTTTATTATCAATTTTCAATTAATACCTAAATTCCGCAGCTAAAAAGTTTTGATATGTCAAAAATTTTTTGTAATGACTTTCTATCTTTTTTTAGATAATTTTTAACAAAAATACACTAATAAAGCTCGATTTTTAGCAAAAAGGATACAACTTCCCCCACCCAAACGAATGAGGTAATAGTTTTTCAGCAAAAGATAGTTGTCAGGTTTGCAAAATGTTATAAGGACGAGTCGTGAATAGCTGTAGTACCCACTCTTTGCTCCCATGAACCCATTTGAAAGGAACTTGAACTATGCGAAAAATAAACCTTTTGAGACGCGATGTTGCTGTTAGGGCAAATTCTTTTTGGAAGTTATCTTTTTGAGATAATTTCAACATAAGAGTGGTATAAAAGTTCTTAATAATAGCTGTAAATGTCATAAAAACAACATTTTGCATCATGAAAGAGCAAGGTAAGTGAGACCATCCAAAGTCATTATTCATTATGTCAAAAGTTTGTTCTGAACAACCTCTTTGATTGTAAAAACGCACGATTTTCTCTTCACTACTGGTAGTATCGTTAGTGAGAATAGTACGATAGATGTAACTGTCGAAAAGTGTTGATTGTTCGTCTTTTATAAGTGTTCGCTGTACTACTAAACGGTACCCTTTGTGGGAAAGAAATGAAGTAAAGGGTAAACTTGCAAGTTGGCATCGATGGTAGTTAATTTCTACATCTTTCCAATCATTCGGAGGATAGTTCCTCTTCAAAGCGTTTATGTAAGGAAGCACTCTGTTGAGCACGAATGTAAAAAATTCTATCGTCAGCATCTATCACTTCCACAATATTCTTTGCATACGAACCGCAGTCCAACCTCACTTTTTTAATGCGTATATTGTTTTCAATAAAATGACCAAACATTCTCTTTAGAGTTTCCGTTTGGTCTGTTTTTACATTAGCATTACCATTAAATCACCAAGTAACTGGCACTTCAATAGGCACTTTATTAACAAAGAGTTCAATGTGTCATTGACATTAAAGGCATATTTTATACCGCTCTCAGAAACAACATTAATGTTATCAACAGCCAATTCACTAAAAGAGCGAAGAATGGTATCTGCGCTACAGAAACGATAGGCAGGATTAACCGCAAAAACATCATTACGAAACATGTTTATATCTTCGATGACATCACCTCCACAAAGAAAAATTGCTGATAAATTTTTTACAATATCGGAATAACTATATTGGGATTTTAATCCCCTGCTTTTTAACTCATTGTCAATCAGTTTAGTAAGTCCAAATTGATCAAAAAAATCTAAGGTTAAAAAAAATCCACCAAAAGTTCCTGTTTTTTTATTTTTTAATTGTATCTTTGCACTCATGATTATTACTGTTTTTATTTTTCGTTCCAAAAATAAGTGAAAATCATGAAAAATGTAAGTTGTTGTTAAAATATTTATTAACAATAACTTGCATTTTAATAGCAACAAAAAATATAATTATTCTGCGGAATTAAGGATACGCAACAAACTAGCGACTTATTTCCAGATTTGATTATATAAGGGAGAGTTTGTAGCGTGTATAAACGAGTTATAAGCCATTTTAGGACGACACTCAAACAATAAACAGACAATGGAAAAATGTTTTGTAATACAACCTTTTGACAACGACAAATTTGACAAACGATTTGTTGACATTTTTGAACCTGCTATTTCAAAAGCCGACTTTCAACCATATCGTATTGACAGAGATTTAAGCGTTCGTGTTCCTATTGACGAAATAGAAAAGGGAATTTCTGAAAGTGCAATTTGTTTTGCTGAAATAACAACTGACAATCCAAATGTTTGGTATGAATTAGGTTATGCTTTTGCTTGCGACAAGGACGTTGTTATGGTTTGTTCAGACGAAAGACAATCTGGAAAATTTCCTTTTGACATTCAGCATAGACATATAATAACATACAAGACAAGTTCAACTAGTGACTTTAACTCGCTTGCAGACACAATAACAAGAAAAATAAAAGCTTTGCAACAGAAGTCAAAAACTGTAAAGACACTTAACACGACTCCAGTTGTTGAAACTGAAGGACTGAAAAGTCACGAAATTGCTTTGCTAATTTTGACAATGGAAAACTCTATTTCAAAAGAAGACACTGTTTCTGTTTACAGTTTAAAACATGAAATGGGCAAAGCCGGCTACACAGACATTGCAACAAGTGTCGGTATTCGGACTTTGACAAAATTCGGAATGATTGAAACATTTAAGACAATTGACGAATGGAATAATAACCAAGAATACATTGTTTGCAAGTTGACTGAAAAAGGAGAGCAATGGATACTTGAAAATCAAGACCAACTTCAATTCAGAATGACTAAACGCAACGATACGAACAACGATGAACTACCATTCTGACAATAGAAAGCTGCCTATAACACGGGTTTTGCGTCAGGCGGAGTAACGTGCAAACTTGGAACTTTGTGCTTCTATTCAAGTTAAGTGTTGGTTGACAGTTTTGTACTCCGAAACCCGCCCGAACGCAAAGCCCCAAAACGTTAGCAGATATTAGAGCAGAACACAAAATAGGTAAAGAAGATATACATGGCATTATTCAATATTGAGAACAACAATAAATTAGAACGGATAAAAGAACAATCTTTCAAACTTGAAAGAGAAATTCAAAATCTAACCGAACAGAATTTAAAAACTATTTTTGGACTTGACTTTGTCCGTTCTGAATTTGCTTTAAATAATTTTAGAATTGACACTCTTGCATTTGACCTTGAAACATCTTGCTTTGTAATAATTGAATATAAAAGAGATAAGAATTTTAGTGTTGTTGACCAAGGATATGCATATCTATCTTTAATGCTAAATAATAAGGCTGACTTTATTCTTGAATATAATGAGAATTGCAAAAACACTCTTAAACGAAACGATGTGGACTGGTCTCAATCTAAAGTCATATTTATTTCTCCAAGTTTTACAACATATCAAAAAGAGGCAATCAATTTTAAAGACTTGCCAATTGAACTATGGGAAGTTAAAAGATATAGTAATAAAACTGTTAATTATAGTCAATTAAGAACTTCTGGAGCACAAGAAAGTATAAAAACTATAAGTAAAGAAAATAATGCTATCGATGCTGTAACTCGTGAAATAAAGGTTTATACAGAAGAAGAGCATTTAACTAAAGCAACTGATGAAATTAAGGAACTCTATGAAAAAATGAAAGAATCAATTCTTAATCTTGATTCCTTAGATGTAAAAGTTAAAAAATTTTACATTGCATTTGTTGCTTCATCTAACGTAATTGACATCCATATCCAGCGAAAAGCATTAAAAATGTGGATAAACCTTCCGATTGGACAACTTGATGACCCAAAGAATTTATGTAGAGATGTTTCTTCTACTGGACATTGGGGAAATGGTGATTATGAGTTACAAATACAAAACGATGATGACTTGGAATATATTATGAGCCTTATTAAACAATCAATTAAAGTGAATAAAAAATAAACATCTGCTAACACTCGGTTCGGTCGTCAGCCGGGTTAATCGCTTCGTTTTAACGTTTTTCGTAAAGAAAAAATGATTAACTTCGTGTTTAAGATTAATGTAAAAATCCGGCCGAACGCCGAGCCGAGGAAACGTTGTGTACAATTTTTCCAGACCGTGCTGAAACATCATTAAACTTTTTTTAAAATTAAAATATTAGACTAGTAATGACAATAATTAGAAAAATGGAAAACAGAGATGTTCAGTTTTTAGCTGATATATGGCTAAACACATCTTTAATAGCTCACGATTTTATATCAAAAGATTATTGGACAAACAACAAGTCTTTAATGATTGAAAAATACCTTCCAAATTCAGAAGTTTATGTAGCAGAGGAAACTGATAATATTTTAGGATTTATTGCATTAAGTGATAATTATATTGCATCAATTTTTGTAGATATAGACCAACAAGGAAAAGGAATTGGAACCTTGCTTTTAAATTATGCTAAGAATTTGCGAACGGAATTGAAATTAAACGTTTATCAAAAAAATGAGAAAAGCGTAAGCTTTTATAAATCCAAAGACTTCATAATCTTATCGGAATCAACAGACCAACCAACTTTAGAGAAAGAATATGTTATGCAATGGAATAATTCTAAAAAATAAAACTGCACAAAACAAGGTATTGCCAAAAGCGGGGTTAAAGTGCTAAATTCAAAGTATGTACTTCTATCTCCGCCAAAAACGAATTTTATTCGTTTTTTATTTTTAAATTTAACTCACAAAAATTTGTTTTGGCTCGCCTTGGTGCAAAATCGAAACATATCGCTTCGATTTCCCCGCCTTCGGCAATACCAAAAACGTTAGGTGCAATGCGTGCGCAACACGAGCGACAGTGCGTGTTCGAGCCGAAAAAGACCGCAACTTGACAACTTTGTGAAAAAAATATTATTCGTAATTTTACGAACAGAAAGAAAAAAGTTGCATCTTTGCAAAAAATTTCAATGACAATGACAAAAGAAAAATTGACAATAGAACAAGAAAAATTAGCGCGTTTTGCCAAAGCATTGGGACACCCTGTGCGTGTTGCAATTTTGCAAATGTTGGCAAAGCAAACTTGTTGCTATCACGGAGATATGTCCGAAATTTTGCCTGTGGCAAAAAGCACTTTGTCGCAACATTTGAGCGAGTTGAAAGAGGCAGGACTAATTCAAGGAACTTTCACACCGCCAACGGTTTATTATTGTATCAATCCCGAAAATTGGACTTTGGCAAAAGAAATGTTTAACAAAATGTTTATCGAATTATCAAAAACCGAGTAAGTAATCAAAATTTTTTAATCTTGCTGTTCGTTGTTTTGCGAAAGGCGAACAGTACAAACAAATAAAATCAAAATGAAAAGAGTAACATTATTTCTAATCCTAACCGCAATCTTTGCGAGTTGCGGACAAAGCAACAAAAAAGCGGAAACAATCGAAATCAATCCCGAAATCGTAAATGTGTTTTATTTTCACGGCAAACAACGCTGTAAAACCTGCGTAGCCGTTCAAGATGTGGCGAGAGAAACCATAGAAACGGCTTTTGCCGACAACGACAAAGTTCGTTTTATCGAAATCAACACGAGCGAAAAAGGCAACGAAACGCTGATTGAAAAATACGAAATAACTTGGAACGCACTTATTATCGCCTTCGGCGATAATAATGTGGATATTACCGACCAAGCCTTTGCGACTGCCGTAAATAATCCGCAGTCGTTGGAAAATCTTATAAAAGAGGAAGTTAATAAACGCCTACAATAAAATGGAATTTTTACAGCAATTAGCCGATAGTTCAAACATTCCCTTGCTCACAGCGTTCATTTTGGGAATTATGACAGCGATAAGTCCTTGCCCTTTGGCGATGAACATTACCGCTACCGCCTATTTGAGCAAAGAAATTACCGACAAAAAGCGTGTGTTTTTTAACGGAATTTTCTACACATTGGGGCGAATTTTCAGTTACACAGCGTTGGCAAGCATTATTTTTTTCGGTGCAAGCAAATTTCAAATTGCTCGTTGGTTTCAGCAAATTGACGGCATTTGGATTGGCATTTTTCTTGTCATTATCGGAATTTTAATGCTCGATTTTATCAAATTCAACATTCCATTTTTGAGCAAACTCACAACAAAAGTCAGTCAAAAAAATCTGAAACGCAATTATTTGAACGCTTTTTTGTTGGGCGTTTTGTTTGCGTTGGCGTTTTGTCCGTATGGTGCGGTGCTGTATTTTGGCGGACTTATTCCGCTCACGCTTGCGAGTTCCACAGGTCTTTTGTTACCGCCTGTTTTCGCTTTTGCGACAGGTTTGCCTGTAATCATAATTGCGTGGTTGTTGGCGTTTAGCGTTTCCAACATTGGAAATTTTTACAACCGAATGAAATCATTTGAAAAGTGGTTTAAACGAATTGTAGCGATTATTTTTATCGCAGTCGGAATTTATAACATAATCATAAACATATAAATATGAAAATCGAAATTCTCGGTACAGGTTGCAAAAGGTGCAACGATTTGTACGAAACAGTTAAAAAAGTGGTTGAAGAAACCCAATCCACCGCCACAATTACAAAAGTCGAGGACATAATGGAAATTATGAATTTTGGCGTAATGACCACGCCAGCCGTTGTAATTGACGGAAAAATTATTTCGCAGGGCAGTATTCCGAAAGAAAGCGAGATCGAAAATTGGCTTTCCGAAAACGGAAAACTTGACCTCAAAGAGTTGGTAAAACAGCAATACAACGCTTTGGCGTTGGCTTCAAACGACCAACAAAAATGTTGTTGCAATCCGTTAGCACCTGCAAAACCCTCGAAAAAAGTTTATACGATAATGAGCGAGGATTATAGCAAATTGAAAGGCTATGAGCCTGACGCAGATTTGGGCGTGGGTTGCGGACTTCCGACCGAATACGCAGGAATAAAAGAGGGCGATGTTGTTGTAGATTTAGGAAGTGGTGCAGGAAACGATTGTTTTATTGCTCGTGCCGAAACAGGCGAAACAGGAAAAATTATCGGAATAGATTTTGCCCCTCAAATGCTCGAAAAAGCAAGAAACAACGCAAAAAAACGAGGTTACACAAATGTAGAATTTTTGGAGGGCGACATTGAAAATATGCCTTTGCCCGACAAAACGGCTGATGTGGTTGTGAGTAATTGCGTGTTGAATTTGTTACCGCAAAAAGACAAAATTTTCAAGGAAATTTACCGAGTTTTGAAAGTTGGCGGACATTTTTGTATTTCCGATGTGGTGCTTAACGGACATTTTCCAAAAGAATTTACCGACAATGCCTCAATGTATGCAGGTTGTATTGCGAGTGCCATTCAGCGTGAGGATTATTTGAGTGAAATTGAAAAAGCAGGTTTCGCAGAAATCAAAGTTGAGCGGACAAAAACGGTCATTATTCCCGATGAAGTATTGCAGGAAAATTTAGACGAAGAAACAATCCGAAAATACAAAGCCGGAAATGTGGGAATTTATTCGATAACGGTAACAGGAAAACGAGGTTGCGATTGCGGAGGTCGCTGTTAAAAACAAAAAAATTGAATTGCAAAAATGTAAAAGAGTGTGCTTGTCCGAAAACGACTTGCCCCAATCACGGAAAATGTTGTGCTTGCGTAATCAAACACAAAAACACAGATAGTTTGCCGTTTTGCCTGTTCCTCGACAACGAGGGCGACAAAAGCGTGAAAAACTATTATCGGAAACTGAAAATAAGGTTTGAAAACGAAGAGTGAAAATGGGGAAAAATGCACTGCACCTAACGAGCGGTTTGGCGCAATGGCGGGTGTAGCACCGCGCAAACAGCAGTGCGATTTCGGAAGTTTTGCGCCCCACGAACGGCAGTGAGCCCGCCACTGCGCCAAGCCGCCACCCCGTTGTAGGCAAGCCAGACGAACAGTATAAATGAAGATTTTTGATATAAATGTATTTTTTATTTTTTGCCATCGCACAAATGGCACATTTGGTTTTTGCCGACACACAAGCCAACGCTCAAAAAACCAAAAGAGCCATTTTTTAGCCAAAGCATCAAAGAATTTCAACTAATTATTAAAAATCCTAAATTCCGCAGCTAAAAAGTTTTGATATGTCAAAAATTTTTTGTAATGGATTTCCATCTATTTTTAGACAATTTTTAACAAAATTAAACTAATAAAGCTCGATTTTTAGCAAAAAGGATACAACTTCCCCCACCCAAACGAATGAGGTAATAGTTTTTCAGCAAAAGATAGTTGTCAGGTTTGCAAAATGTTATAAGGACGAGTCGTGAATAGCTGTAGTACCCACTCTTTGCTCCCATGAACCCATTTGAAAGGAACTTGAACTATGCGAAAAATAAACCTTTTGAGACGCGATGTTGCTGTTAGGGCAAATTCTTTTTGGAAGTTATCTTTTTGAGATAATTTCAACATAAGAGTGGTATAAAAGTTCTTAATAATAGCTGTAAATGTCATAAAAACAACATTTTGCATCATGAAAGAGCAAGGTAAGTGAGACCATCCAAAGTCATTATTCATTATGTCAAAAGTTTGTTCTGAACAACCTCTTTGATTGTAAAAACGCACGATTTTCTCTTCACTACTGGTAGTATCGTTAGTGAGAATAGTACGATAGATGTAACTGTCGAAAAGTGTTGATTGTTCGTCTTTTATAAGTGTTCGCTGTACTACTAAACGGTACCCTTTGTGGGAAAGAAATGAAGTAAAGGGTAAACTTGCAAGTTGGCATCGATGGTAGTTAATTTCTACATCTTTCCAATCTTCGGAGGATAGTTCCTCTTCAAAGCGTTTATGTAAGGAAGCACACTGTTGAGCACGAACGTAAAAAATTCTATCGTCGGCATCTATCACTTCCACAATATTCTTTGCATACGAACCGCAGTCTAACCTTACTTTTTTTATACGTATATTGTTTTCAATAAAATGACCAAACATTCTCTTTAGAGTTTCCGCTTGGTCTGTTTTTACATTAGCATTACCATCACGATTTTCTATATAAGCAGGATGATTATTGATTTGAGCTATACCTGGGAAGTAACCATTTTTTCCCTTGTATGAGTAGCGGGCATCGTATTTATCGGTTTCAATTAACTGATTATCGTAGTCAAGTACAAGATCATCTAAATCACCAAGTAACTGGCACTTCAATAGGCACTTTATTAACAAAGAGTTCAATGTGTCATTGACATTAAAGGCATATTTTATACCGCTCTCAGAAACAACATTAATGTTATCAACAGCCAATTCACTAAAAGAGCGAAGAATGGTATCTGCGCTACAGAAACGATAGGCAGGATTAACCGCAAAAACATCATTACGAAACATGTTTATATCTTCGATGACATCACCTCCACAAAGAAAAATTGCTGATAAATTTTTTACAATATCGGAATAACTATATTGGGATTTTAATCCCCTGCTTTTTAACTCATTGTCAATCAGTTTAGTAAGTCCAAATTGATCAAAAAAATCTAAGGTTAAAAAAAATCCACCAAAAGTTCCTGTTTTTTTATTTTTTAATTGTATCTTTGCACTCATGATTATTACTGTTTTTATTTTTCGTTCCAACGAATAAGTGAAAATCATGAAAGATTCAAGTCATTGTTAAAATATTTATTAACAATGACTTGTCTTTTATTAACAATAAAAATTGAAATTATTCTGCGGAATTAAGGTAATCTATAAACGTTATTCCAAATATTAATTCAAACATAGTTTTCTCAATTGTTCAATTTATGGGCGCAAAATTAATGAAAAACTGTTTCAATCCTGTAAAACATCCGATTTTTTCTTTTCTTGTGGTATAATTGCAAATTATTATGTATCTTTGTAAGTTGTTTAAATACTTTTTAGGCTTGGTTTATTAGGATCGAATAGGGTATTTATCAACGCTAAAAACTATTGATCTGTTAATGTTAGAAATAAATCAATTTATGAAAACGAAAATTTTATCTATTTTTTTAATCTGTTGTATGGGATTTACTATGAATGCACAAGAAATTAAACTACCAGCTCCACACAAGAATGGTGGACAACCTTTGATGAAAGTATTCAATGAAAGAAAATCAGGTCGCTCTTTTTCCGATAAAGATCTTACTGATCAGCAATTATCCGATTTGCTATGGGCTGCCAACGGCTTCAATAGAGAAGACAAAAGGACAGTTCCTACAGCCAGAAATTTTCAAGAGTTGGAATTATACGTAATTTTAAAAGATGGAATCTATTTTTACAACGCGAAGGAGCATAAACTCACATTAGTAAAGTCAGGCGATTTTAGAAAAGATGCAGGAATGCAAGAGTATGTGGCTGATGCACCGGTTAATATCTTAATTGTCAGCGATACAAACAAAGCGGCAAGTTTACAATACTCCTACACAAACTGTGGTTATATTTCGCAAAATATTTACCTCTACTGCGCTTCAGAGGGATTGTCTACAGTAGCAAGAGGTGCCTTTGATAAGGATTTACTCCATAAATTGTTGGATTTACCTGAGCATCTGCAAGTTTTATTGGCACAAACCGTAGGTTATGCTAAATAATTATTCGGTTTTTATAAGCCAATCTATTGCGTTTATTTTTTTAATTCCGTTGTACGTCCCT
>DAOOBP010000066.1:0-10440 GCA_035407925.1 Salinivirgaceae bacterium
CTTAATAATCCTCGTGTACCTGCAAAAGCAAGAGCTATCTGTTTTTCAACAGGTATAGGACTGTATTGTGGTTGTTTGAGTAGCTCGACATTTTTACGTCCTTTGTCTAAGACGGCTAATGTTGCGGGGTCTAAGTCAGAACCAAACTTCGAGAAAGCTTCCAATTCGCGATATTGCGCTTGGTCAATTTTCAAAGTTCCAGCTACTTTTTTCATTGCTTTAACTTGTGCGTTTCCTCCAACACGTGAAACAGAGATACCTACGTTAATTGCTGGTCGAATACCTGCGTTAAATAAATTTGATTCGAGGAATATCTGTCCGTCTGTAATAGAGATTACGTTAGTGGGAATATATGCTGATACGTCTCCCGATTGTGTTTCAATAATTGGCAGCGCTGTCAGTGAACCTCCGCCCTTAACTTTGTCTTTTAAAACATCGGGTAGGTCGTTCATGTTTTTAGCAATTTCGTCAGATTCTATGATTTTGGCAGCTCTTTCAAGTAAACGTGAGTGTAGATAGAAGACGTCTCCCGGGTATGCTTCACGTCCAGGTGGTCTTCTTAAAAGTAAAGAGACTTCGCGGTATGAGACGGCTTGTTTTGATAAATCATCGAAAATAACTAATGCGTGATTTCCGGTGTCTCTGAAAAACTCGCCTATTGATGCGCCTGCAAAAGGAGCATAGAACTGCATTGCTGCTGGATCGGCAGCTGTAGCAGAAACTATAACTGTATAATCCATAGCTCCATGCTTTTGCAATGTAGCGGCGATTTGTGCTACAGTTGAGCCTTTTTGACCTACGGCTACATATATACAAAAAACAGGTTTGCCTTCATCATAATGTTTTTTCTGATTTATGATTGTATCTATTGCAATGGCTGTTTTTCCTGTTTGTCTGTCACCAATAATTAGCTCGCGTTGTCCACGACCTATTGGAATCATTGCGTCAATAGCAAGAATACCTGTCTGCAAAGGTTCTTTTACAGGTTGTCTGAATATTACGCCAGGAGCCTTACGCTCAAGGGGCATCTCGTATAGTTCTCCTGTTATTGGTCCAAGTCCGTCTAATGGTTCGCCGATTGTATTTATTATTCGACCTAACAGACCATGTCCTACACTGATTGAGGCTATTCTACGAGTACGTTTTACGGTATCGCCTTCTTTGATTTCTCCTGTAGGTCCCAACAGAACTACTCCTATGCTATCTTCTTCGAGATTCAACACTAAACCCTTAGTGCCATTTGGAAATTCGACAAGTTCATTGGCTTGTACTTGCGTTAAACCGTAAACAATGGCTATTCCGTCTCCAATTGTTAGTACAGTACCAACTTCTTCGTATTTACCATCAATGTTGATGTCGCTGATTTGTTTTTTAATTATTTCCGAAATCTCGGCTGGTTTAATTTGAGCCATAATAGTAAGCTATTTTTTGGTGTATTAAAACGATTGTTCAATTTTGTTTAGCATTCCTTTTACTGACATATCATAAAATCTGTCATCGATAAAAACCTGATAACCACCTATCAGAGCCCGATCAACACTATAGGACATTATTGGTGTTTTGCCTGTTTGCTCAGATATAGTGTTTTTGATTTTATCGACATGTTCACTTGTAAGGGTGATTGCACTTTTTACTGTTACTTGAATAATATTGTGCCTTTGATTGTAGCACTTGATAAATTCAAGTAACATTCTTGTAATAAATACTTCTCGTCTTTTTCTGACAATATGTTTTAAAAACCTGTATGTCAACTCGTTAACATGAGGTTCGATAATCTCTTTTAATATCTTGATTTTATCTGATTGTAAAATAGCGCGCGAACAGAGTATTGGCAAAAAGTCAGTATTGTCGGCAATGATTTGATTGACAAAAATTATATCTTTATATATATCTTCTTCAATATTTTGTTCTATTGATAATTCAAATAGAGCTTTTGCATATCGAACAGGTATTGCGCTTTGATCCATTTTACAATAAATATTAGTTAATTCTTAAATCGTTGATGTATTCATCGATTAATTTTTGCTGAGCTTTGTCGCTTTCGAGCTTTTGCTTGAGTATTATTTCGGCTATCTGAATTGAAAATTTGGCTATCTCTTCTTTCAATTCGCTCATAGCTCTTTCTCTTTCATTTGTAATTTCTTGCTTTGCTCTTTCGACTATTTGGTTTGCATTGCGAATGGCTTCCTCTTTGGCTTCTGCAATAATTTGAGATCTTTCTGTTCTTGCTTCTTGAATGAGTTTAACTCTCTCTTCTTCTGCTTCTGCAATCATCTTTTTTTGCATTATCTCTAATTCAGCGTACTCTTGCCTCGATTTTTCAGCCATTGAAAGAGCTTCGGCAATTGATTGTTCTCTGTCATTTAACATGCCCATTAATGGTTTCCATGCGAATTTTTTCATGATAAACAGAAAAACAGCAAAAGCCACTACTGTCCATACAAATAATCCTAATTCGGGTAGAAAAATTTCCATAATCTTAATAATTAATTATTTTCATGCAGCCAACCGCTGCATGAAAATAAAGTGTGATTGTTTTAAACAAACAAAATCAAAAAACATATAACGAGCGCAAAAAATGCTGCACCCTCAATAAGAGCGGCGGCAACAACCATACCTGAACGAATGTCGCCTGCGGCTTCTGGCTGACGTGCCATTGATTCCATTGCATGAGAACCGATACGTCCAATTCCAAATGCTGCTCCAATCACTACAAGCGCGGCAGATATGCCAGCTCCCATTTTTGCTAATGAAGCTCCTACTTCTACCGCTTCACCAGCTACTTGTCCTAAAAGAATTAATAAATTTACCATAATTGTTTGTTTTTATAGATTAATGGGTTTTATAAATTAATGCTTTTCTGCTACAGCCATACCAATAAAAATTGCTGACAACAGTGTAAACACAAAAGCTTGAATAAATGCGACTAACATCTCGATGCAAAACATAAACATCACAAAAATTATAGTTACGGGCGAAACAAATCCGGCTGCAACGGCTGACAGTTGTGCGAAGATAAATATCAACGAAACAAATGCCAAAATAATAACATGACCAGCTAAAATATTTGCAAAGAGTCGAATTGCCAATACTAAAGGTTTTAGCAGAACACTCATAAACTCGACGAAGGGCATAATAGGTACCGGAAATTTCATCCACCATGGCACACCGGGAGTGTTGTATATGTGCTTCCAATAGTCTTTGTTGGCGTTAAAATGTATTGTTAAAAACGTAAACAGAGCTAAACCTAATGTAACAGAAATATTGCCGGTAACGTTGGCTCCAAAAGGAACTATAGGAATTATTCCTGTAAGGTTGGTTATAAAAATCATAAAGAATACAGAGAGTAGATAGGGTAAAAATCTTTTATACTTTTCTCCTATAGATGATTTTACAATATCATCTCTGACAAATATTACGATAGGTTCGATTACTGAAAGTATTCCCCTTGGTGGCTTGCCTTGCGTCTGATAGGCAATTTTTACCGATTTTAATACTAAAAAAGCAGTAAGTGTAAGCCCAACAAGAAGTCCAATAAGGTTTTTGGTAATGCTGAAATCATAAGGTTTCTCTACAAGAGTTACTCCATCAACTGCACTATATTCAACTATTTTGCCTTTGTATGTGCCCTCTTTACATATCTCAAAATTGTTATATCTGGCATGACCGTGCTCCAATTTAGAGGACATAAAAATATTTAAACCAGTTTGTGAGCTGTACAAAATCACTGGTAAAGGTATTGATACGTGCTTGCCCGAAGGAGTAGTTAGTATGTGCCATTCATAAGCGTTGCTCACATGCCCCATTATCATAAGCCCGGGATTAAAACTTTTCTCTTCGGTGTTGTCGGAAGCGTATGACGAATTTGTGGTGAAAATTGTTAATATTGTTAGTAGCAGTATCAACAATACATTTTTTATTTTGAAGCCTTTGAAAAATGTTAAGTTCATTTGTTGATGATTTACAATGTTGCTAAATGAAAATTACATCTAATATATCTATTTGTGTTTAAAATTCATACGAACGTTTTTCGTGTCTAAAAACTCTATTTTTTGCTCAATTTCACCTAACAAAGATAATAACTTTAACTAACAAAAATAAAATTAGTAAAAATTTCTTTTATTGCTTTTTATTTCGTTTTATTTTTATTGTTGCTAAAATTGAATGAATTTCATTAGCAGTGAATAGAACATATAGGATTAAAACACTTATTGTTATAAATTTTGCATGCTCTTTAAATAACAGCAATATTATCAAAAGACCTATAAGCAATACTAACATTTTAGTCACCGAACATATTAAAAAGACTTTGTTAATATTCTTAGTAATTGATTTTTTTATGAAAATATATTGTGAAAAAAAGTAAACGATACTAAAGAAGGATAAAATTATAACAAATAGCATATTGTTAACATTAAGAGAAGTGTATGCGCTTACAGCTAAATATGATATTACTAATAAAACGTCTATTAATAGTATCTTTATTGTATATAGCTTCATTGATTTTTATCGTTTTTACGTTGTACAAAAATCGGTTTTAAAGATAGTAAAAAAACAAATACTACAAAAAAATACTATTTTTTATACCAATTGTAAATACTGATGTTACAGACACATAGTCCAAAAGAGCGATACCGAAGTTTAGACTATAGTGTCTGTCCAATCGGTATAATCAATACAAGTTTTTCAAAACTTTATCTATGTTTTAACTAATCTATATTATAGTGTGGGTGTCTGTTAGACGTGTTGTCAAACTTAATTATAGCCAAAAATTAGACCACGATTCTACTTGATCTTTTTTTGAAGCAAAGTTGTTGTTCACTCAGTGAACGTCCTCTGAAATTTGCTTATTTTTTTACCTCTGTGTTTTGCAATGTCTCTTTTGACATTTGACATGTGCCATTAAATATTGCGCCAGGCTCAATTGCTAATTGTTTTGTTGTAATATCGCCTTTAAAAACACATGTGCTTTTAAAGGAAAGTAACTCGTTAACATTTATTTTTCCTTCAACTTTTCCTTGTATATCTGCACTTCTGCAATCAATTTCGCCAGTAAGACGACCCGATGTTCCTATTACAACTTTTCCTTTTGCTTGAAGATTTCCTTCAACAATGCCATCAATTCTTATTTCTCCATCTGTTCTAATATCTCCTTTAATGGTTGTGCCGTTGCAAATAATGTTTATTGAGTTAATGTCTATTGTACTGTTACTTTTTCCCATTTCTCTTTATGTTTAGATTTCATTACCGTTATATCCCCATTTTAAATAAATTGCCCCCCAAGTGAAGCCTGCTCCAAATGTTGCCAGAATAATATTGTCGCCTTTTCTTAATACTGGTTCCCATTCCCACAGGCACAATGGAAGAGTTGCTGCCGTTGTGTTGCCGTATCTTTGAATATTAATCATAACTTGTTCGGGTTTAATTCCCATACGTCTTGCTACAGCTTCAATAATTCTCATGTTTGCTTGATGTGGAACTAACCAAGCTAAATTTTCAGGAGTAATGTTGTTTCTTTTCATTACCTCAACTGCAACATCTGCCATTTTTGAAACAGCCCATTTGAACACAGCCTGTCCCTCTTGATATATATAATGCTCTCGGGCTGCAACTGTTTCGTGCGAGGCAGGTTTCACAGAGCCTCCAGCTTTTTGATGTAGGTGTACTCGTCCTACTCCGTCCGAGTGTAATTTTTCGTCAATAATACCAATATCTTCATTTGTAGGCTCTAATAAAACGGCGCCAGCGCCATCTCCAAATATAGGACAGGTTGCTCTGTCTTGATAATCAACGATACTGCTCATTTTTTCGGCGCCAACAATTACAACTTTTTTATACTTGCCTGTTTCTATAAACTTGGCGCCCGTTGAAAGAGTATATAAAAATCCGCTACAACCTGCGTTTATGTCAAATGAAAAGGCGTTTTTTATTCCTACTTTATCGCTTATGATGTTTGCGGTTGCTGGAAATTGCATATCAGGCGTTACGGTTGCACAAATAAGAAGATCTATTTCTTCGGGTTTGGTGTTGGTTTTTTCAAGTAGTAGTGATACTGCTTTTGCGCCAACATCTGAACTTCCTTTTCCTGGTTCTCGAATGATATGTCTCTCTTTAATACCAATTCTTGTCATTATCCATTCATCGGTTGTATCAACCATCTGACTTAACTCTTCGTTAGTAAGGATATAGTCTGGTACAGTTGCTGCGACCCCTGTAATAGTTGCTCTGATTATGTTCATCCGTATAATGTTTAAATTGTAAATATCGTTTGATTTTTGTAACTATATTAGTTGTTTGGTAGCCATTACTTGAGTTGCGATTTTTGCTGTCAAATTTGTCTCTACAATGTTAATGGTGTTTATAATCATATTTTTAATAGCACTTGCTTTCGATACCCCATGACCTACAATAACCGGTTTATTAATGCCCAGTATAGGTGTGCCCCCGTATAGTTCGAAATTAAATCGGTTAAAATAATCGTCATCGATACCACGCTTTTGAGCTAAGCGGTAAATCATTTCAGACTGTTTCAGAACAATGTTTCCAGTAAAGCCGTCAGTAACAACAACATCGGCGATTTCTGGTCTAAAAAGATCTGAGCCTTCGATATTGCCAATAAAATTAATGTCTCTTGATTCCTTCATTAGTCCATACGTGGTTCGGGCTAGTAAATTTCCTTTTCCCTCTTCTGTCCCTACATTTAAAAGCGCTACTTTGGGATTTTCAATTTTATATACTTCTTTGGCAAATACAGAACCAATAATTCCCCACTGCAAGAGAACTTCTGGTTTGCAATCAGGGTTTATTCCTATATCAAGCAAAATAGCATCTTTTCCGTCTGTCTTGGGCAATAGCGTTGATAAGCAAGGGCGTATAATTCCTTCAATGGGTTTGATAATCATCATGGCTCCAACTAGCATTGCACCGGTATTTCCTGCGCTTGCAAAGGCGTCTATTTTTTGAGTAGCAAGATATTCAAATCCTTTTGTAATACTCGAATCTGTCTTTGTCTGAAAAGCTTTAGCTGAATGGTCGTGCATTTCGATTGTTTCGGTTGTGTGTACTATTTCAAAAACTTCTGGATTGAAATCGTTTTGTTCGCAGATGGTTTTAACCGCAACAGAATCTCCAAAGAGTACTAATTTGATATTTTTATTGATAGTATTGCTTGCTAAAATTGCACCTTTTACAATTTCAGCCGGAGCTTTATCGCCACCCATTATGTCAATACCAATTCTTAATATATTCATTGGTTATTAGCTTGAATAAGAACTAACAAAACAGAGCAACCCGTAGTGAAATAAATTTTTTCATACGGGCTGTAATTTTTATTTTTTACGTATTTTATATTGCTTTTTTCTCATCTACAAGTCGCCCTCTATAAAATCCGCACTCGGGACAAATTCTGTGATAACGATGTGTTGCTCCACAGTTATTGCATTTTGATAATTGAGGCTCGGTTGCTTTAAAATGAGTTCTTCTTTTGTCTCGTCTTGATTTCGACTGTCTGTGTTTAGGATGTGCCATTTTTATTAATTTATTATATCACTTAATTTTTGTGTTGGGTTAATTTGTTCTTCATTAACCAAATATTTATTTAATAACTCTAACATTTTAGGATTGCACAAAGATACGCCTTGTTCATTGTTCGGATGAACTTTGCTTATTGGTAATTGTGTTACAGCTATTTCATATAGGTCTGATGATAAGTCAATTATAGATTGTTCTTTTGTAATTATAACAACATTTTCGTTTTCGTATTCATCTTGTTGTCCCATTGTATAGAGAATTATTTCGCTAGTGTCTATTGGGTATGAGAAATAATCTAAACAACGGTCGCATTGCACTTCGAGTATGCCACTCACGGCAATATTGACTTCAATTAAATTTGGTCGTTTGTCTAATGTAACTTTAGCTACTACATGTCCTTTTTCAACAAATGGGTGATTAAAATAAGAAAACATAACATCGTCAAGAACAAAGTTGTATTCAAATATTCCTATCGGCAAATCCGCAATTTTTATCTTATACCTGTCGAGAACACTTTTTGATGTTTTCATTTTTTTTACTTTAATTCAATTGTCGTTTTCGTTTACTTAATTTTTACACTTTTTGAAAAACGGGTAATAGGTCGTCAAAATTCGTGCAAAATTAATAAAACTATCTTTAATAACCCCATTCTATGATTTCAATTTTGCTTTTTTTGTTTTTTAACTATAAAAATAAAAGCAATTAAATGAATAATATAATAGGCTAAGTTATTAGTTTAGTGTCTGTTGTATATTAAGAACGATTCTCATTGTAGTACCTTTGTTTAATTCTGAGGTTTTAACAAATAATTTTCCTTTATGATAGTTTTCAATGATTCTCTTCGCTAAAGATAAACCCAATCCCCAACCTCGTTCTTTAGAAGTGTATCCCGGACTGAATATAGTTTTAAAGTGTCTTTTATGAATCCCTTTTCCTGTATCGCTGATATCTAGGTATAGTTTTTTGCCTGTAACTGATAAATCGAAGTTAATACTGCCCTTTCCTTGCATTGCATCAACTGAATTTCTTATCAAATTTTCGATAACCCATTCAAAAAGGCTGCGATTCATCATTATGTTAACCTCTGAATTGGGAGATGAGTTGTAATTGAAATGCACATTTTCGGGTGTTCTATATTGCATATATTCAATCGCACTTTTTATAACTTCTGCAACTGGTTCGAGTGTTAAGTCGGGCGAGGATCCAATTTTAGAAAACCTACGGGCTATGATATCCAATCTGCTTATATCTTTTTGTATTTCAGTCATGTAACTGTCAACTTCAGGGTGGTTTTTTAGAATTTCTACCCAAGCTAACAAAGATGAAATTGGTGTTCCTAATTGGTGTGCTGTCTCTTTTGACATGCCAATCCATACGCTGTTTTGTTCAGCTTTGCGAGAATTGCTAAAAGCGATATAACCAACTAATATTAACAGTGCAAACATGAATAGTTGTACAAACGGATACCATGACAGAATGGTTAGAACGGTGGAATCTTTATAATATACTCGCTGCTCCTCGTTGTTTGCAAGTGAGATGATAATGGGTTCTTGAGTTAGTCTGATTTTTTCAAGCTCCGACTCGATATATTTAGTGTCTTTAGATTTGTTCGGGTTGAAATTAACAAAAGCCAATATGCTGTCGCTGTCTGTCGTAAGTATTAGGGGGACAGTGGTGTTGTTGGTAATTATCTCTGTAACCAAACTCATGTCGGCGTCTAAATTATCGTATTCTGCAAATTTTTTTAATGCAAACGCGTATAGCTCCATTTTTTTGCGCTCTTCGATTTTTAGTTTATCAACAATGAGATTTGTATATAATAGAGATAATGCGCTTATTAAGAAAGCGAAAAGTAGTATCGACATTCGTAAACGTCTCTTTTTGTTATATTTATCCATATTTCAATTAACAATTAACAATTTGTAATCATTGAGTGAATAGGTTAAAAATCTATCAATAGATAGCAGTATTGTTTAAGGTATTGAAAATCAATAAAATAAAAAAATGGCTTTAGCCGAAACTTACAATCAATTAACGATATGCGACAAAAATAAATCATTTTTTTATTTTAACTAAGCAATATGTTATATACATTTGTTCGTTTTGTAGTAGATTTTGGAAAAACAATAAAATAGTGAAGATGTCTGAAAAGTCGGTTGTTATAGTTGCTGGAGGCTCTGGCTTGAGAATGGGAGTTTCCACTCCCAAGCAGTTCTTGCTTTTGCAATCAGAGCCCATTCTTTTCCATACCATAGAAAAGTTTTATAGTTATGATAGTGATATTGAGATAGTTGTAGTGTTGCCAAAAGTTCATATTAGCACATGGGGAGCGTTATGTGAAAATCACTCCATAAATATACCTCATAAAATTGTTGAAGGTGGTGCAGAAAGGTTTTTTAGTGTCAAAAATGGATTAAGTTCTTTACGCAACACTAAATGGGTTGCTATACACGACGGTGTTAGACCTATTGTTAGTGTAAATTTGATAGACAGATGTTTTAAAGCTGCGATGGCTAACAATTCAGCAGTTCCGGTTATAAATCCGTCAGAAACTGTTCGTTTTGGTTCTTTACAAGATAGTAAAACGATTTTACGTGATAGCATTTTTTTGGTTCAAACGCCTCAAGTCTTTAATTACGAGCTTATTAAAAAGGCTTACGACGTTGAATACAACAGCAACTTTACTGATGACGCTTCGGTTTATGAGTATTCTGGGAATAGAGTCTTTTTGATTGAAGGAGAGCCAACTAATGTAAAAATAACTAAAAAGAGTGACGTTGAGTTATGTAATTTTCTTTTGTCGCAAAATATATAACTACATACCACTTCCCTCACAAACGGTTTTAACAGTGTAAATTATGATTTTCAGGTCAAAATATATTGACATGTTCTCAATATAAATAAGGTCAT
>DAOOBP010000067.1:0-10262 GCA_035407925.1 Salinivirgaceae bacterium
AGATTTTTTGTTATTTTAGCGTTTTATGTAACGCAGAAATGCTTTCAACAGATGGGTGACAATCTGAAACAAAGAACAATAGGAGCTATCAAATGGTCTGCTTTCGATAGATTTGGACAACAAGCCATACAATTTGTTATTGGTTTGATATTAGCTCGATGGTTTTTTTCCAGTTTTGATTATGGTCAACTTGGATCAATTGCCGTGTTTTCAGCACTTGCTTTTATCTTAGTTGAAAGTGGATTTACGCAAGCTCTTATCCGAAAACAGGATGCTGATGAAATTGATTTCAGCACGGTGTTTTTCTTCAATGTATTTATAGCAATTGCAATTTATGCTATCTTATTTGCTGCGATGCCACTTATTGCAGCCTATTTTAAAGAGCCTGAACTGATTGTACTTGGACGCACCTTGTTTATTGTAATTATTCTGACATCACTTTATTTGGTACCTATTGCCAAATTGACAAAAAAAATGGATTTCAGAAGCATAGCTTTGATAAACTTAACCGCAGTATTGGTAAGCAGTGTCGTAGCATTAATTATGGCATTCAATGGAGTTAAGGTGTGGACATTGGTCGTGCAGCAAATCGTATTTCACTTCGTACGTTTAATAGGTTATTATGCTGTGCTCAAATGGATTCCCCGAGTAATATTTAAGTTTCAGATAATCAAGGGTTTCAGTCGTTTTAGCTTCAATTTATTATTTACTTCTTTTCTCAATGTAATATTCAATAATCTTTTCGTGTTCATCTTGGGACGTAAATCCATGCAAGAAGTGGGTAACTACACCTATGCCAATAAGTTGAACGAAACCACTAACTATACATTCCAAAGCATCCTTAATTCAAGCTCCTACCCTGTTTTTGCAAAAGTGCAAAATGACGATGAGCGTTTCAGAAGAATTTACCGGGAATTTGCACGAAAAATTTCGATAATTACCTTTCCGGTAATCCTTACACTGATTGCAATTGCACAACCACTTATTCTTGTTCTGCTTTCCGACAAATGGGCAGCCGCTATTCCTTATTATCAATTATTATGCGCTTCCAGTATTTTTGCAACGCTTTACACACTTACAATCAGCGCATTAAATGCTCGCGGAAGGTCAAAAGAAACATTCCACATCGAATTGATAAAAAAAAGTATCATTTTGATTGCTATTGCCGCTTGTTTCCAATTTGGCGTGTTGGCCATGCTGGGAGGATACGCTCTCGGAAATATTGTTTCCTATTTTATTTCCGTACTTTTTTTGAAAAAAGAAATCAAACATTTTATCAGACATCAAATAACCGACTTCATTCTTCCGTTGATCATCGGGATAATTATTGCCGCAAGTTGTTACGTACTTTCTTTCATTATTAGCAATATATACATTCTTTTAATCAGCCAAGTGCTACTGGCCGGTATATTATATTTGTTTTCAATAAAAAAATTCTATCCTGAATTAATCGACAAAGCGGTGAATTACATAAAAACCATTCTAAAAAAACAATGATTATTGTAAATTTATATGGGGGATTGGGCAACCAGCTTTTTCAGTATGCTTGCGGCAAAGCAGTGGCTGAGAGATTGGGAGTGGAATTACAACTGGATATTTCCCACTTGAAAGAGTATGGTAAAGCTACTAATTTTACTGTTCGTGATTTTGAACTGGGTGTTTTTAGTATCAATGAAAAAACAGCAGACATTCAGGAAGTAAGAAAATATGTGCCCAATCTTTACAAAACATCACGATATTATCACCAACTCTGGCGAATAAAACGGTTGTTTAACGGCAGGCATTTATTTATTGAAAGAACTTGGCAACGCGACAGATACATTGAGAATATTGAAAAAGTAAAAGATAATACGTATTTATACGGTTACTTTCAGTCTGCACGTTATTTTGCTGATATTGAGGAAAAACTACGTACTACATTAGTGTTGAAAGATAGAATTGACGCAGAAAACGAGGCTTTAATTCAGCAAATGGAAAATGAAAATTCCGTTTCTATTCATATCAGACGCGGAGATTATGAGAACAGCCGTTTTTCACTTCCTGAGCTTGATACCTACTATCTGCCTGCCATAAAAGCTATTCAAACTCAAATTCCCCAACCCAAATTTTATATATTCAGCAACGATGCGGAATGGGTAAAGAAAAACTTTAACAGTTTGGAAATCAAAAATGAAATTGTAAGTATTAATAGCGGAAGCCGTTCGTTTATGGATATGATATTAATGAGTCGTTGCAAGCATAACATCATTGGTAACAGTTCATTTAGCTGGTGGGGAGCTTGGCTCAATCAAAATCCGGATAAAATGATAGTTGTACCTAAAAATTGGTATAAAAACGGAAGAGAAACAGACTTACAACTTAAAGAATGGATAAAAATCTGACAATCAATCTTCAGAAAACAAATTATCCAATACGCTTTTAATTTCCTTATCCCGTCTTTTTAAAGAAAACATTTGAATAACCCTTTCATGTGCTTGGGGTCCGGTATTCATTTTCATTGCTTCCTGAATGCCTTGTTCCAAATCTTCAGGCGTTCGTTTTGTAATGACGACTCCTGTATCTCCTATTGCATCGGGAATTCCATTGACGTTACTTCCAACCGGAATACACTCTAAAAGCATGGCTTCACCCAACGTATTCGGCATACCTTCGGTGATAGATGCCTGTACAAAAATGTGTGCCCGATTATAAATATCATTCAACATCTCTTGTGTACAAAACGACTGATAAACTTTTAGGTTGGGTATTTTCGAAAAATGGTAATTTTCTTCAACAAAATCTACACAATTGTTTTTTAAACTGATAAGAATAAACTGCCATTGTGGATTTCGCTCGGCCACTTGCATAAATAAATCAAATCCTTTGTTGTAAAAATCACCCATTTGATTCATGTTACCGACAGTTAAAATTAGATTTTCTTCTTTTTTTATCGAATAATTTCGCACAAATTTCTCTGTATTGATTCCATTATAAATAATTTCAATCGGCGTTTCTATATTTTTTACATAATGCTTAATTCCGTCAATATGCGGGTTTCCAGGATTATAGTAATAGTTTTCATGGTAAATCAACGACTTATGATTGGCAATAATCAAACTCGCATTTTTCAAAGCATAACCCACCAAAGCACCACGGATTTTTTTTCGATAAACTCCTTTTCTAAGTTCCGGATAGCACACCGCTTCTTGTCCGCCAATGAAAATAACCGATTTAGTTCCGGTAATCTTTGCCGCTAAAACCATTACAGCAGCATGATAATCAGCAAACCAGCAAATAAATGCCGTATTTCCTCGTAAACCATTCCGAAGCAACCGAAAAAACATTAGGATATTTTTCAATCCGTATTGCAATTTTCCTTTTTGCTGAAATAAGAGTACGGGGATTACTTCGTAATGTTTTTCCAGGATATTTTGGTCAACCCGTATAAAAGACGAATCATTGGGTTTGATATAAATGATTTTTATTTTTTTTTCTGACATATCTTTTATCGAAGTTTGATTGCACAAAGATACTATTCATTTGGTTAAAATTCCGATTTTTCTTTAACTTTGCTACTTAAAGTTTTTAGAGTTTCCTAAAAAACGTATATCCATGTACAAAGTATCCATATTGATTCCTATTTATAACGCTTCCGGTTTTATTGAGAAATGTGCTGAATCGGTATTTTCACAAACATTTGAAAGTATAGAGTACATTTTTGTTGATGATTGTACGCCTGATGATAGCATCCAAAAACTAAATCAAGTACTTGAGCGTTTTCCGCACCGTAAAAATGCTGTAACATTGCTTCAAAACGAGAAAAACAAAGGGATTTCATATAGCCGTCAACGAGCATTTGATGTTGCAACAGCGGATTATTTCTTAGCTATGGATAGCGATGACTGGATTGAGCCGGATATGATTGAAAATCTTTACAACAAGGCGATTGAGACGAATGCAGATATGGTTTATTCTCCTTATTTTGAAGAATATCCCAATGGCGAATCTAAAATAATTGAACCAAAGTTCTCTACAAATAAAACAGAGCTGATTTACAATGCCTTAATGGGATTTTCTTCTTACTGGAACAAACTAATCTCACGTAAAGTCATGACTGACAACAACGTTAAAACACTCGAAGGAGTGAGTTATGCGGATGACTTGGTCGTTGTGGTAAAGCTACTCTATTACTCTGCTCGTTTTGCAGAGGTAAAAAATCCGTTTTACCACTATGTGATTTATAATCAACATTCAATTACAAAAAAGAAATCAAACACGAGACATATTATAGACCAACTTCTTGTAGTTCAAGAAGTTGAGCGATTTCTGAAAAGTAAACCGGATTTTGAGGATTACACGAAAATGTTAATCGAACTGAAATCGTTACGCAAAGTAAGAATTATCAGAAGTACTTTCGGAGATGCACAATATTTATCGCTTTTCCCTGAAATCAATAGACATATTGCCTCTCTACCTTTCCCGCTGAAATCAAAAATAATTCTAAAATTATCTGCTCATAATCAGCATTTTTTACTCAAAAATTTTCTGAAATTATTAGGTTTATTGAGAAATATTGTTGAGTAATATTCTACATGAGTACCGATTATTTATCAACTTTTGATTTAAATCTTGATTTTTTTTCAAATCGCTTAATATCTTAACATAACAGCTTAGGGCTTGGTGTTTAGGTAAGATTATCCCACTTACCCTATGAAGCACATTCTTCAAAAATGGAAATAAATTTCATAAGAATCACTTAGCCTCGCTTGACGCCAAAACCTTGCAAGGTGCAGATGTAATTCAGCTAATTTTTCTCACATAAATATCTCCAAAATCTGTCGAAATGAATTCTTGTGTAGATATATAATTCTTAAAATCTGTAACACTTCTCCAGTTTTTTAATGCAAATTCCATACTTTCACCCTTTGAAAAATTACATTCAATTTCAGAATTATATTTTTCTATTTGACTGATACAATCTATTGCTCTTTGAATTTGTTCAGGTACCGTGTACTCAAAAGAAATCATATCTACGGCACAAGTCAAACCCTTTAGGACTTCAAGCTCATAGCCTTCCACATCTATTTTGATAAACTTCGGTAAACCATACTTCTCAATTAACTTATCTAATGTAGTAATTTGAATTTTTATAGGTCTACTCCAAGTATATTCTTTAAATCTGTCTTTTTTTACGGATTCAATCCATTCTGTAGAAAAAGATGATATTGTGTGAGCATTTGAAACAAAAAAATCTTTAATGTCTTCCATCTCTCCCACACCCATTGGAACAATATTTATCTCATTTCCAAACGTCTTTTTTAATATTTTTTGACATTTTTTTTGTGGTTCTACTGCAACTACTTTTGCGCCAATGTTTAATAATGGTCTTGTCCTATTACCCACGTTGGCACCGATATCAAATACCAAATCATTGGGGCTGATAAATTGATTATAAAATTTTTGTCGGCGGTCAATAACCTCTTTGGATTCTTCCACTAAATACGGGGAAAAAGCAAATTTTACTTTTCCAAGTAATTTCAAAGTTTTAGGTCCTAAAATTGATTTTAATATTTTTTTCATTTCAAATGTTTTTTACTCCTGTTCTAACGGCTTTGCAGGTCTTGCCTTTTCGTTGTCGTGGGTATTATAGGTATGGTTTTGGTCTATTCTGTCACCCACTTACACCTAACTTAAAAATCAAACCTATATCAGGATGCTTGTATTGTGTCGGTTTGCCTAACTTGTCATTTTCTAAATACTTATCATCACAATAAATATTATGACTATCGTATTCGTTACCTAAAACAATTTAAGATATCTACGGGGCTTTCTGTTTTTCTGGAACCAATATCCAAATGCCGCACCGGCTTGTTCTCATAAATCCTTCTAGCAACTAATAAATCCTGATGAAAGTAATGCCCTCTCATTGTTCCCGAATCCGATTTCTTATCTGCAAGATTTGGATAACAGAAACCAAAATAGAAGTCATCATTACTTTGTTTTTGCTTTTTTAGCTTTCGGTAATCTCTGAAAAAACTCGGTAAATTCTTCAACGCCGCAAATAAAATATGCCTGTTAAACCCAAATGCAATCAGTATCCGGGTTATTCTAAATGGTTTGTATTGCTTTGAACTCATCTTGTTACTTTAAATTTGAGTTTAACGAATATTCTTTTCTAGGACAGTATCAAAAATAGGCTGTCTCATTGATTTTTTGAGACAGCCTTATTTTTTAAATCAGCCTATTATACCTATTAGAAATAGAACATCATATAGAGTCTGGTTCCCAAGTTGTCTGTTCCATAAGAAAAGACACTGGTGCTTGGAGATAGCAGTTCTGTCCTATATTCTACCTGGTCCGTCAAGGGATTAAATCCTTCTTGCTCCTGATAGAATCTACTCCTGAACGTTTGTATTGCATATAGGGAAACCTCACCTCCTAACGCCAAATGGGATGTGATGTAATATTCTACACCTAAAACTCCCTCTAATCCTATATGTTGTGTGTTTCCATCCTGATACCTACCTGTCACATAAGTTTGTGTCCAGTAAGGAACTACAACAGGCATAGGTGCTACAGTAAAAAGACCGGCATTTCTGGAAGGCGTTTGGTTGATTTCCGTAACGGCATTGCCATATTGATACACATCTCTCGCCGCTTCAAAGGCGTAAACCAAATTCAAACCCGCATAGCCTTGAATTCGATGGTATCCTCTTCTTAACTCAGGACCGACAGATAAAATCATACCTGAACGGTTTTGTTTATAGGTGTCTATGATTTTGGTTTCTGACAAAGGATTCTTAGCAAAAGCTTCATCATCCCTGATATACAGTTGCTCTGACATCTTACGTCCAATGATTCCTACATTGGTACGTAAAGAAAAATTGTCTGTAAACATATATCTTCCGGTGATGGATACGTTCGGCGGGACCGGTAAACCAACACCAGGAAGCGTAGGTTCACCCCCGAAGGTATTCCAACCATTATTCACAGTACCATTAAACATATTACCTGCATAACGCAAAACGGGAACTAAGTCAATTCCTAACCCGATGTCTCCTGCTTTTGGCAGAATAGGTTTCTCCTTTTGTCCCACATTTTGTGCCTGAGACATCCACGCAAAAGAACAGATTGCGAGCACAAGTGTTATTTTAATTTTTATATTATTCATACGCTTATAGTTTTAATAAAATACTTTACTATCCACTTGGACAAGCTTTTATTCATTGTTAACAATAGCTGCCCAGTTATAGCCGCCCCATCCGTCAGGTGCTCCTACAGGAGTGTAATACATCTTTGCAGATTTTGTTACATCATATAAGTTAGCATCTGCATCTTTAGCAATATTTTCGGCAGCTATATTATTTGCACTTACAAACTTTCCATAAATAGTAACGGCATCGTCCTTTGTATTGTCCGGATGGTGAACAAACGGAACATCATTGACGTCATCATTAGGAGTGATGGTGATAATTCGATTAGCCGGAGGAGCGCCGTTAATAGGAAGCGTGAACGTAATTTCTCCGTTTGAATTGGAAATTACATCGTAATTAGTTCCTGAAACATCAACAGTTGCCATGCGATTGCTGTCAATTTCCCAACCTGCAATCCAATTACCGCCTTCTTTTTTCTGAACGGCCTTTTTAACTTTAGCTTTTATCGTTATGGTGGCGGTTTGATCGGCAATGACTACCCATCCGGGCAGTTGATTTGACCAATAGGTGGGTATAACATTCGGTACAAAATCATAGTAGCGCGTGCCAAGTTCATTCCAAGGTGAACCGAGAGGAACAATATCAAGTTTGTGGTTGTAATTACCCTCTACAGCTTCAGTAGTATTACTTCCGGGTTTTCTGAAGTGGATGTATGATGTGGTTGCCACTTGATTCATACTTACGTTCCAAATGGCTCCGGGTTCATCATCTTCATATTGCAGAGGAACAGGTATTGAAAATGCTCCGTTGGCATCGGTAGCACCAACTAAATTAAACCCGTTACTTACAAGTTCAACAATCTGATAAGGTGCACCTGCGTAAGCTCCGGCACGGAATGCATTTTCTACGGGGAATTTCACTGTACCGGTTATTGGCTTGGAGAATTTATGATCCAATGCTACCTGCCATCCGGCTAAATCCTGCTGCCATGTTGCTGGAACAGGGTTGGGTGTAAATGTATAATAAATATCTCCCAGCTCGTTCCATTTTGCTGAAGCAGGTTTTAGCTGTGTAGCGTCATATTTTCCTGCCAGGGTTCTTAGATCATCTGTTCCACCTTTTGTGTAATGTGCGAAATTTTTAATATCGTCAATTGTAAGCGTAGCAAGTGCAATAGTCAATTCATCGGTACTTCTCTCTACCGGCACTTCAATGTTCAATGTGCCGTCTTCGCCTACTACTCCTTCATAATCGGATGTGCCGTCATTAATTTTAATAACCATATTGGCAGCGGGTACATACCCTCCGGTGGCAAAAGCAGTTTCCTTGGTTAAATAAACTTTACCTGAAACTGTAGCTGTTAAATTATGGTCCTTTATCTTTACCCATCCGGCTAAATCATTGTGCCATGTTTTTGGTGCACTGGTTGGCGTAAATTTATAATAATGATCTCCCAATTCATTCCATTGGGCTGCATCTTTTTTGAAATTTTTGTAAAGGGTGTACGTGCCCTTCAAAGTCATGGTTTCGGTGGCAGACTTATAATGTAAAAATTCAATTTCTTCCGGAGCTTGTAATGCAACTGTATATGCATCTGTTGATTTTACAGCCGGTAAATCTATACTGAACGAGCCATCGGATTTGGTAGCAGCATACACAATTTTAGGCGCCGCAGTACCATATGCCGTTATGTTCAGCTTTACGGTCTGAACCCTTGTTTTGTAAGTGCCTACGGCAAATCCTGTTTCGGCTGCCATCTTACAAGTACCCGTAATGGTAACCTTCTCATCAAAACCGGGATATTTCTCCCAGCCTGCAAGATCGTCAGTCCATGATGCAGGTGCAAATTCAGCCTGTGGTAATCCATCATTATGACCAGGTGTGAATTTTAAAAATTGCTGCCCTAAGGAATGGGGCATATCCTTAATAATATTGGTTAAATTGATCGGAAAACCTGCAAGATCATTGGTTGCATATGCACCGGATAATTGTTTTGTTTTGTTGGGTTCGGAGTAGTGGGTATATTCTGTTTGTCCAATACCCCTAATGGACACTTTGTCGATTTGCAACCCGTCTTTAAATGATTTTAAGGGTATGGTGATTGAATAATTGCCATTTTCGTCGGTGGCTGCACCATAAGTAACGGTTAAAGGTGTCGGACTCACCGGATCATAAGTCACTTCCAACTCAACTGTTCTCGAAGATGCGGCTCTGTATGCCCCGGTACGATATGAAGATTCATAAGCGAGTTGTACATTACCTGTCAAAGTAAGCCTTTCGTTATAATCTTCCATATCAATTTCCGTCGAACCGTAAGTTAAAGCCTCCGGGAAAGAAAATGCTCCCGGTTTCAACGAACTGGGGAGAGGAGGAAATTGTAATTGATACCGTCTGAGACGCGTCTTAAAGACCGGCTTTCCATTTTCCATTTTTATATATTCGTTGAAAAAATCTGTGAATTCCTCCATCCTAATGGTAGTAGTAGCGGCCGCAAGACCATTAGGGGTGGTTGGAATTTCAATAGAAAACTCTCCGGTGTCGTCAGTTTCAGTTTCAAAGATTTTAGTTCCTGCTGCACCAGGTTTGTAGTCCGCATAGGCAACTTCTACAAAGACTTTTCGACCTGCAGCCGGTTTCATGACTTCCATGGTATAGTCTGTAGAAGTAGTGTCCACTCCGGTACTATAAACTACTTTACCGGACATCGTAACAAATTGATCAAATGAGTCAAGATTCAACTCTGATTGTTTCTCGTCTTTACAATGGGTGAAAACAAATAAGGCCATTGCAACAATTGAGAATACAGTAAATAAGGATTTTAATTTATTCATACGATAATAATATTAAAAATGATTATTAAATATAAGTGAATAAGATATCAATAGGTACTTAAAACTTAAAGTTAAAGCACTTCGCAAAAATAATCAAATTTTGTTAATAATAAGATTTTATGATGATATTATATTTATCAAAACCTGTATTGTCCTGATACTAAGTGTTTATGGTGTCAAATTTTATTTAGTTGCATTTATTGTTTGAATCTACCCCTTTTTGTGAAAATTCTTCCTTTTTAGTTGGTTAATTAAAAAAGTTGTATCTTTGCACGCCAAATAAGGTGTTATGTATTTA
>DAOOBP010000068.1:0-10218 GCA_035407925.1 Salinivirgaceae bacterium
CTATCGGTGTGGGAACAACGTAAAGCATATTTTATTGTATATATCGGCGATAAACAATGTCTATAAACATTTTAAAGTTTTCTGAATCCTGATCCCATGTAAAGTTTTCGCTTAAGAACTCAAATGCCTGTTCAAAATCCTCAAAATTATTTAACTTATCAATTGTATTAGCGTACAATTGAGCATCTCCTGCAAAAAGCTCACGAATAAAACCAAGTCTTTCATTAATTTTTATGGCTTTATTAATATCGCTAACAGGCTTTTGTCCCAAAGATGATGCCCTGTCGGTAGTACCCCCTGGTTGTCCCACCATTTCATTGAGCGAGAAATTTTTGTCAATATATTGATCCGCCAGTGTTTTGCGACTTGCACTGCTATCTTTTGTTGATTCAACTTTGGCTTGTTTTTCAGTTTTTACCTGAATTTGCTTAACAGCGTCTGACTTTGACACTTCCGGTTCTTTTACTATTTTTTCAGTTGATTCTGATTTTTTGATATCAACAACTTCAGGTGTTTTTTCAACAACCGTTTTGTCAGATTTTAATTCAGATCTATCTTTCTCAATTACAAGAGCTTCCGTTTTTTCATCACTCGTTTTTTGTGTAATAACAGCATCTGTTGGTTTTTTAATAGCTGTTTTAGAATCACTTTGTAAATTGTCTTTACTATTTTCTTCCTTGTCGATTGATACTTTTGGTTTATTTAAGTCATTATCAATAGCTGTCGAATTGCTTATTTCCATAATTCGGTTCAACAAATTCTCAATTTCGTTTGACAAACTTGTTATTTTCGATTTAAGGATTTGTACCTCGATTTTACTTAAACAGTAACCTGGTTCGAGTATTTCTGCAATATCTTTCAAATCGGAAATATCTCGTAACAAAATAGTTTTTAACGATTCTAATTGCATGTCACTAATTAATAAATTATTTATATACCAATTCTTTTTAAAATTTATGCAAATTTAATTATGTTTAGGTCATATCAAATAACAGAAACATAAAAGTATTACAAGAATGAGTTATTTACTTCACAGTATCGTATAAAATTTAACTGATATATTATTGAATTAATATCAAAATAGTAAAAAGTTAATTTACAATATTTGAATTATAATGTTTTTTAACGATATTTGAGGATTATAATATATGATTTTTTAAAATCAAAACAAAGCAATATGGTGGCAAAGTTTTTTAGAAACCTGAATATCAACGGACAGATGTTGGTTTTTGTATTAGGAACTACGATGTTAATTTTTATACTCTCAATCGGATATATTAGTTACAGTTCGCGACAGGTGGCGTATAACGAATCCGTAACATTAGCAAAAAACGTTTCTAAATCATCGGCTTTACAAATAGAAAAGGAGCTTAATATAAGCATGGATGTTGTCCGAACAATAGCACAAATGTACAGTGTTTACAATTATTTACCTGAAGAACAGTGGAAAGGATTATTTATAAAAATGTATGAGAAAGTTTTTGAAGAAAATCCACAATTTTATAAACTTTGGGACAGCTGGGAACTAAAAGCTATAGACTCTACTTATACCAAAGATCATGGAAGGTACGTGGTCACTTACTTTCGTGAAAACAACATTATTAAGCACCAAACAACTTTGAGAAGCTTGGATGGTGATCCTGTACTATATGGAAAAATTAAAAAGGAGGCTACTGAGTCGGCATGGGAGCCTTACTGGGACTTATTTTATGAAAATACCGAAATTAAAAAATTTATGACATCAATGTCTGTACCGATATTAGTTGACGGTGAATATACAGGAATTGTTGCTGTTGACATTACAATGGATAAAATTCAGGAAGATGTTGAAAAGATAAGACCTTTTGATGAGAGTTATGCTTTTCTCTTATCGGCAGAAGGAGTATTTGTCAGTTATCCCAATAAAGAGTTTATTGGAAATACTTTTGCCGCACAAATGCCCGAAATAGAAAGCAAATACAACATTACCGACAAAATAAAACGTGGTGAGAACATAGATTTAGTACTACGAGATCCGTTAACCGGCAAAAATGTTTTAATGTTTTTTAACCGTGTTCAAATAGGAAGAACCACTACACCTTGGTCAATAGCGATTACGGTGCCAGTTGAAGTTATTATGAATAAGGCAAATCGAGGATTTATAATCAGCATGATTGTTGCCTTGGTAGGATTAATTATTCTATTTGTCGTTATATTTAGGATTTCCAGAAATATCAGTAAATCAATGCAGCACACTACTCAATTGTTGAAAAAAATGTCTTTGGGAGAAATAGATTCAGTTGAGCAATTGGAGACAGACAGAGCTGATGAGATTGGACAAATGACCGAGTCTTTAAATAAGCTTATCGAAGGTTTAAACAGAACAGCTTACTTTGCAAAAGAGATTGGTAAGGGTAATTTAGAGCAAGATTTTCAGCCTTTAGGAGATGGTGACGTTCTTGGCAACGCACTTTTAGATATGCGCAAAAGCCTAAAAATTGCAGCAGAAGAGGAAGAAAAACGAAAAGACGAAAGCGAAAAACAACGATGGGCAACGGAAGGTCTTGCAAAGTTTGGCGAAATTTTGAGAAACAACAGTCATGATTTGAAAAAACTATCGTTCCATCTAATGTCAAACCTTGTCAACTATTTGGGAGCAAATCAAGGTGCTTTGTTTGTAATAAATGACGACAATGAAGAAGATGTTTATCTCGAAATGACGAGCGCAATAGCTTATAATCGCGAAAAGTTTGTAAAAAAACGTGTAAAAATTGGTGAAGATCTTGTTGGTCGATGTGCCCACGAACGCATGACAATTTATTTGACCGATATTCCTGAAGATTATATTGAGATAACCTCGGGAATGGGAACTGCAAACCCAAGATGTTTAATTTTAGTACCTGTATTACTAAACGATGAGGTGTATGGAATAATTGAAATAGCTTCATTTAATAATATCGAAAAACATCAAATAGAGTTCGTTGAAAAGATTGGAGAAAGTGTGGCTTCGACAATCTCAAGTGTTCGTGTAAACGAAAAAACACAAAAACTTCTTCTTCAATCACAACAACAACGCGAAGAGCTTTCTTCACAAGAAGAGGAGATGCGCCAAAACCTCGAAGAATTACAAGCTACGCAAGAAGAATCCTCACGAAAAGAGTCTGAAATGCGCGGTTTACTTAGAGCGCTAAGTACTTCTACATGCACAGTTGAATATGATCTTAACGGTCGGATAATTTCAGTTAATGAAGGTATGGCACAACTTTTTGGACTAAGTGTAGATCAAATTGTTGGGACATACCATAGAGATGGCTCAGATTTCAAAAACCTTGCTCCAGAAGAATATGAGGCTTTCTGGAATGATTTGAGAAACGGTATCCCTCAAAAAAAAGTCACACATTTTTTGTACAATGAGCGTAATATATATCTATCTGAAACGTACACACCCATACTAGATGACGATGGAGCGCCATATAAAATTTTAAAAATTGGTTTTGAAATTACCGATTTACAAAAAAGAGATTTTGAAGCCAAAGAATTTGAAAAAGAGATAATCAAATTAAATAGTCAGATAGTGACGCAAAGCGAACTAATTGAAAAATTAGAAAGCAAAATCGAAGATTTAAAACAGTCCGCTGATAATCAGACAGATACCAAGTCCACTAAAGATACTCAAGAGACAAGCGCTAATGATAAAGGCAAACTTACGTCTTTAGTTCCAGAGGGAGAACCTTTAATTAAAAAATCGCCAGAATTAGAAACCGGCATAAATGAAATTGATGAACAGCACAATAGAATTATTACATTGGTTAACCAGCTTTATGAAGCATTTATCGCTGAACGTTCTAAAAAAGAGATAAGAGAGATAATTAAAAATCTTTCAGATTTTTCGTCATATCATTTCAACACAGAAGAGCGTTACTTTAAACAGTTTGGATATGAAAATGCTTCAGAGCATCAGCTAAGTCATAAGTTATTTACTGACGAGCTAACCAAGTTCAGTAAAGCGTATCAAGCTGGAAAATCTTTTGATACAATAGAGTTTATGCTATTTTTACAAAGCTGGATATTAAAGCACTTTAGCGCCGATGATCAAGATTTTGTAGAGCTATTTATCCAAAACGGTCTTTAGGGTTTGATTTTGATTTAATGAATATCTGAATGAATACCTTACTTAATTAATAACCACATAGACACATAGTTTTTTTATATAAGGTAAAATAGCTACACAATAATCATAGTAGCATAGCTACTATTACTATGTGTAAAACAAGTTTTCTATGTAACACTTGTATCAATATATCCTTTACAACCCTAACTCCGCTAATTTAGATGGTTGTTTTTAATATAATATTTTGATGTTAAGATTATATATGTAAAAAAAACAGATCACTTAAACCCAAACCCTAATTT
The DNA here is from genome assembly GCA_035407925.1 of Salinivirgaceae bacterium. Taxonomy (GTDB): domain Bacteria; phylum Bacteroidota; class Bacteroidia; order Bacteroidales; family Salinivirgaceae; genus JAAYQU01. The sequence goes on from DAOOBP010000068.1 coordinate 4,393, forward strand.
TTTAGGTAATAGATATTTGAAATTAGAAGGCGATGTACTGAGCGCAGTCGAAGTATAAAAGGAGCAAGGTACAAGGTAAAAGAGGGGAACGGGGCGGTGCGCTGGGGTACGGTCACTGAGTTTATATTTCGACAAGCTCAATAACCGTCGAAGTGACCGTCATAGTAGATATAAGGTGGCTTCGATAAACTCAGCCACAGGGAACGGTCATTGGGCGAAATATTTTGGATTTTTAATCTGGTTTGTGCCACCCTACGGGTGGGATTGTGTGCTGTTGCACACCCATAGGCTTGCGCTTACGGTTAATCACATATTGTCCTACGAACATAAAAGTTCTATGATAGTCAAAAACTATAAATCTCTATGAAACAATTTTAAATTATTTTATCTTAAAAATCTATTATACCAATTGTAATTTTAAAATAGTCCAATCTTTTTAAAATTTTACAATGGTAAATACCGATGCTACAAATACATAGTTCAAACAAACGACAGTGAAGTTTGGACTATAGTAGCTGTCCAATCGGTATTACCTATTTAGGTAATATAAAGCGTATAATTGTCTCAGTTATAGTGTTTTGTCTGCATTAATCAATAACCATCGAACTGTGTAGAAGTGAGTGAAGTCGAAATACTCAGCTAAGCAACCAAGTACACCGCCTTTTACATTTGGTCGTCTTCATATAACAATCCAGTAAGTTCGGCAATAATCATTGCGGTTGCCCCCCAGATTCTTTTGCCTTTAACGTTCCAGTACGGAGCTTCAACAACGTAATTATATCCATTAAATAAGCCTGTTTCAATATTTTCGCTGGTGAATTTTTTTAAAGGGATTGAGAAAACATCTTCTACCTCGATGCTATTTGGTTTTAAAACAGGTAGTTGTGGTGCAATTGCGACAAACGGATAAATAACAGTATTGCTTACAGATATAAAAAGTTTTGATAGCTCGCATACAACTTGACTCTCTTTGGTTTTATACCCAATCTCTTCAAATGTTTCTCTTATGGCTGTATCAATTAAAGTTTTATCTTTCGATTGTTCAAACTTACCACCGGGAAAAGCAATTTGACCACTGTGAACGCCGTCATATTTGGCACGTTCAATAAATGTCAAATTTGGATCATGGTTGTTGAAATCAACTAAAATTAATACTGCACTTTCTTTAATATTTTCATTTATAGTGGGTTGTAAACTCCTTTGGTTAGGAAGCATTATCCGATGTTTCTTTTCGCCCGGGAGTCCAACTTTCAAACCTTGTTTAATTTTTTCAACAAATTCCGAAATATCCATTATTATTGACAAACAATCAACGTGTAGTTTTTTTTACCCTTTTGTATCAATAAATATTTACCGTTTAACAGTTGGTCAATGTTAACGCTCTGTTCTGTATCTTCAATTTTTCCTTTATTGATACTTAATCCTCCTCCTTGAACTATTCTGCGCAGCTCGCCTTTTGAAGCAAAAACCTTAGTTTTTTCGGCAAGAAGAGAGATAACCGATATACCACTTTCCAACTCCGACTTTTCAACGAAAAACTGAGGTACGCCATCAAATACCGATAGAAATGTCTGTTCGTCAATTTGGGTTAAAGTCTCTTGTGTTGCATTGCCAAACAAAATTTGACTTGCTTTGCGTGCCATATCCAACTCTTCAGCTCCGTGTACAAATATTGTAATCTCCTCAGCCAGACGGTTTTGCAAATGTCTTAAATGTGGTTCTGTTCTGTGCTTCTCAATTATTTCAGTTATCTCTTCTTTTGTAAGCAGAGTAAATATTTTAATATATTTTTCAGCGTCTTCGTCCGATACGTTAATCCAAAATTGGTAAAATTGATATGGAGACGTGTAGTTTTTGTCTAACCAGATGTTTCCTTGTTCGGTTTTTCCGAATTTTCCACCATCTGATTTTGTAATCAAGGGGCAGGTAATTGCGAAAGCTTCGCCACTGTTTTTTCTTCTTATAAGTTCTGTTCCTGTTGTAATATTACCCCACTGGTCGCTTCCACCCATTTGTATTTTGCAATTGTATGTGTTGTACAACTCGAGAAAATCGGTTGCTTGTACAAGTTGATACGAAAATTCGGTAAATGACATCCCTTCACGTTCCTCGCCTGATATGCGCTTTTTTACACTATCTTTAGACATCATATAATTTACGGTTATATGCTTACCTATATCGCGAATAAAGTCGAGGAATGACATTTTCGACATCCAGTCATAATTGTTTGCAACAACGGCGCTGTTGGCAGAATCGTCGAATCTTAAAAAGCGCATTGCTTGTTTTTGAATTGCTTCCTGATTCTTACGCAATATGCTCACGTCCAAAAGGCTGCGTTCTTCACTTTTTCCACTGGGGTCGCCAATCATACCGGTTGCTCCACCAATAAGCAAAATGGGCTTATGACCAGCTTCTTGAAAGTGACGGAGCATCATTATAGAAACAAGGTGTCCTATATGTAGCGAGTCTGCTGTGGGATCGATGCCTACGTATCCGGCAACACTCTCTTTCATTAAAGCCTCTTCTGTTTTAGGCATTATATCGTGTATCATTCCGCGCCATCGGAGCTCTTCAACAAAATTTTTTATCATAAATTGTCTTTTTTGACAAGGGTTAACTCTTTGTTTTATACCAATTGTAATTTTAAAATAGTCCTATCTTTTTGAAATTTTACAATAGTACTATAGGTTTCACAATAAACCGAACAACTGATTTTTAAGTTGCAAATATACGAAATTTAATGTTTGCTGCTTCAATTAACAATTGGAACACAGAGCACACTGATTAAACAGATTATCACAGATTTTCGACTATACTGTTCCAAAATCTGTGTAAATCCGTTATAGCAATCTTATCTGTGTCTGCGTGTAATAAAAAAGCCCGCAAGCAATGCTCACGGGCTACGATATAGAAAACGATATTTTTATTTATCTTTAAAGCCTACTAAAATGGAGACACACCCATTTTTTACTGAACTATCAATATTTAAACTTTCAGGTACTTCAATCTCGACTCGTATCTGTTGTGTAGCAGTGGAGCAGAAGTCCCACATTTTTGCGTAATTGTATTTTTTGTTATCAAATAAAAGCGTGTTTTGCGTGTCGTACATGCGGAACTCTACGTTCCCTAATTGATTTTCGGAACAAATCAACAAACGATAATCTTGATTTGCATAAAATGTAAGAACTAATTCTGCCACATCGCCCTCATTAAGTAAGGCTGCATTTGCTTGTCCGTTAAATATATATGGGCTTAGCTGGGGAACACATTTTTTTTTAGTAAAATTACTGCATTGTCCTACTGCAACGTTGCTCATAAATATTGCCGACAATGAAATTCCAATTATTAAGAGTACACGCTTCATACCTCTTTAGGTTATTGTGTTTTTATTATTCTGTTTTGAAATGCAATAGTAGTGTTTATATATCAACTATCCAAATTGATCTTACTCTTTTATCGTAAGTGTTTGTAAAATTACAAATTTATTTTTATTATTCAATAATAGTTAAGTTAAAAGTTAAAAGCAATTAGCAATTAGCAGTTAACAATGAACAATTAGATGATTGATTGTCAAATCAATAGCCACGACTTTTAATACCAATTGTAATTTTAAAATAGTCCAATCTTTTTAAAATTTCACAATGGTAAATACCGATGTTACAGACACATAGTTCAAAAGAGCGATAGCGAAGTTTGGACTATAGTGTATGTCCAATCGGTATAAGTCGTGGGATAGGGTTGCGTGAGTGTTTGGTGGGTTTCGATAAGCTCAGCGACCGAGTGCACCGCATTGCTAATTGCTAATTGAAAAAAAGAGTCGTCCCGAAGAACGAGACGACTCTTTTTTCTTATCCTCAATACATTAGTTTATCTCTTGATAAATTTATGTACTGTAGTTTTGTTAGTTCCAACTATTCTTACAAAGTAAGTTCCTGAACCTAACATATCAACGTCTATAGTAGTTGTTGCATTTTCAGCTTTGAATGTGCTAACTAATGCACCACCACTGTTGTATAGTTCAATAACAACTTCGTCGTTATTGTTGCGTTCAATTGTTAACATGCTTTCAACTGGGTTAGGATATAGTCGTATGAGAGTTTCTGCCAACTCGTCAATTCCTGTCATATTAACAGTAATTGTTTGTTCGGCGTTGTTTACAACAAACGAACCTTCAGTATCGTTATATCCTTCTTTTGTAGCTGTGTAAGTATAACTTCCGTTAGCTAACTCAATTACAGCGTTACCCTGTGCATCAGTTGTTAATACTCCTTCACCATCAATGTTAATTGTTACACCCTCCAATGATGTTCCATTGTGTACAGCGTGGAAGGTAATTGCAAATGTAACTTGTTCCATAGTAACATCTACGTTAACATCTGCTCCATCAACTACAACATCTGCTGTTACATCAACATAACCAGCTTTAGAGACTGTATATGCATACGTTCCATTTTCGAGTTCAATTGTTGCAACACCAGAAGCATTGGTAGTCAATGTTTCATTGTTAATTGCGACAGTTGCGCCTTCAATTGGAGCGTTTGCAGCATCCTTAACTGTGAATGTTACAGTATAGGTTGGTATAGTCTCGAAGTTAGCTGTTAGAGTAACATCTTCTGCTGGCATTGTATAAACAAATTCGGGATTAGTGCTAACTACATCTCCGCCTTTAGTCCAGTTAACGAAGTTGTATCCTTCAGCTGGAGTGGCAATCAGTGTAATTTCAGCACCTGCTTGATACTCTCCACCTACATTGTTTACAGTACCTCCATTAGCTGGATTTGCAACTAATGTTAGAGTAAACGTTTCGTGATTTAGAGTTACATTGACTGGAAGGTTTGCTCCATTAACTACAGCATTTCCTGTTGCATCAACATAACCAGCTTTAGAGACTGTGTAAGGATACGTTCCATTTTCAAGAACTATTGTTGCAACACCAGAAGCATTGGTAGTCAATGTTTCATTGTTAATTGCAACTGTAGCGCCTTCAATTGGAGCGTTTGCAGCATCCTTAACTGTAAATGTTACAGTGTATGTTGGTATGGCTTCGAAGTTAGCTGTTAGAGTAACATCTTCGCTTGGCATTGTATATACAAATTGAGCGTTAGTGCTAACTACATTACCTCCTATAGTCCAGTTAACGAAGTTGTAACCAGTAGCAGGAGTAGCAATTACTGTAATCTCAGCGCCTGCTTGATAATCTCCGCCTACATCGTTTACAGTACCTCCATTAGCTGGATTTGCAACTAATGTTAAGGTAAATGTTTCGTGAGTTAGTGTCACATCAACTGAAGCATCTTCTCCATCAACTACAACATCTGCTGTTACATCAACATAACCAGCTTTAGAGACTGTATATGCATACGTTCCATTTTCGAGTTCAATTGTTGCAACACCAGAAGCATTGGTAGTCAATGTTTCATTGTTAATTGCGACAGTTGCGCCTTCAATTGGAGCGTTTGCAGCGTCCTTAACTGTGAATGTTACAGTGTATGTTGGTATAAGCTCGAAGTTAGCTGTTAAGGTAACATCTTCACTTGGCATTGTATATACAAATTCTTGATTAGTGCTAACTACTTCTTCTCCTATAGTCCAGTTAACGAAATTGTATCCTTCAGCTGGAGTAGCAAATACAATAATCTCAGCGCCTGCTTGATAGTTACCGCTTACGTCGTTTACGGTACCTCCTTCAGCTGGATTTGCAACTAATGTTAAGGTAAACATTTCGTGAGTTAGTGTCACATCAACTAAAGCATCTTCTCCATCAACCACAACATCTGCTGTTACATCAACATAACCAGCTTTAGAGACTGTATATGCATACGTTCC
>DAOOBP010000069.1:0-10191 GCA_035407925.1 Salinivirgaceae bacterium
CGGGAGTTTTACCGGGCTTAAAGAAAATCATTTTGGAGTCTTCGCCACCTATATCCACAAATGTCTTTATATCAGGAAATTGGCGCATAATAACCTCGCACGAGGCAACAACTTCTTGTGCAAAGGGAACATTATAACGCTCGGCTACTCCCATTCCTGCTGAGCCTGTTATACAAAGCTTAATCGGGCAATCGCCAATTTTATCTAAAATATCAGATAAAATCTCTTTCAAATTTCCCAGAACATCGGCGTAATGTCGGCGGTAATCCTTGTATATAATTTGATTTTGTGAATTGGTTACTACTATCTTAATAGTCGTAGAACCGGCATCTAATCCTATATTGATTGGCAGGTTTTTGGGATTATGTTTTGAATAATTGTTTGATAAATTCATAAGTTTTGTCGTGTGTAATTGACTCATTTGGTTCTACTTAACGGTCTCAACACGAATATTTTGTTTTAACAACAAAATTACTGTTTTTATTTGAAGCAACAAAACAAAAAATGAGGCTGTCTCTTACATAAGATAGCCTTAAAGAAAGATTTTTAAATAAATCAATAGTATATAAAAAGTTGAAAGTTGAAATGTAATTTTTTATTTCATTAACTCCTAATACTTCTTACTACCGTTAATGTGCATACAAAATTATCAGAGTATTGGGAACAAAAACGTTTTGTTATTTGTTTACCGCAAATGACAAAATATCAGACTATGAAAAAAAGAAAAGCAACTCAAGTTGTCAGAGGACAGCGTGCAATGGACGGTGCTGGTGTAAAGCTAACTAGAGTATTAGGAACTGCTACAATAGACGCTTTTGACCCATTTCTAATGTTAGATGGATTTGATTCAACAAACCCAGATGATTATATCAAAGGTTTTCCGTGGCACCCACACAGAGGAATTGAAACGGTAACTTATTTAGTAAGTGGCGAGATGGAACATGGTGACAGCTTGGGTAATCGCGGAGTTATATCCGACTTAGGCTGCCAGTGGATGACAGCAGGATCGGGCATTATTCATCAAGAGATGCCAATTGCATCACCAAGAATGTTAGGTTGCCAGTTGTGGGTCAACTTGCCTGCTAAGGATAAAATGGTTGAGCCTTCGTATGGTGACATTATCGCCAAAGATGTTCCTTTGGTTAGGGAAGCAGGCGCCGAAGTACGCGTTGTAGCTGATAGTTATAAGGGAACAAAAGGCGCCTTCGATGGCAAATACGTGAAGGTTAAATATCTTGATGTAAAACTAGAGCCTTTTACAGAATGGTTGTATGATGAAACTCCAAACGATGAGACCCTATTTATTTATTTGATTGACGGAACACTTGCCCCCGACATTGCTAAAGAGAAGTTCGAGAGTAAAGGTTGTGCTATCCTATTTGAATCTGCTGAAAAAAACTCATTGAGTAACGATATTATTCATATAAAGGCTGGCGATTTAGGAGCCCGATTTGTACTGTTAGCCGCAAAACCATTACGTGAACCAGTTGCTTGGGGCGGTCCAATTGTGATGAACACTCAAGAGGAGCTAAACAAAGCTTTTGAAGAGCTGAGAAACGACAACTTTATTAAACATAAGTAGTAAAAAACAAATAACATAAAAACAACAACGATATGAACAGATTACGAAAAAACATAATTATTGCTGGATATAGCTTTATTTTAATGGCTGTAGCGACAGGTTTTGCATTCGGACAACATAAGTTGCCAGAGCTACCATATAAATATGATGCACTCGAACCGCATATAGACAGTACAACTATGCGTATTCACCACACTGCACACCATCAGGCTTACGTGAATAACTTGAATAAGGCTTTGGAAAAACACCCACAGTATCAAAGCTGGACATTAGGTGATTTACTTATGAAACTTAACTCATTACCTGAGGATATTCAAACAGCCGTGCATAACAATGGTGGCGGACATTACAACCACACGTTTTTCTGGGACATATTGGCGCCGGCAGGAAGCTCTACGATATCATCTGCATTAGAAAATGCAATAGTAAAATATTTTGGTAGTGTGGATAAGTTCAAAGAAGATTTTGAAAAGGCAGCCCTCGGACGTTTTGGCTCTGGATGGGTTTGGTTGCTCAAAAAGGAAGATGGAACTCTTTATATTGAATCTACACCCAATCAAGATAATATACTAATGCCATACACCAAGATAGAAGGAAAGCCAATACTTGCTCTTGATGTATGGGAACATGCTTACTATCTTAAATATCAATCCAAACGGGGTGGATATGTGAAAGCTTTTTGGAATGTAGTCAACTGGAGTAAAGTTGCCGAATTGGGAGGATATTAATTCTTACCCTACATCTTAAACATAAAGGCAACTAATGCATGCTGGCGTAGAAATCAAAATATGTTTTTAAGGGAATTGTGTTATTTCTTACGTGGTTTTGTCAAATCTTTCATTTGATAAACCAAATAAGAATCTTAGAAACCCATGAATAAATGCAATGGGTAAACACAATGTTCCTACTACAAGCATTACTAATTCGTAGAACAATGAACTGTTTTTGTATGGCTTTCCTAGAAGTCTGGAAATAAATGCGCTAAATGGAATTCCGTACATGTTCCCCGCTATCATAACTTGACACGCCGAAAGAATAATGCGTGCTTCTTTTTTACCATATTCAGCAACAATAGAATCATAAGTATTTTGTTTAGGGAATCCGCGTGAATCGGCAAAGTGTTGGGCAAACATTATTGCTTTTGCTTCTTCAGGCTTAATAAACTTACCATCTCCTCTCAAAAAACTAACTATCTCTTCATTACTCATACCTTGTTGCAGAGCTATTTTTGTATGCTGATAAGAACATGCGGCACAGCCATTTACTTCTGTTACAGCTAATTGCAAACGCTCTACAAAATGATTATCAATTAATTTACTTTTTCTATTTCCAATGAGTTTTGAGATTGCTCTTGGAACGAAAACAAAAGAGCGATAGAGTTCCCACAAAGTATATTTTCGTTTAAATTTCTCTACTTTGATTACTAAATCAGATAAACTTGCTTTTTGGGTCATGTGAGACTGTTTTTACTTATTCACTTAAGCATATTATTCTTTCTATTCCGCCAAAAAACGTGCCGAAAAAATAATCACATCTTGCATAAAGTGTATAAGCCAAGCCCAGAAGATACCCTTGGTTTCGAGAATTGATTTTGCTAAAAACCATCCCAAAAATCCGGCTGCTAATACTCCAGGAATACCTCCCGGATTTCCCCAATAATGAACTGTGCCAAATATCAGAGCCGAAATTAGCGGAATTGCTTTATCGCTCACTTTGCCTTTGAGCGCCACCACTACACTTATTCTTGTAACACTCTCTTCAGCAAAAGAATTGATCAACGAGAAAATAAGACTAAACAAAAGAATAGGCAATATATTGCTATAATCAATCTCTTTTCCATTTAACAACTGAAAATAAATAATTATTGCCGTAACTACAGAGATAGTGATTCCAATACTCAACCCAAAATATAACCAAGTTTGATTGCCTTTCGGTTTTATTCCTATCCAAGGTGCGGGAGTTATCTCAGCTGATATATTCCCTTTTCTAAAAAAGGTTCGGAATTCTGTCCTTTTTACTCCCCATAAAATAAGCAATAAAAGAACAGCAATTAATAGGGTAACTCCCTGATACACTATTTGATGGTTGGTTAATGGCGACAGATTTTCAAAAACAGTAATTCCTGCTGTCCATTTACCTATAAATAGAAATGAAGCTGTCAAGCCCACTATCAATAAAAGCAGTAAAATATCTTTTAATTTAAGCATAATTGTGTGTTTTTTAATGATTATTTGTTCGTTTTAATGGTCTTAAGGTTTCAATAACATTAACGAAATACTAAACCAATTGTTTTTCAAACCTTCATTTGCATAAGTCTCTTTACCGATACCTGTTAGCCCTATATTATATTTTAGATAAAGCTGGAAGAAATCACTTACTTTATAATGTACTCCAATTGGAACGGAAGACTCTATCCGTTGGAATGTGTTGTTGGGTTTATTTGAAAACAGTAAAAAGTTTGTACTATATCCAGCCGAAACACCAAATTTGTTGTTTGTCGTATTGAGTTTTAACATAAGCGGTAAATCAACATAATGCGACCAAATATTGGAGTACTTATCTTTGCTTCTCTCACCTTTTTGACTATAAACTATTTCAGCGGAAAAAGAGACAGGTTTCAAAAGCCTAAATTCTTTATATAAAGTCAGTGTAGGTCCAATTCTAAAATCCCCGCTATTATTGGCAATAGTAGAATAGGTTGCCCCTACTCCTATTCCAGATACTGTTTCAAACAGTTTGTTTCTTTTATTGCTTCTTGCTCTCTGAACTAATTTTGTTGCTACGGTAAACGAAGTTGATGGGTAGGCGATTTGATTTACAGTTCCGGACACATAAATATCCTCTTTTGGGTCGTAGTATGCCAATGCACCAGATAAGCCTGAGTGCCCGATCATGGTCGGTGTACTAAATATTTTCGGTAATTTGTACAAGTGAATTCCGACACCGGAGCGTAAGGGAGAAAAGATTTTGTTCCATTCCTGCAACTCGGCAATATATTCTTTTGGAAACAACTTTCCTGTAAAAAATGCCTCAATAAAAGTCAGCATCTCTCCCGATGTAGAAACTATACCACCGTCAGCGCCGAAAGATGTCATAGCTTTGGGTATATGCAGCTCATTTTTTTTGTAATACATGTTTATCGGTTTAGTGTCGGCAGTGTCGGCATACATGTAAGTTTTGGTTAAATTCAGCGGTTTGAAAATTCGCACTTCGCAATTTTCTGCAAATGATTTGCTGGTAATGTTTTCAATGATTTTACCGAGCAACTGAAAGTTGGCATCAGAATAGTGTGCTTTGCCCGGCGTGTTGGGTGCAAACAGCGGTTCCATCTCTTTGGTGCGTGCAATTGCCTGCTCGAAACTCCAAAATTGGTCAATTCCGCTTACAACTTCATCTTCCAAGCTCATTCCGCTTGGTCCTTTATTCTGATAATAATCGGCAAGTCCCGATGTATGCGCCAATAGGTTTTTGATAGTCAGCTCGTTTGAATAGTCTTTGCCTTTGTAAACATGCAAACCATCCATGATGTTGGCATCGAGATAATTGGAGATTTTATCGTCAAGCGACAATTTTTTCTCGGAATCGAGTTGCAAAATAATGGTTGTAACAAACAATTTGGTAGTACTTGCTATGAAATATTGTTGGTCTTCTGCAATATTTCCTGCCGAACCTCTCCACACTTCATCTTTGTGCTTTACGGTAAACGATGTGCCGTAAATTTTCTCATTATCAACTGTCTCGTCTAAAATCTTTTGTAAATCCTTTGATTTATAAGATAACGATTTTTTGTTTTGCGCGTTTAACATCACATTTTGCAAAAACAAAAATAATATGAGTAATAGAGTTAATCTCTTCATACGATTTATTTTTAAGTTAATATTTAAGTCTTTGCAAAATTAAATCGCATTGTTATCAAAAAACTTAACGTATGATAAGAAATGAGTTTAGAAAATCTTTTTTCTAATTCTACTTAAACTTTCAGGTGTAATTCCTAAATAAGAGGCAATGTATTTATTTGGTGTTCGTTGTAGTATATATGGCTGTTTATCAAGCATTTCACTATATCGTTGCTCGGCTGTTTTAGTTAAAATTTCAATTTGTTGTGCCTGCTTGTGAATGAATAGAGCTTCGGCTGCGGTTTGGCAAATAATTCTGCCGTATTCGGTTTGTGCGAGTTCTAAAAAGTTTTTACGGCTGATTCTGAATAGTCTGCATTTTTCGAAGCAAACCACTTCAAGATCTGTGGGTTGATTGGTAAGGAATGACATATAATCAACAAAAAAGTCGGCTTCATAACAGAGGTCAATACATATATAATTGTTATTTGAGTACAACAAAATACCACCGGAACCTTCGAGAATAAAATAAAAATCACAGGCTCGTTCGTTGTATTTTTTTACGATTTCGTTTTTTTGTTTTTCTACAATTTCTCCATGTTGTACAAAGTTTTCCCAAACCTCTATTGGCGCTTGAAAAAATTGGTCGAAAATGGCTTTAATTTCTTTTGCTATGTCGTTCATATTATTTATAGTGTAATTGTCAGTTATACTGTGTGGATAACAATACTTTTATGGAACTTGTTAAATCTTTCAAAATATTCTGTACTTTCAATTAACAGGCTGATATTGGTAAAATGATAGCTGTTTAGTTTGCATTGCCGGGCTCATTACTCATAGCCAGCACTATAGGTATTTTTTGCTATCTGTTTATTATTTCTGCTCCATTCACTCCAAGAACCAACATACAGTTTTGGTATTCCCATTCCTGCATAATCTAATGCCAACAAAGTGTGACATGCAGTTACTCCTGAGCCACAATGTACTATAATATTTTCAGATCTAATTTCTCCAAGCCTTTTTTTATACTTTTCCCTTAATTTGTCTGGTTCTAAGAATAATCCGATATCGTCTGTGTTTTCTGTAAATGGGATATTGATTGCCCCTGGGATATGTCCTGCAATCAGATCAATTGGTTCAGTTATTCCTTTATACCGCTCTTCACTCCTTACGTCAATTACTAAATAATTCAGATTTTGTGATACATTTTCAACCTCGTTAATTTCTACTGTGGGCAAAATCCATTTATCAACTTGATATGGCTCAGAAACTCCCTTAATAATTTCAATTTCTGAACTCAATGGGAAATGAATTTTTTTGGCTTGATTTATCCCTCCATTTAATATTTGAACCTTTTCGTGTCCAACCGATTTTAGCATCCACCAAAATCTTGCGGCTCCATTTGAACCATCAGTATCATCATAAATAACTATATGCTTCTCTTTTGCAACTCCCATATCGGTTAGGGTTTTAGAAAATGTTTCTATTTTAGGTAATGGATGACGTCCGCCGTTCGCGAAGTTGCTTTTAATATCAGCCAGTTGAGAACTTATGTCGACAAAAAATGCACCCTCTAAATGTTCCGCCTCATAATTAGCTTTAGCTTTACTACTTAGGCTAACAGAGAAAATCATCACATCTTGGTTCTTGTAGATTTTCAATAATTCTTCAACTTCTATAATTGGCGTTATTCTCATTTTCTGATCTCAAAACTTGTATTATTCTAATTTCTATAAACTATGAAGCCTGTAACATTTATACGCCACTTTTGTTTGATGCTACAATAAAAAAAGGTATAGCTTTTTGCAAGATGCTATATTATACTAATAGAGTTGTGCAAATTATTTTTTGTGTTCGGGGTCTAATTAAAATATAATTATTGCCTCTTTCTTTTAGAGTTTCTTTGTTGCTTATTCCGTTTAATGCAGAAACAATAAAATATCAGATATTTACTTTTCAAAGTTTCGGATAGTAGTGAAACCATTTACTCTCTCTTTAATATACTTTTCAAGTATATAATTGAATTCCAAAGGATTATCATAATTGGCATTATGCGAAGCGTTTTTTATTACTTTCAATTTTGCATTTACCGTGTTTGCCCAATGTTGATTATATTTTGCAACTAACCCAACTTTATCGGATTCTCCGTAAGTTAACAAAATGGGAAAATGAAACTGAACACAATTTTTAGCTCTCAAAAACTCTTGATAAACCGAATTGGTAGCATTAAGCATATTCTTTTTTCCTAAACGCACTAATGTTTGGCGCATATTTTTTTGTGTTTCGGAAGTCACAGCAACCTTTTTTGAACAGGCTTTGCAAAAAAGTGAATAAGGATATAAGCCTGCAATAGTCGCAAAGTGTTTTATCCAAAAGAGTTCTGATTTTTTATAGTATTTCAAGCCCAATGGTGTGGTTCCGATACCAACAAAACCATGCACTTTATCGGGATATTTGTTTATAAATGCCTGTGAAATATATCCTCCCCCTGACTGTCCAACAAAAATAAGCTTGCTTGCACACTTCTTTTCAATTATCTGGTTTAGGTCAAAAGCGACATTGTCGAATGTAAAATTTTGGTAAGGGATTGACTTCCCGTGCAATGGAATATCCCATAGCAAAATTTGATATTTAGATGCAAAAAAATCAATCTGTTTCTCAAACAATGAATGGTCTGCTGTTAGTCCGTGGCAAAAAACAATACACACATCTGAATCTTTAGGCTTTTTATTGAGCCAATAGTAAATATCGCCATTTTCTGTTTTTATTGATTTTTCTTTTAGCATATTTATCAGTTTATCACGCTAAAATATAACTACTGAACTGTACAACCCGAAAATATTAGAGTACCTTGCAAAACGAGCTTACTATCGCTCTTATCATCTGAAACAACTACATTTACACGCTTATCACTATAACCCCCAAAAACAGAATCTATATCTGATTTAACACTCCAGTTTTCTGGAATATAAATCGTTACTCCTCCAAACACTGCATCTATGTTGAGATATGCCGTTGTCTCTGGCAAGGTGGTTTTCCGTAAATCAAGCACTACGCCACCAAAAACTGCATCAATTTTTCCTCCTTTAAATATAGGTTCAAGAAAAACACTCTCAGAGCCACCGAAAATAACATCTTTTACTATCCAACCGTCTGTATTACTTTGCTTGTTGACGGTATCATTTCTAAAGGGAACTTTTTTCTTTCTATTTACGGCAACTGTAATAATAATCAGTAAACCGATAACTATCAGTAAAAGAGGCCAATAATTAGATGTAAATTCTTTACCTGCTTCGCCTAATATCCCCGGATAGACAGTCTCCAAGCGTGGCAAAAGAAAAAACAGGCCAAACAATAAAAAAATAACTGAGATCAATCTTTGTCTTTTTACAAAACCAATAACCGCGAACAGGATAAAGAGCATGGGCCAAGAAAAAACAATTGATTTAAGTGCAGGATTTAGCCAGCCGATATTAAATGCAAGTAAAAGCAGACCACTCAATATCAAGACAGCACCAAGTACAATTAACAAACTGAGGGTATTATACCCTTTCTTGTTGAATATATTTTCATTCATATTTTTATACGTTTAAGTTAACTATTTAATTACAAATATTGCAAAGTTAGTTAAGTCCTTAAAGAAAAGGTGTATAACAACAATAAAATGGCGTTAAGATTTTGTTAAGTTTTTATGTATAATCACATAATTCATGAGCATTTTTCCCTTTATTAAGTTTATTGTTATAGAATAATTAAACGCATAAAGTCAATTTTCAACTATTCTTTAAACATCGGCTTTTACGAGAACTGTTAAAATATCCAGAATCGACTATTCTCACTAACAAAATGATAATCGTCAAAACAGAAATACTAATAATGTAGCCAACAATTGTTTCTCTTTCAAAAAGCAGGGACATATATGCTAAATTGATAAACGTATGAAGTAAAATTGAAGGCAAAATGCTTCCTCCTGATTTATCATTCAAATAGGTCATCAATAGGCTAATAGGAATAACTGAAAGCGTAAAAATAAGATAGTGAATAACTCCAAACTGAAATATTTTTGTAAAATGCCAAAGTCCCCAGGCTAATCCAACTATCATAGAGCTTGTTAACGGTTTTATATCTGTTCTGAACGTTTTGTATAAGTATGCTCGCCAGCCTATTTCTTCGCCAATACTACCAACAAAGGTTGTGATTACTGATAATATTATTAGTGATGGCGTAACAAAAAAAGCTGAGTTTATATACGTTTGCCCCATTGATTGTAATATTAAGTGTTGAGAACCAATACTGAGCATAGGAATAAGGATAATGAGAAGCCAAGTCCAGTTAAGTTTAGGCTTTACAAAAAAAGGAATACTTTGCGAGTAACGTTTTCTGCTTATAATTGCTGCTAAAGTTGGTGCCAATTGTGCCGACATCGTTGTAATTAAAGCAGTTTCGATAAAATTAAGGTTCAGTTTTTTACAAATTAAAACTGATAATCCGTATAACGCCCCTGTGAACGGAAAAACTAATAGATAGAAAAAATTAAATTTTCTGAATAGTTTTTTGTTTATCAACCTATTATCTTTGCTCATAACTCTTTTTTGAAAAACATCTCTTTCTCTTTAAACAAAACAACTATAGTAATAATAAGTAGCAATAGTGTTTGAATTACTTTGCTGTCAGGATGAGTGGCAAATATCTCATTTGTAACATTCGCAGAACAATGAAATATTATTGTAATAAAAATATTTCGGTTTGTTTTGTAATACAGCCAATTCATTA
>DAOOBP010000070.1:0-10124 GCA_035407925.1 Salinivirgaceae bacterium
TTGCCCGCGATAGAGCCAATATTTATTACGTGTCCGGTTTTACGCTCAGCCATTATTGGAAGTACCAAGCGGCTGATGTTTAAAAGACCCTTAACGTTGGTATCAATCATTTGGTTCCAGTCTTCAAGGCTGCCCTCGTGGATATAATCTAAGCCTGCTGCAAGACCTGCGTTATTTATCAAGTAATCAATTGCATGCCATTTTTTATCGAGGCTGTTCCACGCTTTTTCAGTCTCTTCGTAGCTGCGAATATCGAATGAAAGGGCTTTTACCACAATGCCGTGGTTTTTCTCAAGACTCTTTTTTAGGTTTTGAAGTTTTTCGTCTCTACGACCAGTAATTATAAGGTTTACACATTGTTTGGCTAATATTTGTGCAGTTGCTTCTCCAATACCTGCGGTTGCACCTGTTATTAGAGCTATTTTATTTTGTGCCATAATTATATAAATTTAAAATTTATCCAAAGTTAGCTATTTTGTGTTGCTTTGCAACGTTTTTTAAAGGTAGAAATCAGAAATTAGAAGTGGAAAGGGTGCAAGGAGCAAGGTACAAGGTAAAAGTAGAAAGTTATTTTCATTCTTCGATACTTCGGCTACGCTCAGTACAACGCTTCGCTCAATGCACCGCCTTTACAACTTTACAAACTTTACAACTTTTAACTCAATAAAATATTCCCGGGAAAAGTTTCTCCAAAGCTACTGCAAGATTAGACATAAACAGTCGTACTGCAATAGCTAACAAGATGACACCAAATATTTTGCGTAAAATCATTACACCTGTTGGTCCCAAAAACCTCTCTATTTTTTTAGCTAGCTTAAGTACAATATAAACACATACCATGTTCAATACCACTGCTATAGACAAGTTTAATGTAGAGTACTCCGCTTTGAGAGATAGCAATGTGGTTATTGTACCTGCGCCCGCTACTAATGGAAATGCTATGGGAACAATAGATGCTCCTGTAAGATTTTGATGTTTAAATATATCAACGCCCAAAACCATCTCCATTGCCAAGATAAATAGAACAATACTACCAGCAATTGCGAAAGATGCGATATCAACACCAAAAACGCCCAATAGTGGCTCGCCAAGAAACAAGAAAGCAGCTAAAATTATAAGTGAAACAAGTGATACCTTTTCAGCTTCAATAATATTACCCCTTGCTTTTAAATCTAATATTATAGGTATCGAGCCGGTAATGTCAATTACAGCAAACAATACCATAAATGATGACAAAATTTCTAAAATGCTAAAGTTCATAAAAAATTGGTGTTTTATTAGTGGTTTTATTCTATTTGCGAGTGCGAAAATAGATAAATATTGTCAATTTTAGCGCCTAAACACACGAATTATTAGTAAAGGTACAAGGAAAAAGGTGCTAGGTACAAGGTGCAAGGTACAAGGTACAAGGCGGTGTACTGAGCAGAGCGTTGTACTGAGCAAAGTCGAAGTGTCGAAGTGTCGAAATGAACAAAGTCAAAAAAGGCAAAGTCGGTAAATAATAGTTTATTGCAAATGGTTAATTGATTACATGTTTGGGCTAGAGCCCATAAAAAAAGTGTATTAATTTAATCTACTTAAAAGTCGTAGCTATTGACATGATATTCAGTTCTTTTAATTGCTAATTGCACATTGTTCATTGCTAATTGCCTTTAACTTTCTTAGGGGGAACTGGGTCGTATCCATGCGTACCCCACGGATTACATTTTAAAACTCGTTTAAATCCTAGCCAAAATCCTTTAAAAGGACCATGTATTTTAATAGCTTCAATAGCATAAGCGCTGCATGTTGGTTCATGTCTGCAACTATTAGGAAGCCAGGGAGAAATTAAAAAACGGTAGAGCTGGATAGGCAAAATTAGTAACCAACCTATTGATTTTGAGATAAATTTAAGAAATGTCATTTTTAGAAACTATGTTCGACAAATATAATGTTTTAAATATTGTTTCGTTCTTAAATCTGGCTATCTAAAATACAACAAATTAAAAAGAAGATAGATTATCTATAATTTTAGTCAAACAATAGTCAATTTATACGTAAAAATTGAGAAATATATCTGATATTTCTTTGACAATAACTCTGAAAGTCCTATTTTCGTGGCTTGAATTTTTTTTTAGAATTATCTAAATTACAAAATATATTATGAACGAGAACCTAAATCAAGTGCAAGGCGAAGATACTTCGCATGCTACTGACAAACCTATGCAAGAGAACACGAATCTCGAGCAGAATTCTGTTAGTGAGGATACTACAATCAGCGCCCCGGTCGATGATACCGCAAATCAAACAGAAACGCCTCAGTCGGAAAATGAGGTTTCAAAATCTGGCGTAGAGCCGACAGAGCAAACAGTTTTAGAATCTGACACAGAAAAAACTGAGACAATTGTTTCAGAATCTGATACAAAGACCAAAGAGACAATTGTTTCAGAATCTGATACAAAGAAAACAGAGTCAACTGTTCCAGAATCCGTTCCAGAGCAAATAGAGTCAATTGCAACAGAGATTGACACTGAGAAAATAGAGCCAACTATTTCAAAATCTGACACAGATAGAGTAGAGCCAACGGCTTCAAAATCTGACGTAGAGAAATCGGAGCCAGTTACTCCAAAACCGGAAGTAAGCAAAGCAAAAAAAGATAGTATTGATTCTGCTTCTGTCGATGATACTTTGGAATCAGATGATGTTGAATTAGAGGCGGGAGATGAAGATGAAGAAGAACAGGAAACCGAAGATATCAGCTCACTTTCTAAAACAGAATTGCTTGAAAAACTAACTTATATTGTTGAAAATAAGCCTGTTGGCAAAGTGAATCAAATAGTCGAAGATATTCGAGCTCGATACAACGAAATTGTTGAAGAAGAGTGTGAAAAAGAGAAAAAGGAGTTTATTTCACAAGGGAACGATGAGGTTGATTTTATTCCCTCAGAAGACAGTTTAAAAGAGCAATTTTACAACCTTGTAGAAAACTATAAATACAAACTAAAAGATTTTAAAGAACAAGTAGAAAAAGAGAGAGATGAAAATCTTTTAAAAAAACAAGAGATAATAAAAGCAATAGAAAATCTTGTAAATTCTGAGGAATCATTAAACAAAACATTCAACGATTTTCATAAACTGCAAGAGGAGTGGCGCAGTATTGGATTGGTTCCGCAGAGTGCAACAAAACACCTATATGAAACATATCATCACCACGTTGAACGATTTTATGATTTCATCAAAATAAACAAAGAATTACGCGATCTTGATTTCAAGAAAAATCTTGAACAGAAATTAGAATTATGTGAAAAAGCTGAATTGCTTATCGTTGAACCATCGATAGTTAAGGCTTTTAAACAACTTCAAGAGTATCACAAGCAGTGGCGCGAAATAGGACCTGTATCGCGTGACAAAAAAGAGGAGCTTTGGGATAGATTCAAAGGAGCCACAGCTAAAGTAAATCAACGACACCGTGATCATTTCATTAATCTTAAAGAAGAACAAGAAAACAATCTTAAACAAAAACGTGTCTTGATTACTAAAGTTCAAGAAATCAACAAACTATCATTAGTTAAACCAAAAAAATGGGAAGAGAAGGCGAAAGATATTATTGAAATACAAAACAGTTGGAGGGCAATTGGTTTTGCTCCTAAAAAAGAGAACAACGAACTGTTTGAACAATTTAAAGCGGAATGTGACAAGTTTTTTAATGCCAAAAGAGCATATTTTGAAGAGAGAAGAAAAGAAGAGCAGAACAATCTTCAGTTAAAAATAGATTTGTGCGTACAAGCAGAAACCTTGAAAGATAGTACCGAATGGAAACAAACAACCGAGGAGTATATTAAACTTCAAAAAGCTTGGAAAGAGATAGGTTCAGTACCTAGGAAACATTCGGAAGCCATTTGGCAAAGATTTCGTACCGCTTGCGATGCCTTTTTCAATACAAAATCGCAACATTTTGGTAATATAGATAAAGAGCAAACCGAGAATTTAGCAAAAAAACTTGAACTGATTAAAAAAGTCAAAGCCTTCGAATTAACAGGTAATGACGAAGCTGATATACAAACACTAAGCAATTATCAAACATCGTGGACAGAAATAGGATTTGTTCCTTTCGATAAAAAAAATAAAATACAAAAAGATTTCAGGGCTGCTCTAAATGTACATTACGATAAGTTAAATGTCACTCCAAAACCTATTGACAGTTTCAAAGGTAAATCTAAAAGTTGGGGCGACTCTCCCAAATCTAAAGCAAGAGCACATCAAGAAAGGAACAAGTTGGCTACAAAAATACGAGATTTAGAAAATGAAATTTCGTTGTATGAAAATAATATTGGGTTTTTTAGCAAGTCGGCAAATGCTGATGCTATGATTCGCGATATAGAAAAGAAAATTGAAAAAGCTAAACAAACAATCGTTGAACTTAAAGATAAATTAGAGAAAATAGATAGTTCCGATAATGAAGATTAATTAATAACAAGTATCCCTTGGTTTTAGGGGTAACTGAAAGCAATTACTATTTGAAACAAGGAGGGAACTATTCTTTAATGCATTTGAGGAAGGATAAATTAATAGGAAAAACAGAGAAACAATGTGCATAAGGTTAATATCAGAAACAGATTTTTATCTCAAACAAAAACTGCAACTTCCTGATTATTACCAATATACAGCTCTTTTGTTTAATAAATATTTCTCCTCAAAAATTCCAATAAAAAAATGAAAAAATTTATAATTATCTTACTACTATTAACAACTGGTTTTATTGTTTTAGCTCAAACGGGTAGTGTTCGTGGTTTTGTTTATGAAAAAAAGAATGGTGAACCAGTAATGTTTGCTAGTGTATATTTGAGTGGCACTACATTAGGTAATTTTACCGATATTAACGGTTACTACTCTATTACACGTATTCCGCCGGGCAAATATACTCTAATGGTTACTTCAATTGGCTATGACACAACTAAAGTTGATATTCGCATAGAGTCCAACAGAACATTAGAACAAAACCTTACATTAAATGAGTCAAGTATTAGTCTCGATGAGCTTGTTATTTCTGCAGAAAGACAAGAGATGCAAACACATGTATTTACTTCGTTGGTAAAAATCACCCCCAAACAAGTTAATATGTTGCCAAGTGTAGGAGGGGAGCGCGATATAGCTCAGTTTTTGCAAATAGTTCCGGGAGTTGTGTTTACTGGTGACCAAGGAGGTCAATTATATATACGTGGAGGCGCTCCAATTCAAAATAAAGTATTGCTCGATGGAATGGTTATTTTTAACCCGTTTCATAGCATTGGACTATTTTCAGTCTTCGATAACGATATTATCAGAAACACTGATGTTTACACAGGTGGCTTTAATGCTGAGCATGGAGGAAGAACATCGTCAATTATGGACTTTACAACACGTGACGGAAATAGAAAAGAGTTTGGTGGAAAGCTTAATGTAAATACTTTTGCAACAAAACTCATGATTGAGGGTCCATTCAAAAAAATGACAGATGACAGTTATAATTCAATATCCTATATTTTGTCTGCAAAAAAATCATATATCGACTGGGCAAGCCAAAACTTATACCCTCATTTAGATACGCTAAGACTTCCATTTGAATTCGCTGATATTTTCGGTAAAGTATCAATTAACGGAAAATCAGGCAATAAGTTAAATATATTTGGATTTTCGTTTAATGACAATGTAACTAATTACCAAGGTTTAGCCGACTATAATTGGAACACTTATGGATTTGGATCGTCTTTGATTTTAGTACCATCAGGTTCTTCTACAATGATAAATATGGGCTTCAACTATTCGGGATATGCAGTAGAGATGAACACAAGAGATGGTATTCCAAGCCGTAGTGAAATCGGTAATTTTGGTTTTAACATGGCATTTACCTATTTTATTGGAGAGAGTGAGCTTAAATATGGTCTTGAACTTTTAAATATGCGCACAAAATACTCCTATACAAACAGTTATAACTATACCTTAGATTTTAACCAAAGCACTTCGGAGATTGCAGCATTTGTGAAATATAAATTCAATTTAGGCAACCTTATTATCGATCCCGGTTTACGATTTATAAACTATTCATCGTTATCGGAATCTGTGCTTGAACCTCGAATAGGTCTCAAGTGGAGTATAAAAGATAATTTCCGAATCAAGAGTTCAGGGGGATTATATTCACAGAACTTAATTGCAACAAATAGTGACAGAGACGTTGTTAACCTATTTTACGGTTTTTTATCAGCGCCCGAAAGTGAACTCACTTATTTAGATAAAACCGTAAAATCTAACCTTCAAAAAGCTTCTCACGTTGTGTTTGGATTTGAATACGACTTTACAAACTTTTTCACGACAAACGTCGAAACATACTACAAAAATTTTGATCAGTTAATTAATATTAATAGAAATGCGCGGTACCCTGATGATCAGCAACATATCGAAAAACCACCTTTGTTGAAAAAAGAGCTTATTGTTGAAAAAGGCAACGCATACGGACTCGATTTTTTATTTAAGTATAACCATAATCAAATATATATTTGGGCGGTTTACTCATTAGGTTTTGTTCAAAGAACAGGCGAATTTATGGATTTGGAGAATAACACATATCAACTTACGTATCCCACTCACTTTGACAGACGGCACAATTTGAATTTTACAGGTTCTTATACTTTTGGCAAGGGCTTGCTTTGGGAAATTTCGGGCAGATGGAATTTTGGTACAGGCTTCCCATTTACACCTAATGCAGGCTTTTATGAACAGATAGACTTTCCCGACATTGATTCAGATTTTGAAACTGCTCACGGAGATATACAGCTATTATATGGTCAAATAAATTCAAAAAGATTGACAACATATCACCGACTTGACATTAACCTTAAAAGAACATTTGCTCTAAAAGGTGATGCCGAACTTGTTGTTGACGTAGGTGCAACCAATATTTACAATCGAAAAAATCTGTTTTTCTTTCATAGAATTCAAAATAAACCAGTTCACCAATTACCAATTATGCCAAGTATAGGTATTTCATTAACATTCTAACATAAAATAACGATAAAATTATGCAAACCAAGTATGTATTTGTTACAGGAGGAGTTATAAGCTCATTAGGTAAAGGTATTATTTCAGCATCTTTAGCAAAACTGTTGCAGGCAAGAGGTTACTCTACGACAATACAGAAACTTGACCCATATTTGAATGTCGATCCGGGTACGCTAAATCCATACGAACACGGAGAGTGTTATGTTACTGACGATGGCGCTGAAACCGACTTAGATTTAGGGCATTACGAGAGATTTCTAAACACTCCAACATCTCAAGCAAACAATGTTACAACGGGCAGAATCTATCAAACAATAATTGAAAGAGAGAGACGCGGCGATTTTCTTGGAAAGACAGTTCAAGTTATTCCGCATATTACCGACGAAATAAAAAGACGCATAAAACTACTTGGAACAAAAGATAAATACGATATTGTAATTACTGAAATAGGCGGTACAGTTGGCGATATCGAATCACTTCCATACATAGAGGCTGTTCGACAGATGCGTTGGGAACATGGAGAAAACTGCCTTTCAATACATCTAACCCATGTGCCATATATAGCAGCAACAGGCGAGTTAAAAACAAAACCTACTCAGCACTCAGTAAAAACTCTTTTAGAGGCAGGAGTTCAACCCGATATACTTGTTTTGAGAACAGAAAAGAAATTAAATGCTGATATTAGAAAAAAAGTTGCTCTTTTTTGTAACGTAGAGCCAACATCTGTTATCGAATCAATTGACTTAAAGACAATATATGAGGTACCAGTAAAAATGCTTGAGGAAAAACTCGATGTTATTGTGCTTGAGAAGCTCGGTCTCCCCGTCGGGAGTGAGCCCGAATTGACAAACTGGAGAAATTTTTTGAATAAAATAAGCAATCCTAAAACAGTTATCGATGTAGCTATTGTTGGAAAATATGTTGAATTGCAGGATGCATATAAATCAATAACAGAGGCGTTTATACATGCAGGCTCCGTGAACGATTGTAAGGTTCGCATTAATTGGATTCATAGCGAAGAACTTACTGAACAAACTGCAGATAAAAAACTCGAAAACTGTTGCGGAATTTTGGTTGCTCCCGGATTTGGAGCAAGGGGAGTTGAAGGCAAATTGGTTGCTGCAAAGTATGCTCGTGAGAATAATATTCCATTTTTGGGTATATGTTTAGGAATGCAGTGCGCAGTAGTGGAATTTGCAAGAAATGTTCTCAAGATCCCCGATGCGAATAGCACGGAAATGGACGGTAAAACAAAAAATCCAGTAGTTGACTTAATGGTAGAACAAAAAGGTAGTTTGGATTTAGGTGGAACTATGCGACTTGGAAGTTATCCATGCACAATATCGGAGAATACAAAGGCTTTTGAAGCATATAAATGTAGAGAAATAAACGAACGTCATAGACATAGATATGAGTTTAACAATAACTACAGAGATAAATTAATATCGGCAGGAATGGTTTTTTCAGGCATAAATGTTGATACTGATTTGGTCGAAATAATAGAGTTAAAAGATCATCGGTGGTTTGTGGGTGTTCAATTTCATCCAGAATACAAAAGTACCGTTGTTAATCCACACCCTTTATTTGTAGCATTTATTAAGAGCGCTATAGAACTCAAAAATGAAGTTGATAACAAAAAGAAACAATAAAAAATAATAGATATAGAATAAAATGGACAGAAACACAGTAATAGCATTAGTTTTAAGCGCTATTGTACTACTTGGTTGGGGATATTTTACAAGACCAAGCGAAGAACAAATTGAGAGAGCAAAATTTGTACGCGATTCACTTAGAAATGTAAGCGAACAAAAAGCCGCAGAAGATTTATTAAAAGAGAAAGAGATAGAGTCTCAAGTCGTGATAAGTGAAGCGGCAGACACAACTATTGATGGTTCAAATATTCAATTACCTTTTGCTGCTTTCAATAAGGCGCTGGAAGGCAATAACGAATTCTATGAACTTGAAAACGAAAAATTGCTTGTCAAAATTTCAAAACGAGGAGGACGTCTTTATTCAGTTATCTTTAAAGAGTATCAAACCTATGATTCACTGCCAGTTAAGCTATTCGATGGAGATACTACGGTTTTTGGTTTCACTTTTATTGCCCAAGACGCAACTCAGCCAATAAAAACAAATAATCTGTTTTGGGAAAAATCGGAAGAGATTCAGACCGACAGTTCAACAATATTGAAACTACGTTTAAATGCTAAAGAAGACAAATACATAGAATACATATATAATCTAAAAAATGACGATTATGTAGTTGATTTTTCAGTTAATATAGTCAATATGGCTGATGTAATTAAAACCAATTACTTAGCATTCGACTGGAGCTATTTGGCGCCCAGAAGTGAAAAATCGTTAAAATGGGAGCGTCAAAAAAGTACCATATACTACAAATATGCAGCAGGAGAGATTGATTATCTGCCAGAAAGATCCGATAGCGAGAAAAAAATTAACGAAAAACTTAAATGGATTGGTTTAAAAACACACTTTTTTAGCTCCATTTTGGTATCAAAAGAGAACTTAGGCGATGTATTGCTAAAAACCAAGACACATCAAGATGATAGTTTTGTTAAAGACTTTAGTATCAACTCATTCATTCCATATTCTGCTGCTAAAGAAGAGACTCACGATTTTACATTCTATTTTGTACCTAATAGTTTTTATCAGTTAGCCTCTTATGAGCAAGATTTCGAGAAGGTTATACCATTAGGTTGGAGTGTTTTTAGATGGGTAAATAGATACGCTGTTATACCAGTATTTGCTTTTTTGAGTAGCTTTATATCTAATTACGGTATAGTAATTCTTATCATTACTATACTAGTAAAACTGGTTATATTTCCACTCACATATAAGTCCTATTTATCGACTGCTAAAATGAGAGTCTTAAAGCCTGATATTGATGAAATTAACAAGAAATATCCTAATCGTGAAGATGCGATGAAAAAGCAAGAGGCTACAATGGCATTGTATAAAAAAGCTGGAGTAAATCCTATGGGAGGTTGTTTACCGATGCTTTTACAAATGCCGATTTTGATAGCCATGTTCTCGTTTTTTCCTTCAGCATTTGAGCTACGACAACAAGGTTTTTTATGGGTTGATGACTT
>DAOOBP010000071.1:0-9908 GCA_035407925.1 Salinivirgaceae bacterium
CCCCTCATTTACAATAATATACAAATAATTTTAAATTTTTGTCATGTACTAAGACTGAGCATACTTAATTTTTAGTAAATCAATTGAGTTGTAAGTTTTCACTATTCCAATTCTATAGGATTGTATGGATAAGAAAAATTTTCTGGATTAAAAACAAATTTACCGTCTCTTTTGATAGCAAAAGTTACTCCAAACGAATTATAATATGCTGTAAGATTTCTGTATTTTTTCTTACAAAATTCAAGGAATTTTTCTCGGGTTGTATTCGTGTAAGTCCAATTTCGATTTTTAATTGGTATCAAAGATGAGTGTGTCTTAATACCGATACAAGTAAACACAAAGTGCTGTTGATCGTCTGCTATCTCTACTATTAAACCAGGTAATCCACAAAATTTGTATGGACCGTCTGGTATTGGAATAGAGAATGTGAACCAAGCCTCATATTTTCGTCCTCTAAATTCAGTTGTAGCTTTTTGGCACGGATAATCCATAATCGTTTTCCTATCACTTTGTATAGCCCAATTGAAAGACAAACTAACCTCTTCGTATCTAAAAACTGTTTCGTCTTCTCTGTCAATAACAGTTTGTTTATTAGTTTTATAATCCTTAATGATTTCATAGTATTGAGTTCCCTTTGGCGCCGACACAGTTTCACCCCCCCGTTTTTGTAGAATAGTGCAAACTGAATCATTCTGAAAAAGTAGATAACTAAAGTATTTTGATAAGTTGTTCCCTATCAAGAGTTTTTGAATATCTGTTTCTTTTTCATCGGGTTTTTCGATATCAGAGACATACTCTAATCTATAGGTTATTTCATACCTTGCTGAGTCAAGCAATGTAAAATCGTCAATATATTGCAGGGGCATAGTTTGCCCGAATAGATTTGAATTAATAAAAAACAGACTTACGAAAGCATATAAATTGAATTTAACAACCAACTTCTTCATATATATATATTCTTTAAGTTATAGCAAAGATAACTGAATAAATTATACCGAGTTGCGTTCAATAATGTAAATCCGAAATCAAAAATCCGCTCCGTACTGAGCGTAGCGGTGCATTGAGCGCAGTCGAAATGTCGAAATGTCGAAATATCGAAGTGTCGAAGTGAAATCCGAAATCCGAAATCGCATATCGTTTATTTAAACTCTATCTGAATAGAGTAAAAATGGTTTAATTTTTGCAATTTTATTTCATAAATTAAATAAAGGAGACTACATTTGCGAAACCTTAACAAATAAAAATAAAAGAGATGGCTTATAAAATTTCAGAAGACTGCATAGCATGCGGTTCATGTATTTCAGAATGTCCGGTTGACGCAATTTCTGAAGGCGATATCTATAAAATCGATCCAGACACATGTACTGAATGTGGTTCATGTGCAGAAGTATGCCCCGTTGAAGCAATTTCTCCGGCATAATCGGCAGTAGTTGAAAGTATAAAAGGCGGGGTATTTGTGCTCCGCTTTTTTGTTTTTATACTTCTGGCAGTGTACAGCCCCTACGGTCACTGAGTTTATCGAAGTGACCGCTATGGGTTCTTTTGTGGTGGCTTCGACAAGCTCAGCGACCGAGTTCATCTCTTCGACTTCGCTCACACCTCGACACTTCGACTTTGCTCAGTACAACGCTCAACTCAGTGCACCGCCTTGCACCTTAATTGCTCATTGCTCATTGCTCATTGAAGAAGTTACTTGTGCATCAAGGCTTCCCTTGCTTAAATGAATTTTGATATTGTCGTTAACGCTTGCTTGTTCACTGTCGGTAATACGTTTGCCATCTTTGGAGACAATGGCATATCCAAGGTTTAGTATAGTTTGAGGATTTATTGCTGTTAGTTTCTGTTCGGCAATGTTTAACTTCTGGCGCAGGTTATTTATATTCGTTTTTACACTATCTTTTAACTTTTGTTCAAAGTAGAGTGTAAGGCTGTTTTGCTGAGAGCAGAAAGTTTTAAACGAATATTTTATTCTGTTTTCCATATCGTTTAGCGCAACTTGCTGTCGATGTGAAAAGTTTTGAGCCACTTTTGAAACCTTTTTGTCTAATTTTAAAAGTAGCTCTCGGTTAGTTGTTTGATAGAGATAAGCGCTGTTTTTAATTAAATTCTCTAAGTTGGTAAGTCTTTGGTTTTCAATATTAAAAAGTGAGTTTACACTATTTTTTAATCTCAATTGTAAGTCGTTTAATTCACTACTTGCTTCAAGGTTTAAATCAACGATAAAATCAGCAACCGCAGTGGGTGTTTTTAAACCCTGATTAGCAACAAAGTCGGCAACCGAATTGTCTCGCTCGTGTCCAATTCCTGTTAAAACGGGTATTGGCAGCTGGGTAATAAGGTATGCAAGATCGAAATCGTCGAATACAGCAAGCTCAGCTTTTGAACCGCCACCGCGAATAATAACTAATACATCGTATCGGGTTTCAGAATCAAAAACTGCGTGTATTGCATTCTGTATCGACTTAACTGCTTGTGTTCCTTGCATATAGGCTTCAAACAGATTAACGTTGAACACAAAGCCGTAAGGATTATTTTCGATATGATTTACAAAATCGCCGTATCCTGCAGCTGTAGGCGAAGATATTACAGCAATATTTTTAATGATTTTAGGCAATGGGAGGGATTTGTTCATATCATGGATCCCCGTTTCAATTAAGCGATTGATTATAAGCTGTTTTTGTTGCTCTAAATCGCCTAAAGTATATTTTGGGTCAATATCGTTAACCTCAACGCTTAAACCGTATAAGCTGTGATACGATACTCGTACCATTACCAATACTTGCAACCCGACCTGAATTTCGGAGCCAGTAACCGAGCTAAAATATGATTGCAGAAGCGGAAAGCGATTTGCATAAATTATCCCGCGAATACGTGCAATTATCTGACCACGGCTATGTTCGACTAGCTCCAAATAACAATGACCATTTGCATTAACGTTCATTTCGCTAATTTCGGCAACTACGGGCACCGAAAAAGGGAATACCCCTACAATTGCATTGCGAATTTTTTCCGAAAGTTCTGACAGAGTGATGGGTTCCGTGCTGTAAGCCATTTACGAATCTTTTAATTTGGATACTTATTGATAGTTATATCCCCGATATAGGAAAAATTATTGAATAGGTTTATGGCGAATGTTGTGTATTAAATGTCTTGCTTCGACACAGAAAATACTTGATTTATAATCGTGTAAAAGTTTGGTAAACAGTTCAATAGCCTTATCATTATCATTCAAGTGTTCAGAATATAGTTTTCCTAATTGAAACAACGAAAAGTCGCTGTTTGTCTCATAACTATAAAATGTAACCGCTTTCTCGTATGCTTCAGCAGCTTCAGCGTATCGTGCGTTTTCTTGCAAGATTTTACCTTTTAAATTTAAAGCCTCGACCGAGAGGAACGAGTTTTGCATTGCAACAACTGAATCTACTATGATTAACGCATTTTGTACGTCGTGTTGTGCGTGTTTCAAAAGTGCGGTGGCGTAAAGTTTCAACTGCTGTTGAGTTGAATCAGTTTCAGACCATCCTTCGTAAAGCGCTATTGACATCTCTATAGCATCATTTGAAGTAAGTTTTGTGGTAGATGCTTTAATTACATCTATTTGCGATTTTGCCCATTCGAAATCGTGTAGGTAGAACGCCATTTTAACTTTTCTGAATTTAGCCTCGTATCCGATTGGGTTCTCTTTGTTGTCTCGCTCTATCTTGGCGTAGATAAGAGTAGCGTCCCATATTTTGTTCTGATACAGCATTATATCGGCTTTAAGAACCTCGATATTTGCAATATCTACTGTCGTCAAACCTTTGATATTTTCTGCCTTTTCAATTGCTTGAAGCGCTTCTGTATATGTCTCTGAATATATACTCGACAACTCAATAAAGTTTAAAATAGTAGGCAAAAAATCATGTTGGTAACCAAATCTGGTAATGGCATTTTTGTAAAGTTCTATTGTGTTATTAATAGTCTCTATATCAGCAACTAATCCTGTTTTTATTCTTGCAAACAAAACATGCAGTTTCTCTCTATATGCTTCATTGTAAAATGGTGAAAATTCGCCATATTCTAAAACGTCATTATAGGCTTTAATAGCTGTCTCATAATCTTTTGAGTCTGTGGCTCGTTTTGCTAATGTTATTAATCTTTTTCCATTTTCTCGGTTGCGCAGATCGAGTGCACGTGCCTGAATATATGCGCCGGAATAATTGTTTTGTTGAATATATATCCAAATCAACATCTCGTTGAAAACATCATGTTTGGGATATTGCTGAATTTTCAAGAGTAGTTTTTGTTCGACTATATCGGTAAGAGATTTATCTGTATCGGTATAAATTGCTGAGTTTAAGCGGTTTTGTACCATTTGCAGAAATCCGTCACTTCGTGCCAAAAGCTCTAAATAAATATCTACCATTTCATCATATCTGCGCATATAGTAGTAAACCGTAGCCAGTTCTTGCTCAAACGATTCACCTTTAAGCTTTTTAGATGCCTCAAAATAAGTCCTTTCTGCCCACTCAAATTCTCTGCTGTTTATAAATTTGCTTGCAACTGAAACAACGCTGTTTCTGTTTGTCAATGAACCTGAGATAGCCTCGCGATAGTACTTTTCGGATTCCTTTGTTTTGCCCATCAGCTTGTATATCTGTCCGATATCGACTTTTAACGATGCATTATCGCCGGCTTTTCGCATATAATATTTTATGGCTTTTTCGGTTTCGTCATATTTTTTTTGCTCTACAAGTGAATTCAGATAATATCGCAAATATGTGCTGTTGATATTTTTTTTCAATAAAGTCTCCAATACCGATTCAGCTTTTTCGAACTCTCTGTTATTGTAGTATTCGAGAGCTATACGGAACTCTTGTTGTCCGTAAACCTTGTTGAACGATAACAGAACTATTGTTAATAGTGAAAAGCGAGCTAATTTTTTAAAAAAATACATTTTATTGCTTGATTATTTTGGAAAAGAAGCCTCAATAATAGAATCAGCTTTTGTTTCAATACTTCGATAAAAATATCCTATACTCTTTATTCTCAACACTTTATCAATGTCAGATTGCATTAAATTGAAACTTTGTAGTTCATGGTCAATATAAATATCGATACTGTCACTTGGAATTACACCGTGTTCAATATCAGAGCGTAACATCTCTAACTGTTTTTTGCAAAAAAATAGCGCGGGCGCTGTTTTCTCAGCTAGATGAACCAAATCGACAAGACCATACACATAATCGGCAAAATTTGACAGAACGTTTTTGTCATCTTCTGTAAGCGCTTCGTTCTTTCCAAATTCAACCTGTATCTGCTTGGCTTGATTGTTTAACTTGTTCATATATGCCAAGTTCAAACTATCAATTGGCAAAATTTTATACTCTTCGATAATGCTGTCGATATAAGATATTTGTTTGTCAATTAATTTAATTGCCTCTTTTTCTTGTTTCGATTTGCAACTTGTTAATGATAACAAACATACGATTATTAGATATATAATTTGTTTCATAGTCCTGTAAATGATATAATTAGCTTTTAACGTATTCTGTCAATTGAACGTACCAAATCTTCATCTTTCTTAATAGCTTTGTTAGCTAAGTAGATAAATAGTATTGATAACAACGGAATTATTGTTCCAAATGATGGTTTTAAATTATCGATTGATAGACTTAGAATTACAAATATCACTGCCCAAATTATCCAGTACGCAATTGCTAACTTTCCTATTTTAATCTGTTTAACTCTATTTTTGAACATAAATATTTGTGCAAATGGCAAGATAATGCATGGATAAAAAATCAGATGTAAATACCATTTTGTCGAGCCTTCTATACCTGTAACAAATATTAAACCATTTGCATCAATAGCTGATGCTACTGGAATAAAAAACAATATTACACCGCAAATTACAGCAGCTAATAGAAATAGTGTTTGAATACGTTGAATCATATTTAAAAATAATTAATTATGTGCAAAGATGTGAATTTTTTTCTTTTTTGTTGTTACAATCTGTTTCTATTCAAAAGATTTATTATCTTCGTAACATAACGTTTTTTACAAACTTTTAACTTTTAATTAAACTAACTATGAAAACGACAAACAACTTTATTTTCCCCTTGCTATTAATGGGCACTTTTCTGCTCTTTGCAAGCAGTTGCAAGAAAGGCAATGGAGATGACGGAATAAACGGCAATGGAACAACTCTAACAGAGGGTACTTTTATTGATACTCGCGATAGTAATGTTTATAAATATGTAACTATTGGCGAGCAAGTTTGGATGGCAGAAAATCTGCGTTATTTGCCAAAAGTGGTTGGTTCTGGTATGGGTTTGGAAACAACACCGTATATTTATGTTTATGATTATGACGGAAATAGTGTAGAAGAAGCTAAAGCAACAGCCAATTACACAACCTACGGTGTTTTGTATAATTGGCTTGCTGCCATGAATAAAGAAACAAGTAGTGAAGCTAACCCAAGCGGGATACAAGGAGTGTGCCCTGAAGGCTGGCACTTGCCAAGCCAAGCTGAATGGCAACAATTAATTGATTTTCTTGGCGGAGAGGAGATTGCAGGTGGTAAACTTAAAGAAGCAGGAACAACTCACTGGATAAGTCCAAACGAAGGGGCAACTAACGAAACAGGCTTTACAGCCCTTCCTGGTGGCTACCGTGGTTACTGTGGGATGTTTAAAGGTGTTGGCAACATGGGTTTCTGGTGGAGCGCCACGGCACAGAGTTCTATATATGCATGGACCTTTAGCATGATTTACGATTATGGACAAATTTACAGCAACTACTACATAAAGGAGGATGGTTTTTCTGTCCGCTGTGTGAAAACAATTAGCAATTAGCAATTATTTGGAGGGAATGTCTCTCGCAATTGTCTAAAATAATTTTGTAATTGTTATTTGAATTTAATTTATAAGTTTATATTTGTGAGTGTATAAATTTGGTTTCTTGAATTGTACGTTGTGGTTAATTAATTAAAAATGAGACGTAATTTAAATTACTTGATTATGAGACGATTAGCTTTGTCAATAGTTTTTTTGTTAATTTCAATTTCCCTATTTTCTCAGTATGTTTATGTTGGACATGATGGGAGTGATTGTTCAAGCGAAATGACAGTTACTTACACGTACACAAATTATGCTCAAGGGAACCATGGACATGGTTATCGTATCTATCGCGATGGAGTTTTAATTCGTTCTAGGTTTGAAGATTTTGGTGGATATTCCGTTGTGTCACTGGATTTCTTAAACGATTCAGTTGGTTTTCTAACTGAAAATTATAAGGGAATTTCGTTTGTTTATCGAACCCTTGATTATGGAGAAAACTGGGAACGGTTTGGTGGTGCTAGTATGAACTTTCATGATATTTACTTTGTAAATCAATATACAGCATATTTTATCGGAAGAGAATATCATTTACCCAATAATGTTACGATTGTGCGAATGATAAGAAATAACCCAAGACGCGTTTTCTCAATTGATACAGTGACCACTCAAATAACTAATTACTATGAAAATGATACTATAATGGGAGAACCATTATGTGAAAATCAACAAAATCTTAAATTCACTATTCGAAAATCGGGCACAGATATTTCATTTAATATAAATTTTAATCACATAATATCCCAAGTTCAGTGTGTAGTTGACAAGAGTACAATTTTATTATTCCCAAATCCTGCAAAGGATATAATAAACATAGAAACAAATTATAATTATGATTTGGATATCTCAATTTTTGATAGTGCAGGTAAATTTATAAAAAACGAAAAGATTAGTAATAGAGTTATAGATGTTTCGGGACTGGAGAGTGGATTATACTTTTTAACGATAAAAACCAAAGAAAGTAATTACACAAAAAAATTCATAAAAGAATAGCTTGCTACTCGTTCCCTTTTATTCATCACAAATCATCGTGCGTTTCAGAGATATTGCATTAAGTGCATTTATTGGCAAATTTGAGACCCTTTTGTTTACTACCCGCACCACGACATCGTAAAATAGCGGTATTACAGCGGCTTCGCTCATTACAATGCTGTCGGCTTTTGGTATTAGGTGTTCAAACTGTTCGTTTGTTGATATTTGTTGATATAGTAAATCGTATTCGGGGGAGATAAATTTTGTATAGTTAGGACCTGCCGGTGTTAAGTTTTTTGAGTAAAAAAGCGACAGGTAGTTTTCTGCGTGGGGGTAGTCAGCAATCCATGAGGCTCTGAAAAACGGTAAATCTCCATTGGCAACCTTTTGTCTGAATGCAGCTCCGGTTGCGGTTTCAATCACTATTTTTACTCCTATCTGTTTGGCTTGATGTTGGAAAAACTCTGCAATATCCAAGTAATCGGGTGTGGTGGTTAATGTTATGGGTTTCAGTTCTTTACTTGTGCCATAGCCTGCGTTTTTTAAAATATTTATTGCTTTTTCTTGATTAAACTCATATCCTTCTGGCTGCTTGCTTCCCTTGGGATACAGTATTGGAGGCGTTAACGAAACGTTGGCAGGTATTGCAAGGTTATTTCTTAAAAACACAACCATTCGTTCTCTGTTGAAAGCGTAATTAAGCGCCTCTCTTACTTCTTTTTCTACATAGCCCGATATTGTGGAATCTAAATTAAACCCAAGATATTCGGTATTTAGGTAAGGGTATGTTTGCAGGTAAAATTTATCGTGGTGCTTTTGGCGCAGTTGTCCGTCACGTGTTAAAAGCTCGTCTTTGTTGGTTGCATTAATGCCACTTATAAAGTCAATTTTTCCGAGCAGAAACTCCATAAACTCAGACTGTTTGTCGGCAATAAATGATATATGTATTGCATCTAAATATGGGAGTTGATTGCCCAAAGAGTCGCATTCAAAATAGATAGGATTGCGTTTTAATATCAACTTATTGTTTAAATCCCATAGTGCAAAAGAGAAAGGACCTGTACCAATAGGGTTTTGACCAAATATATCTCCCAGAAAATCAATAGCTTCCTTTGGAACAACCATACAGTAAGGCATTGCTAACATTGCCACAAACGGTACGAATGGCTTTGTTAGTTTTATTTGCAACACGCTGTCGTTCAATGCATAAAAACCGTTTAGTCCAAAATTCTTGTCGGTATTTGCAAAAATCCATGCTCCAGGGCTGCTTGTTGCAGGGTCTATAATTCGGTTAAAACTATAAACAAAATCTTGTGCAGTTACTTTTCTTGTTCTCTCTTTTCCAAACAGTTCATGTTCGTGAAAATAGACATCAGTGCGCAAATAGAATGTATGCGTAAGTTTGTCGTTGCTTGATTCCCAATATGTTGCAATATCAGGCTTTACATGTAGCTGGTTATCTAATTGTACAAGACCGTTAAAAATATTCGATGTGGGCCAAATTATCGTCTGGTTTCTGGCAAATGCAGGATCTAAAGTGGGTATCCCTTTAGATTCGTTGTATCTGAATATCTTATAGACACTTGTATTACTGTTTTTGCACGAGTATGACAATAGAAAAATCGCAAACAACGCGACTATTGTTTGCGATTTAAAGCCTATTGTTTTATGTTTTCTATTTTCTAACAACATAACCCGAACTTGCTTGCGCTGTGGGCATTATTAAGATATCGTTAATACATACATGCGGTGGACGTGAAAGGATAAACCATATTGTATCTGCAATATCCTCGGCTTTCAATGGGGTTAAACCCTTATAAACGTTTTTAGCGCGTTCTTCGTCTCCTTTGTATCTTACCAAAGAGAACTCGGTCTCTACCATGCCTGGGCAAACGCTTGTAACCTTTATCCCATGTTGTAGCATATCAATACGCATTCCTTTGGTAATAGCTTCAACAGCGTGTTTTGTTGCGCAATAAACGCCACCTTTTTCGTAAGTCTCTTTGCCCGCGATAGAGCCAATATTTATTACGTGTCCGGTTTTACGCTCAGCCATTA
>DAOOBP010000072.1:0-9682 GCA_035407925.1 Salinivirgaceae bacterium
AGAGAACTATTGTATTATGGCATAAATATCGCATGAAAACTTAACGAACTATTGCTTGTTCGAATCGCATTTTTATTAGTCTTTGAGGATTTCCTCCAACTACAGAGTAAGGTAAAACATCTTTTGAGATAACCGAGTTTGCAGCTACTACAGCCCCATCACCTATTTTTACTCCAGATAAAATAGTTACATTAGCTGCTATCCAAACATCATTGCCAATTATTACGTCTCCCTTTGTAGATGGGTGTCCATCCGCATATTTACCTTCAAGGTTTAGCATTATTCTTAAAGGATATGTTGTAACCCAGTTAATATTGTGGTTACTTCCAGTAAAAATAGTAACTCCTTCAGCTAATGAACAGAACTTACCTATTTTAACTTTTGAGTTTGTGTGTTTATCGTGAATAATATTTGGGTTCCCGTAAGTGTAGTCTCCAACACTTAAAATCTTTGAAGTAATCATTCTTTTGTATAAAATTTCTTTTTTGCGAAGACTCAACTTATCCAACGCTTTAATCAATCTTT
Organism: Salinivirgaceae bacterium; assembly: GCA_035407925.1. Taxonomy (GTDB): domain Bacteria; phylum Bacteroidota; class Bacteroidia; order Bacteroidales; family Salinivirgaceae; genus JAAYQU01. The sequence goes on from DAOOBP010000072.1 coordinate 526, forward strand.
TTTTTATCATTTGAGAAATTTATTTCTGGTGTGTTTTTTAATATTTTTAGAACAAATTTTAGACATATAATTGAAGCAAGAATAATAAATATTGACTTAATTATTAATTGGTTTATATTAAAAACTAGGTTTTGTTTCCAAAAAATATCAGTTATTAATATAGCAGACAAAAATACGATAAAGCCAACAAAGTATTTGTTTTCATAAGAAATTTTAAATTTTTTTTGCGAACACCTAAACAAGTAACCTGCCCAAATTATACTACTTACTAAAGTGCCTATTGCAATACCATAAACACCTATAATTTTAACAGTGCTTATGCTTATTATTATATTAGAAATAACAGAATAAAACGCACCATAGGACAAATATTTTGTCTTATTAGCAAAATGTAATCCCAAGGAATAAATAAAGGTAGAATAACTTATAATATTTGCAGCAAATAATATCAGAATAAGCTTAATAGCTTCTGCATAATCAGGGGCAAAAATCAATAGTATTTCAGGTCTAAATAACCATACAACAGAAATCATCAAAGAGCTAATTAGAATAAAAACCTTATGAACAGAATTAAACACAACATTAAGATTTTCATTATTCTTAAGAGACATAGCCAGTGGATACCAAGCAATACTAAAGGAGTTAAAAACAATACTAGACATCGAAGCCATTCTGTTGGCGATAGAATAAACGCCAACGGACTTTAAATCAATAAATTCATTTATTAAATACCTGTCAATCAAAGTGTTCAGCTGAAATAAAATAAAAACTGAAACAAAATGTATCGAAAAACCAAATATTTTTTTTAATACTTTAAAATTTAATGTTAATTTGATATTTGTTCTTACAAAAAACAATCCTATTAAGGTTGCTACAAATCCAGCAATAACGGAAGCTCTGTAAAACCCCTCGAAGTCAGTATTGTAAAAATAGACAAAAACAAAACCTAAAATTGAAAGAATTAGGAAGTTGGTAACAGAAACAACAACATATTTTCCTTTTTTAAATTCAGCTCTTAATATATTCAAGTTAAAAGATGAAAAAATAGAAAAAATTACAACCAAAACACTTTGCCAGTAAACAATATTTACAATTTTGCTGTCAACGCCAATAAAATGTTCTATAAAGTGTTCTTTTATTAAAAACGATAAAACAATATATAGTAGTGATAAAATGATAAGTGCCGAGAACATATTTCCCACTATAGATTGCAAAGCATTTTTATTTGATTTATATTCCGGATAAAATTTTATCACAGTTGTAACTATGCCCAAAGGTAAAATAGCTATTACTAAATTATTCCAAGTATTAAAAAGCTCCATTAATCCGTAGCTCTCTTTACTAATTATTCTAGTATAAATTGGTGTTAGAATTAAAGCAGATAAAATACTTAAATATTTAACGGATCCGTAAACAATGGAGTCTTTAATTAGAGTTTTACCAAATTTCATACGTTTGTATTTTTTTCAGTTTAAAGTCGTATGGAATTCACATGATTCATAATCATCTGTTTGTGAGTCAAGTTTGGTTGACATAAAAGATTCATAATTGTTTTTAAAATTAATTCCTTACTAATTCCTTTTCCTTGCCCAACACTATAACCAAAACCATCCCAAGAAATAAAAACGGCGTAATTGGTATTTTAAAACGCACTAATGCTCCAAAGTTCGATGTTGAAATGCCTACACCTATTGCCATAAAGAGCGCAAAAATAAAGCAAAAAATCAAAAACTTGTATTCTTGAATAATTTTTAATGTTTTGCGAACACCAACTTTAAACAAAACATACAAGAAAAGTAGTAGGAGAATGGTGTTTTCAAGTGCCGAAAGAATCATTACCAATGACTTTGAATCCCATAAAAATGGACGAAACAGTCCTGCTATTGCTGCTGCAGGCATTACAGAAAGTGCTCCGCCAATAGTTGGTTCAAATTCACCAATATCGAATGAAGAGCCTTCGTAATACTCTTGTTTTAAATCGTATTGTGTGATTGCTGCTTTTTGTAACATACTCTCTATGCTACCATACGCTCCGCCAACAGAAGCCATAATATAGTTTAGCGCCCACATGCCCACAAACCCAAATACAACTATTATTAATGGTAATATCGCTAATCTTAATACTCGGTTTTTTATTCTATCTAATTGTTCAAATCCTAACCAAATAAAACCCGCAGCTATATAAGCAAATAGTATATACGGCTTTATGGTTATTACAATATATGCGCTGAACAGTAGTGCCAAAATGTTCCAAATACTCCATTTCTTTCGGAACATAATGGCGTGAAACTTAATAAAAAATAGCAGTCCGAATGTAAACGAAAAAACGTCTTTGGCAATGCCTGAACTCCAAAATGTTACCGAAGGAATAAAAAGTATTGCAACTGCTATCCATTTTCGCATTAAGGGGTAAAGGTCAGCCAGATATTTGTAAATTTTCCAGTTAATCAAAAACATTGTAGCAGCAATACATATCGTTGTCAGATAGTAGTTTTTAAGACCAATAACCGTAAACAACGACAAATAGCGGTGTAGTGCGTATATTTGTGGATCGTGAAAGCGTGGGTAGTAGGTTATTGTGTGACTAAGTGTGTTTATGTTTTCGGGTGTAACAGTATCGAACAACATTCTAAAAAAGGCATGAGTATTGGTAAAAAGCATGTCGCCTAAGTAGCATGAATTTGCAAAATAGTAGAAAGTGTCTCCGGAGCGTTGATAGTAGAAATCGTATATCAATCCAAAACCCAAGCCCATTGCAACTTTGAAAACAAAACCCCACATAAACAGTTTGTTATCGCCAAACTCGTTTCGTTTAAAAATGGACATGGCATAGAAAGCAAAAAACAGAACAGTTAAATAAATAACTATTAGCACTATATACATGGGGGTTAAATAGTTCTGTTCCATTTAAAATTCACAAACCGTTTTATGGCTGTAAAGTCTTTTATAAGCTAGTTTTGTGTTTATTCTCCTTTAAGCAACTCGTTGTATCTTGCAATGTTGTTAAACAAGGCTCTGGCAGAGTCAACTTCGGCATCGTGTCTTAAAAAGTTTTGAATACGTCCGCGTTGGTAGTAATAGCGACTTGCAATTTCTTCATTTAACAGCAGTGTCAATTCATCTTTAGACAAAGTTAAATCATTTTCAATGTCACGTTTGATTTTTTCTTCGATCTCTTTTATGTTATTTTCAACCAAATCGTAGTATTTTTCCTGTTTTAGCGATTCTATTAACTCATCTAATTTTTCTTTGCTCTCTTTATCGTAGTGTAGTTCGCGTGTTTTTACAAACTCTATAAAGTCAGCGAAATCTTGATCGGTAATTGAGAAAATGTCAGGTTTGTCAATAGAGTTATGTTTTGAAGCGTACTGTGTTGCAAAATCAAAAATATGATTGCCAATATATAGCTCTGTTGTTAAACGGCTCATTGTTTTCGTTTTTAATTCGATATCTGGTTTTATGCCACCACCGTCATATACTTTACGTCCGTTTTTTGTGGTAAACTCTGATACTAATGAATCGGGAATATTTCCTACGCTACCATCTTCGTTGCGGTGTGAATAGTCTAACGCTTGAATACATCGCCCCGAAGGTATATAGTATTTAGCCGTAGTAAGTTTTATTTGTGCGTTGTAGCTTAGCGGGCGTGTTGTTTGAACAAGTCCTTTTCCGAAGGTGCGTGTTCCCATAACAATGCCTCTATCCATATCTTGCAAAGCTCCTGCAACAATTTCTGAAGCAGAGGCTGAGCCTCGGTTAACTAAAACAACAACTGGCATTTTAGGAACAAAGGGTTCTTTTGTCGTTACAAAATCGCGATTCCATTGTTGAACTTTTCCTTTTGTCGAAACAATCAATTGTCCTTTGGGTAAAAACAGGTTGCATATTAAAATTGCCTCGTCTAATAAACCTCCAGGGTTACCTCTTAGGTCTAAAATTAGTGATTTAGCGCCTTTATTTAGCAAGCTGTCGATTGTGCTTTTAAGTTCGCCAGCGCAGTTTTGTGTAAAATTATTAAACTGTACATATCCTATATTGTTGTCAAAAACAGTGTAGTAAGGAATAGGATTTATATGAATATGTTCTCTAACAACATTAAATTCAATGGGTTTTGATTCTCCGTAACGTTCTACTAAAACTTTCATTGAAGTTCCCGGAGTACCTTTTAGTTTTTCCGAGATAGCTTCAATATTTTGGTTTTCTGTGTCGAAATCGTCAATTTTTAGTAAAATGTCGCCTGCACGAAGACCAGCTTTTTGACCAGCTAAGCCTTCGTAGGGGTCTGCTATTACAGCCCTTTTTCCCGATTTGCGAATCAATGCGCCTATCCCTCCATAATTGCCTGTAGTCATAAACCTAAGATCTTCAATCTTAGATTCGGGGATATAGTTTGTGTATGGGTCCAAGGTTTCAAGCATTTTGTCAATGCCGTCTTTAATTAGCTTTCCGTGGTTAATTTCATCAACATAAAATTGGTCTAACTCTTTAACTACGGTATAAAATATATCTAAGTTTTTTACAACTTCGAAACTGTTATCGACTGCACCCGTAAATAATACTGCAAGTCCCACGCATGCAACAGCGATAATTACTCTTAATTTTTTAGATATTCGGTTAGTATGTTTGGAAATATTCATGAATTTATACTTTAATTGTTTTGTGATAAAGTTGTTTTATAGTACGTTACAGAGCAATTTATTTTAAGTTTCGATGGTTTTAATCAAGTTGAAAGGGTAGAGTTAGACGTAGTTTTCGCCAAAATTCTTTTTAATGTCGTTAATAATACTCTGTAGATTTTGTTCTTCACTTTTTTTGCATATCAACAGGCAGTTATCAGATTCTGCAACAATGAAATCTGTAAGCCCCTGAATGACAACAATTTTGTCTGGAGATAAATCAAAAATAGAGTTTTCGGTATTGTAAGTGAGTATATTTGGGTTTACTCCTGCGTTTTGGTTTTCGTTTTTGGGAACGTGTTCATAAAGCGAACTCCATGTTCCAAGGTCAGACCAACCAAAGTCGTCTGCAACCACGAAAACATTTTGTGCTTTCTCCATTATCCCGTAGTCAATAGATATGTTCTTGCATATTGCATAAACTCTTTCAATTTGTTCAGTCTCTTTTTTAGTGTTGTAGTACTTTGATATATCTCCAAACAGTGTTGAAACATCGGGTAGAAAAGCTGCAAATGCTTTACTAATTGTCTTCAGATTCCAAATAAAAATACCTGAATTCCATAAAAAATCCCCACTATCAATAAAAACTTTTGCAAGTTCGAGATTGGGTTTTTCGGTAAACGTTTTTACTTTGTGTATTGATTCAAATCCTTTAACTTCTTTGTCGAATTGTATGTAGCCGTATCCAGTGTCAGGTCGTGTGGGTTTAAGTCCTATTGTTACTAAATTGTCGCTATTGGCAGTAAAGTTTAATCCCTTGTTTATTACTGTTCTAAATTTATCTTCGTTCAATATTATGTGATCTGAAGGAGCTACAATTATGTTTGCATTTGGATTTTTGCATCTTATTTTTTCATTTGCATAGGCAATGCACGGTGCAGTATTGCGGCGCACAGGCTCAAACAACAACTGTTCTTTTGATACAAAAGGTAGCTGTTCGAGTGTTATCTGCTCATATTGTGAATTCGTGACGATGAAAATATTTTCTTTTGGGCAAAAATATTCGTATCGTTCAAAAGTTTGCTGTATAAGCGTTTTACCTGTTTTTAAGATATCTAAAAATTGTTTGGGTTTTTCAGAACGACTTATGGGCCAAAAACGGCTTCCAATACCGCCTGCCATGATTATACAGAAGTTATTGGGATTTTTCATGTTTTATTCTTCTTATTCTGTTGATTTATATGGATTTTCAATTATTTTGATATTGTTATTTTGTATTTTGAGTTGTGAAGTTTGTCCTATAGCTTAAATACACATGATATATGTTTGACAATTAGTCTGTTAGCCTGTTTTTAATGGTTTTTATATTGTAACAACCTTATTTTTAAACGTCCAAAGATAGAAAATAATATAATTGTAACCACGAAATTGTTTTAATCAAAAACCTGTGTTAACTCTAATCCCTGAAAATTCAAGCTAGATAGACTTCATATTTTACTTACTTGAGAACTAATAATAGCCGAACTCTTTCAACATTTCGGTGGTCATTGAGCCTGTCGAAATGCTACGCTTACACTTCGACATACTTCGACTATGCTCAGCTACCGTGAACGGTCACTGAGTTTATCGAAGTGACCATTAGCACACTTTGCAAACTTTCAACACTTCGGCTCCGCTCATTTCTATGATTATTGAGCTTGTCGAAATGCAAGCTCAGCGACCAAGCGCACCGCTTTATAAACTTTTAACTTTCAACTTTCACCTGATATTTCCCCACCTGAAACTTTTATTTGATATTCCAATTAAGTCAATAACCCTATCTACAACAGTCATTGATAGTTGTTCTATTGTTTTAGGATTAGAATAGAACGAAGGCGTCGCTGGACATATTACTCCACCCGCAGAAATAATTTGTTTCATATTTTTAATATGGATAAGACTATAAGGCGTTTCGCGTGGCACTAAAATAAGTTTGCGTTGTTCTTTTAGCATTACATCGGCTGCGCGTGATATTAAGCAGTCGGATATTCCATTGGCTATTCTAGCAAGCATTCCCATTGATGATGGACAAATTATCATGGCAGAATATTTGGAGCTTCCCGAAGCAAATGGCGCATAAAAATCGTTATTTGCAAATAGCTCAATTTTTCCTTCTGCAACGGGTATAGCTGTATGTAGCTCCGATTCCCATATTTTTATCGCATTTTCGGTAAAAATTAATGCGATTTTTTCAATTTCGTTAGAGTTTGATAGCTTGTTAATTAGAAGCTTTGCATACAGCATTCCGCTGGCTCCACTACAAGCCAAAACTATCTTTTCTAGATTGTTCGTGCTCATTGTTTTTTATGCAGGATTTGAAAACAAACTTACATAAAAATTATCGATTTTTATGCAGGTCAAATAAAAATCAAGACCACCAGTTTTCTATTTATTCTGCAAATTGTTTACTACCTGAAAATCTAAAATAAAAATTGCATGTGTCAAGTAAGTTGCTTATATTTAAGCTTTTATCAGCAAATCAACATTCACCTAACACATGCAAAACAAAATACAAAAAAGTTTCATTTAACGTTATACCAATTGTAATTTAAAAATAGTCCAATCTTTTTTTAAATTTTACAAATGTTTACCCCAGACTCCGAACGGACGGAGTTAAGGGGTAAATACCGATGTTACAGATACATAGTCCAAACAAACATAGTGAAGTTTGGACTATAGTAGCTGTCCAATCGGTATTAGTTATGTAAAAATGAATTTAGCTAATCTACCTAATATAGAGAAATCCTATAAAAAGTCGTTTAAAGCAGTGTTAGCAACCATTCGGCAAAAATTCCATTGTATGAAATCGCTTGAGACGAACCAAATTTACTATTTATGTCGTCCAAAAATTGGGAATAGAAGCGATGTTGCTCAAAATGTTTTATATCAAAACCATTATTTTTTCTTAAAGCGGGAAAGAGTCTCTTCAAACGAACTTTCAATATTGTTAGAAGTTTCTGCTGATTAACAGTTATTTTTGGATAGTTCATATCAAACTCTTCAAAAAGTTCGTTTATAACTTCAATATATAGTTTTTGATTGAGCCTATATTCAAAAGGAATCTTTGAAAAAAAGTCAACAAACTCGTCGTTATTAAAAGGTGTGTAGGTTCTACAACCAAAGAATTCCCAAACACGTTGCCGTGAGGCAAGAAATTTTGGATAAAGCTCAAGTAACATCCAATTTTCGATATTTTGAAAAAGATGTTCGCAATCATAAAGCTCTGAAGCAATGAGAGATGATACTTTTTTTCGTTCGCTTTTATTGAGTTTTACCATTCGGCAATTTTCATAAGCGAGGTCGGTTGCTACAGTTTTGAGCGATTTATAGTTTTTCATATAGTGCCTTAGCTCCTTCCCAGAAAAGGTGTCACCCCCCAACCCACTCATTACAATTGTTTTTCGAGAAACAAGATCATTTTGCAACAACTGTTTTGCAGCAAAAAAAGGTGTGAACATCACTTTAGTAGAGGCTTGCATAGCAAACTTGCAGTAATTTCGGAACTCTAAATCGCTTTTGAGATTTGTTTCAGAGATGTTTGAATAGTCGATAAATTGCCATTGAAAGTTGAGTTTACGTGCAACATCTTGAGCAATTTCAATCTCAGGATTTGACTCTTTTGCTCCAAATGTGAAGCAAAGCACATTGTCAATTTTCGCTTTTTTTAGCATATAAGCCACAAGTCGGGAATCATAGCCTGCGCTCAAAGAGAGAGCCACAGGAGTGTTACCAACAATTTGTGCCATCTGCTCCGTCATGTTTTGAATGCGCTGCTTGAGTTCCAATTTCAAGTTGGCATGCGTGTTTGTTTCGATGTTTTGAATAAGTGTAAAATAGTTGTGCTTCTTGTATATATTTTCTTGAAAAACAACAATTTGTCCTGCAGTTAGCTGAGAAACATCTTCATATAAAGTTTTGTTTGAAAGCACAAATCCTAGTGGAGTGTATTGAAATTTTGCATCTTCAACAAGCTGATTTTTAGGCATTAAATAAATATCATCTGTAACAACAATTGAGTTGTTCTCTTGCCTATAGAAGAGTTGCGAGCTTGCAGTTTTATCCGCAACAAGGCAAAGAAATTGCGGTTTGTCGATTATTGCGACAAAACTTCCTGAGAGGTTTTGAAAAAGTGATTGAATTTGTTCAACTGTATCGATTTCTTCAATTTTGCATATCAATGATTGGTTACTTATAAGTTGATTGTCGTTAAAGAAATAGCCTTTGAGATGAATACCATTGTTTGTTGTCCATTCAAATGCAGTGTTATTCGATAGTTTTAGTGTAACATTATTCATTGTTCTCCTTTTGATTTTTTGCGAAATTAAGATTAATGTGAGATTTATACAAATATTTAAAATAGGTGGTTTATTTGTGTTATAAAATCACTTCTGCACTTAATACTAATTGTACATCGACATTGACCATTATAAAATTTTTTATGAATATTCGCATGAATACCTTACTTAATTAATAACCACATAGTCACATAGTTTTTTTATGTA
>DAOOBP010000073.1:0-9658 GCA_035407925.1 Salinivirgaceae bacterium
CTCCACTCAATCCACATACAACTTCTTTAAAATCAAGAGAGTGTGTCGATTGTCACGGAAACCCAGTTGCAGCAGGATACGGCATTGGTGGAGGAATTTATGACGCAACACCGGGCACACCTCGCTACGCCGATGTAGTTGACGCTGAGGGAAATAACGTAAGTAAACATACTCAGGTACAAATAGCCGCCATAAGCGAGTTACACGGAGATTTTATGCGACTGCTAACCCCAGACGGACAGCAAGTACAAACTATTGATACTCACTGGCCCACCTCTATACCGCTAACACAATCGCAGCGAGATTTGCTGACTCGTAAAAACTCGTGCGTAGCGTGTCATATAGATATTCCAAAAGGCACTATTCCCAATAGGATGCTAACAAAGATTGCCCAAATAGCAAAACTATCTTTTGCCACACCTGAACAGCATACTAAGCTATTGCATAGCAATAATCTTATGATTGCGTGGATTAAAGCACTTGGTGTTGTTGCGCTTATCATACTTGCAGGACTAATTGTATGGGGAATTATTAAGCGGAAAAAAGTGGTTCGTTTTTGGAAAAGATTTGTAAAGTTTTTGAAAACACCGGCTGAGGCGAAGTAAGTTGACTACAATTTGTAGTCAACTCATTTTCTTCTTTAAATTTTCAGTTTAGATAGTCTTTACAAGTTTTTGGACAGTATAAAGTTTGGACCGCAGTTGCTGTATAATAGGTATAAAATTAGCAACTATTGATTTATTAATCAACCCTTTAACAATTGTTCATTGCACATTGCTAATTGCTAATTGCCTATTCTTCCTCAATATCAAAGTCATCCATATACAGCTCGTCATCATCTTCCTCATCGTCCATTTTCGGATTTTCAAGTAATTGATTTATTTCGTCGGTACTTAACTTTTTAACGTTTGTAAGCAAAAAGTTATTCTCGATAAATCCGCCGTACGTATTGCACTCTTTGACAGCTCCTTTTACGACATCTCCGACGTTGAATTCTAAAGGTAAAAGACACATTATTTGAGCATACTTATCGTCAAATTCAATCTTTTCAATTTCACCATTTTGTTGTCTGAAATGAAAGTCAAACTCTTTCTCGATTATATTGCGTTGTGTGCTGTCGAAAGGATTGCCTGTTTTGTTTATAAGAGCAGCAAAAAATCGTAAAGATTCGCCTTTACCTCCAAGTCCTGTACTAATATACAACTGCTTGGTATCCAACAGAGATGACTCCAGTAACATTTTGCTCTCTTGAAGAGCTAAAGTTGTCCAATCTTTCAACTCATCCGGGGCATGTTCCTTAAAAGTTTCTATAGCTCTGAAGTATTTTGGGTTATCTATAGAAGCAAGAGTACATAAAAGCATTTTTTTCTTTGATAAATCCACTTCGGGGTCGTAAAGTTGTGCTACATCTGACAGATAGTCAACATCTTCCTTTATATTTTTTTTTGCTTTTCTTGTTAATTTAAAATACGACATTTGCAGGAGGACATCTATAGATTCCTGCAAAATATTAACCCTTTGATCTCCTTCCGATAAAATCAAACGTAATTTTTCGTATAAGTTTTCTCTTTCTATTTTCATCAATCTTAGATATGTAAGATTAAGTGTGCAAATTCCGTGCTTATTTTGCTTTTATGCTATTTTGTCACTTAATACCAATTGTAATCTATTTAAACATAAAATTTACTATTGATGCTCTATCATCGTCAGTAAGTTTATGAACATATCCTCCGGCGCGGTTTTTATTTAGTCCATCGATAATTTGTTGTTTGTGTTCTTTCGTTATGTTTCTCCATGGAAGTGATGTAGGACTACCAATCGAGGAAAAGAACTTTTCTAATAATTCAATGGTTTTCATCGTGTTGGGTTGGTTGAAAAGATATGTACCGAGTTGAGATATCTCTTTGTCAAGATGTTTGGCATGATGTTTTAACCAAGCTGGCAAAACTATACTCAGGCTGGCGCCGTGAGCAATATCAAACTGAAAACTAAGCTCGTGACCTATGCTATGCACTCCCCAATCTCCATAACTGCAACAAATTTCGGTAATTCCGTTCAGAGCACAAGTTGCGGCTAACATAAGATTAAATCTGTAGTCGTAATTTTTAGGGTCAGATATCGCCAGAGGTCCGTAGTGCATAGCTTCTGTAATAATCGAGGATACAAATCTTTTAGTAAGAGTCGGCATACCTGTTCCAAACCACGCCTCTATTGCGTGAGCAATCGTATCAACCACGCCGTAGGCAGTCTGTTCGACAGATACTGTGGTTGTAAACTCAGGATTTAGAAACGAGTGTTTAGGAAAAATCAAGGGGTCAGTTAATCCTATCTTTTTACCTGCGCTTTCACTTTGAATTACTGCTGAACAGTTCATTTCGCTTCCGGTAGCTGCCAATGTTAATACCGAGATTATTGGTAAAGCTCTGGTTGCCTTTTGTTTACGAGTCATCACTAACCAAGGGTCTAACTTTTCGGGAACGCAAATTGATACTATTTTGGCAGCATCTATTACGCTACCTCCACCAAGTGCAACAATGCACTCAACCGATTTTTCTATTGCAATTTGCTGTGCATAGGCAACTTGTTCTACTGTTGGATTTGGTTTAACTCCGTTGTATTCAAAAACTTTAATATTGAGATTAATTAGTTTATTCTTTATCAAATCAACGTAGCCGTATTTTGTAGTTGAAGTTCCTCCGTAAATCAGCAAGACAGTTTTGCCGTATTGAGCAACAGTTTGTTCAAAATCATCAAGGACATCTTTTCCAAAATGAACATTAACAGGGTTGTATATTTTGAAAATTTCCATTTGCTTATAGTTTTAATCAATTGTTATTCAATGTTTAATCTTTTTCAATCTATATAGATAGTTCCTTTTAAATATGTTTTTGCTCGACCTCCAATAATTACCCTCTCTCCCTTGTTTTCGCAAAATAGTTCGCCTTTTCGTTCAGAAACCTGTACAGCATAAAGTCTGTTTTTGTTAACTCTTTTTGCCCAAAACGGAATTAGCGAACAGTGAGCCGAACCCGTTACAGGATCTTCCAAAATAGAGGCTTGTGGTGTAAAAAATCTTGAAACAAAGTCGCAATTATCGCCTTTGGCTGTAACAATAACGCCTCCTGGATCGAGGTTTATTTGGTCAAAAATCTGTCTGTCGATTTTTATGTTTTTAACATCGCTTTCACTCTTATATACGAGCAGATAGTCACGTGATTTTAACACCTCTTCGGGCTGAATATTGAGTGATTGTTCAATAATTGTCGGCAAATTTTCTGGCTGTGGTGCTCTTGCAGGGAAATCTAATTTGTAATATTCTCCCTCGATATCAACTGTCAAGTCTCCGCTTAAAGTTTCAAAAACGATACTATCTTTCTTGTATCCCATAATTGTTTTTAAGCAATGAGCTGTTGCAAGTGTTGCATGACCACATAAATCCATTTCAATATCGGGAGTAAACCATCTTAAATGGATTTTCTCTCCTTTATCGACAAAAAAAGCGCTCTCTGCAACCGTATTTTCTTTCGCTATTTTAAGTAGAATTTCGTCAGATAGCCATTCGCTAAGAGGAACTATACAAGCCGGATTACCTCCGAATAGTTTGTTTGTAAAAGCGTCAATCTGAAAACATTGTAGCTGCATTATTTAGCTTTTGGATAGAGTTTTTATTATTCCTCAATAACAATGCCTGAAATAGAATCGCAGACCGCACCCGTTACACTTGCTAATGTGTTAACGCGGTTTGTAGTTTTTAAATATCCTAAAAAAGCAAAAATTAGGGCTTCTTTATATTCAATAATGTTTTTTTCGGGTATGACTAACTCATGTTTACACAATTGCTGTAATCGATTTATTAAAAATGTGTTATAAGTACCTCCTCCTGTTACGAGTATTTTACCTTTTGGAAATCTTGAAACAGTGTTGGCAATTTGAATACAAATATGTTCGACATATGTTCGCAACATATCGTTTACATTAATATCATTAACTTCAATTAATGGATTTATACACTGTTCCACCCATTCACGTCCTAAGGATTTAGGGGGTTGTTTAGCGTAATATTCCAACAAATTTAACCTTTCCAGCATCTCTGCATTTGTGTTTCCGAGTGAGGCTTTTTTGCCTTCTGCATCATATTTTAGCCCGACGCTTTGAGCAATACTGTTAAGCACAATATTCACAGGCACGATATCGTAAGCAACTCTGTTATTGTCGTTTGCATATGAGATATTGGCAAAGCCACCCAAGTTTAAGCAAAGCTCGTAATCAGAAAAAAGTAAATGGTCGCCAATCGGAACTAAGGGTGCACCTTGACCTCCTCGATAAACGTCTAATCTCCGAAAATCGTAAATTGTTTTAATACCTGTTTCGGCATAAATAGCTGAACCGTCTCCGACTTGTATCGTTATATTTTCGTCAGGACTATGAAATATAGTATGTCCGTGCGAGGCAATGAAAGCAATATCTTTCTTGTTTAAATGGTGTTTTTCAATAAAAGAGTTTACCTGTTTGCCAATAAATTGTCCGTATTGGTTGTTTAGTAATGAAAATTGGTAAGCATAAAAATAATGCATATATGAGAGCTTAAAATACCAATCGCTCGAATAGTTAATGGTTTCAGCTTCAATGATTTCAAATTTTGACTTATCATCTTCTTCCCAAAAACTACATAGAGCTACATCTAAGCCATCGAGAGAGGTCCCAGACATTACTCCTATACAATTGGTTTTCTTTCTACTCATTTTGCATCTCTTTTATAAACCTAATTTCTCGTTCTGATGTGTTACCTACATTATCGGATACAGAAATTTTCAAGATATGTTCTTTTCCTTCAGGAAATCTGGAATCAAAGGTATATTCCATTAAATTGTTTTTGGCATCGTAATCGAATAAAACCCATTGATTATCAATAAATCCGTCGTATTTGTTAATGCCGCTCAAGTTATCAATAATTTTTATTTTTATTGATCTTTTTGAGGTAATAGTTTCATTATTTTTGATATTAAGTGGAAGAATAGTTGGTGCAACTGTGTCGTAAGCTATTGATATATCAGTAAATACTCTAGTTTTGCCAATAACTTCATTGTTACTAACTGTAGGTTTTGTGTCAATCGAAGTTGGTTTTTCATTAGAGCAATCAATCAAAACAACCTTGTCTGATAACTCTACTGGTATTGATAAGTTTTTTAGTACAATTTCAATGGGTTTATGCAAAGGAATATTCGGATTTCCTATTCGATATACAGATGTCGCTGTATTAGCTTTTTTAGGTAAAATAGAATAGTTGAACAAAACAGTATCATAAAGGGCATTAGCAGGGGTAGTTATTTTCAATACGCTATCTTCAAATATGTTAGAAATGTTTGGTATAAATTTTTGAATATATGCTTGTTCGCGTAAATTTTCGGGAACTTGTTCCGAACCGCAAACTACAAACTTTATTGTAGAACGATTTTTATAACTGTCGTATGCTGTTATTTTAACGTTTAACGTGTCTGTGGGTTTTACTTGTAGATATCCGTTTCCGGTGATATCGGCGTAATTGGAGAACTTATTGCCCGGCTCAATAAAACATTTGTGAACTAAACGTTTTCGTTTCCGAAACAGTTCATAATCGATATGCGACTGCACATATCTTACTTCGTTAAAAGATATTTCCGGTATATTTAACTCAAACGTTTTAATATCATTCACTTCTACAATAAGATTGACAACACCACAAATATTATTACTGTTGTTTACTTTGTCGTTAACGTGAGCTGCGAATCCTATTCTATTTAAGGCTTTTATGGTATCGTTATCGGCAAGTCGAAATGTATTACCTTTTCTAACAATGTGTTTTCTAATACGTTGAGTCTCGCCGTCAATATGGCTGTTTTTCCCAAATGGATAGAAGTACAAATTGTAAAATCTTGGCGGAATATTATCAACTATATCAAAATTAAAATTGAGAGGATCTAATACTTTATGTGTTCTTGTGTTACGTATTTCAAAGTGTAAGTGTGGTCCCATGCTTGTACCGCTATTTCCGGAAAATCCAATGATGTCGCCTTTTTTAACGGGCATTACGTCTGGTTCTAAAAACAGATTAACAGCAAACGATTGTTTTTCATATTGTTCTCTTTCAATGTAGTCTGAAATCTGCAATACAAAGCCGTCTAGGTGTGCGTAAACAGAAGTGTAGCCGTTAGGGTGGTCAATGTAAATAGCTTTTCCATATCCAAACGGCGAAATATTTATACGGCTTACAAATCCATCTGCTATGGCATAAATATTATGACCTATAGCGCCATTAGTTTTGATATCAATGCCAGAGTGGAAGTTGGATGAGCGTAGTTCGCCGAAACTGCCTGATAAGGTTTGATGAATATCTAAAGGGTTTGAAAAATATGGTTGGGATTTTATGCTGTTGACGATAATTAAAAGCAGCAAATGGCAAATAGCCAAAACTTTAAAAAACATAATAATTATATTTTTGTCATAACAGCGATAGCTGTATTTGGAGCGACAAAGATAGTAAAAACCATTGTTGAATAGGTAGTCATTTATCACTGTTTTAACGATTAAATAACATGATTTTTATAATAGAAAACTTTTCTATTCTTAAAAAAGGTAAATTTGCCACCGCTTCGTCTGTTTATATTTTAACAAAACACCTAATAAAACAGTAGAAACGTATATTTATTATGTTTAAACTATTAGTTTCCATTTATTTGTTTTCGATAGTATCGCAAACGTCCTTTTGTAATTCAGAAACCAGTGTTTATGATGAAGTTGTTTTGTCGTACCAAATTTGCACAGATTCGATATTTAGCAATGTTTCAGCTTTTCGTAGTGCCAATTTTCCGATAGTTTTAGATAAAGATAAAACAATACTTTTTCAGCAAACAATAACGTATAAAGGTATTGATCCAGAATATCCTATTAAATTAAATATTCAATTTACTTCGGTATTTGTCGATTCGGTTTGGGGATTGCCCGAGTTTCGCACTCCATATACAAATAAAAAAGATCATTTAATTATTATAGGTTCAAATCAAACAGGTTCGGTAATTATATTTACTGACGAAAAAACAAGAACCACGCTTTACATTTTGCAAACCAATAAACCGCGCAACTCTAAACCGACACTTATAAAGGGCTTTTCTAATGGAGGATTTCCAATTCACTCGGCAACTATCGATATGAAAGGAGAAACCATTGTTTTTTCAAGTCGACGTGTGGGTAGTGTAGGAGGCTACGATTTATTCTACACGATTATGTCGGATAATCAAAACTCATTGTCAGTCAGAAATATATCGCGTGAGATAAATTCAATTTATAATGAAATTTATCCTCAATTTACCCAAAACGACTCGGTTTTACTTTTTTCAAGCGACAGGAAAGTGGGCTTTGGAGGTTTTGATATATATTACTCAAGTTGCTCAATTACTGATAGTTGGAGTGAAGCCTTAAATGTCGGTTCAAATATAAACACAGAAAAAAACGACGTTCGTCTTTTTACATTTGATAATGGGGAAAAAGGAATAATCACAAGGAGAGACACAAGCGACAAATTGCAACTAAATGAAGTTATTGATGTTAAAATCGAATTTGCAACATCTAACAAATCAATTATAACTCAGTCGGGAAAAAACAAGAGTGATTTTTACCCTACAATCAAAGGAGTTGTCGCTTGTAAACCAGAAATCAAAAACGCAAAGATACAAGTTTCAATTTTAGATTCACTCGGCATTTTGGTAGGTACGGATGTTATAGACAGCATTACCAAAGTTTTTGAAGTAGGAAACAACAGTGATAAAAACTCTTATGTCACTATTTCTGGCAACGAGATTAGAACCATCACACGTGAAATAAAAATACCACCAAAGTATAATTACCCTCTTTATATTGTCGATTTTGCTGCAGACACTGACAACAAAACAGATAATTCTTTTGATATTTTTTTTAACCAGAATATTGACATTGTTGACAATATGCAACTTAGCGAATTTAACGCATGGGTAAAGGAAACGAAAGTATCGAAAGGAGATTATTTAATCAGCGGGCGTAGGGCAATAAAAAGCAGCAAATCAGAAATTGCTTTTGAGCGATGGAATTATATTCACAAATTGTTGACAAACAATGAAATACCCGACAAAAATATTTCGGTTAAAAAGATTGCTAATTTTTCAAGTACTGCTGACGCAATTAATGGCAACTTAGATATTCTTCCGGAAAATAGAATTTTTACAATCTACTCATCTTCTCGCGCTTATCCCGAATACTCGGTTATTGATATTTCAGATGCAAAATATTTTAGAAACACTTCTGAAAATCAAAAATACACAATTGTCTTATCTGACAACTTAGAAGATGTTAACGCATTGCAATATCACAAAATCAACATCGTAGGTTATACGAATGTTTGGATTGATAATTCAGGAAGGAAACCACGTTACTGTCTTGGAATGTTTGAAAGTTACTGGGAAGCGACAATCGTGTTGTCAAAACTATCAAACAGCAATTTTAAGCATGCATATATTGCTGTTTATGACGAACATAGAGAAAGAATAAAACCCATAAAAGATGGTCAAATACCAACCAATCAAACTGAAAATCAGACTTTTTATGTTCAAATATGGGCTTCGGCTCAACCCATAGATATTTTTACATTGCCCGAAGCTGAAAATATTTGTACGATAATAGATAGCAACGGAATTTATCGTTATATTTATCCGTTTGATAATTTAGAGTTGGCAAGACAGATGCAAAAACATCTGAAAATATTGGGATTTAGTGGCACAGCAATTTTAATTATAACAAAATAGTTTTTTATATGAGCATTTATTTGACAGGTAAATTAGTACGTTTACGAGCAGTAGAACCCGAAGATGCGGAAATTATTTTTGAATGGGAGAACAATACAGATATTTGGCTTATTAGCACAACGTTAGCCCCATTTAGTAAAGATGAGATAATTCGATATGTCAAAACAGCAAATAGAGATATTTTCGCAATGCGACAGCTACGCTTAATGATAGAAACCAATGATAATCAAGCAGTAACCATAGGTTCTGTTGATTTGTTTGATTTTGACCCACAACATCAACGTGCAGGTGTAGGAATATTAATTGCAGCTGATGAAAACCGTAGAAAAGGATACGCTTCCGAAGCCCTTAAACTGTTGATTAACTACTCTTTTGACGTATTACTACTTAAACAACTTTACTGCACTATCCCGGCTGATAATGAATCCAGTATCAAGCTGTTCGAGTCACTTGGATTTGTCACTTGCGGTCGTAAGCGCCAATGGCTAAGAACCAAAACAGGTTGGATTGATGAAATATTAATGCAACTAATAAACCCTACTGAGTTAAAAGGCGGTGCACTGAGCAAAGCGTTGCATTGAGCGTAGTCGAAATGTCGAAATGTGTTAAAAGTTTGTAAAGTTAAAAGGCAAAAGAGTTAAAAGCGCTTCCCGTTTTTCACTTTCCACTTTTACCTTTTAACTCAATCGCAAATTGGTGTAGTTTTTTCTAGTCACTCTATAGCGATTCCTAAGAAAAAATCCTTAGTACATGACAAAAAAACAATTAATGATGCGTTGAACGTGATGGTGTAAGAGATTTGGGTGTATAGACACAATGCATGTGTCTGAATATTGAAAACATAACCT
>DAOOBP010000074.1:0-9577 GCA_035407925.1 Salinivirgaceae bacterium
ACCTCGATTTTGAAAAAGGTATTGTTAGCCCACATGTTTATTTGTTTGATATAGACATCGAAGGTACAAAAACAACTGCGATAGCCCAAGACGTTCAATATCACCCGGTTACTGACAAAATCATTCATGTTGATTTTCTTGCAGTTAATGAAAAAAAACCAATCAAAGTAAAACTGCCGGTTGAACTTACGGGAACATCAGTGGGAGTGATGCGTGGTGGTAAACTTAGACTTATAACAAGAAAACTATACGTTAAAGGTTTAATGAAAGACCTTCCTCCAACAATAAAAATAGACATCAGCAACCTTGATGTTGCACACGGAATAAAAGTATCTGATGTTAAAGTTGAAGGTTTAACATTTCTTGATCCAAAACAAACTCCAATAGTAAAAGTTGACGCCAGCCGTAGCACTGCTAAAACTGAAGAACAAGAACAATAACAAACATCTATAAGTTTCATAACGACCCTCTCCCGTTTATAACAAATTGAATTAAACCAATTTGTGATCAAACGGGAGTTGTATTTGTGAATTATCCATACAATACTACTCTTTTAATAATCAAACTGTTAGTTGATGAAATTCTTAATTATTGGATTGGGAAATATTGGGAAAGAGTATCAAAACACACGACACAACGTGGGTTTTGAAGTTGCTGACGCTACTGCACTAAAATTCAAAGCTACTTTTCAATCTGCACGTTACGGCGATATTTCAACATTTAAAATAAAGGGGAGACATGTAATACTATTGAAACCATCAACATACATGAACCTAAGCGGAAACGCCGTGAGGTATTGGATGAGAAAGGAAGATATATCAATAGAAAATATATTAGTCATTACAGACGACGTTGCATTGCCTATAGGAACTATCCGCCTACGCATGAAAGGAAGCGATGCCGGACATAACGGTCTTAAACATATCATTGAAACACTTGGAACCGACAACTTCTCGCGCCTACGTTTAGGCATTGGAAACGATTATCCCAAGGGCTTTCAGGTCGATTATGTTTTAAGCAAATGGAGCCAAGAAGAGTACGAAATAATAGCTCCTCGCTTTGATGTGTGCGTAAATGCAATAGAAAACTTTGTGTTAATGGGTATTCAACATACAATGAATAATTTTAACAACAAGTGAAAAGCAATGAATAATGCGTGCACTGAGCGAAGCCGAAGTGTGCAATTAGCAATTAACAAAAATATCTGGATTTGTTTTTTTGTTTTTTGGTTATTGCAATTCTATTTTTGAGAAAAATATACACCAAAGCGCCTAAACCTGGAAGTAGTAAAATAACCCAAATCCACTTAATAAATTGTCTGTCTGATTTGCTTTTGATAACAATCTCAAACATTGCTAAAACAGTCAGTAACACTATTAGTAATATCAAATATATCATATCTGTTTATTATTGGGTTTGTCTCCAACAAATTTACAAAATATTTTCGTTGCTTACAATTTCAGACCATATTTTACCAAACCTGCTGAACATCAATAGCTCTATTGAGTTTTTTAATTTCACGTTGCAAGAAAACAAATGAAATAACTGCTGCAATAAAATCTGATATTGGTGCAGAAGCCCAAACTCCGGTTAACCCCCAATAATTAGGAAGAATTAAAAGAATGGGTATCAATACTATAACTTGTCGCAATAGTGATATAGTTGCCGATATTGCTGCCTTTCCGATCGACTGAAAATAGCTACCCGCAATTATCTGAAAACCTACAATTGGCATTGCTAACATAAAAATACGCAACCCATCGCGCCCAATTTCTAACAGCTCTTTACTCGAAACATTAAACGTTTTAATCAATATCGAAGGGAATGCCTGTATAAAAATAGTTCCCACAACAGCAACCAAAGTAGCAGCTTTAATACATATAAATAGCGTTTGCCTAATTCGAGTAAAATTTTTGGCTCCATAATTATAACCAATAATTGGTTGCGCAGCCATATTTAAGGCAACAATAGACATCACGATAATTGTTGCGACACTGTTAATAATTCCCATAGCTCCGACTGCTACATCGCCACCATATTTTATAAGCTGCACATTGAAAATACCGTGTACAAAACTGGAAGCAAACTGTATAGCAAATGAAGAAAAACCTATTGAGAATATCGCAAATATAATTTTTCTATCTAGTCTGAAGTTAGGAACTTTTAGTTTTACTATCGATTTTTTTGACCTAAAAAAGTGCCGTAGGACCCAAACACAAAGCACGAACTCTGAGATAACTGTTGCCCAAGCTGCACCCTTTACTCCCATACCAAAACCAAAAATAAAAATTGGGTCGAGAACGATGTTCATTCCTGCACTTATAAGCATTGAATTCATGGCAACACTGAGATTTCCCTCTGAACGTATCACACTGTTAAGCGAAAAACCAAGAATACTAAAAATTGTTCCTGCAAGTATAATATCAAGATAATCGTTAGCATACGCTACGGTTTCTTTGCTAGCTCCAAAAAATATTAAAAGTGGTTCTTTGATTAAAAAGCCCATCAAAGTCAGAGCTATTGAGGCGATAATCAACAATATAAAACAGTTACCTAATACGCGTTCAGCACTTTCAAAGTCTTTCTTACCAAGAAATATTGACACTCTGACACCCGAACCAACGCCTATAAGCATCCCAAAAGCCTTAATAATTATCATAATCGGGAAAACCACGCTAAGCCCAGTAAGCGCCATTGCTCCAACGCCTTGTCCTACGAAAATTCTATCTACAATATTGTATAACGAATTGACAACCACGCCAGTAAACGCAGGCAAGAAAAACTTCCACAAAACATGACGAATAGGAGCTTCGCCAAGTAACTTTATATTTTTGCTTTTAGTGTCCAATTTATAACTGTTTTCGGGTGGCAAAGGTAAGAATAAAGCGATTATTTTTAAATTTATTGATTCTCTGCTTCACATTTGTAAGTTCAGGCATTATACCAATTGTAATTTTTAATAATCATGGTTCACCCAGACTCCGCACGGAACGGAGTTAAGGGGTAAATACCGATGTTACAAATACATAGTTCAAAAGATCTATAGCGAAGTTTGGACTATAATAGCTGTCCAATCAGTTAAATTCCTGTATTTTTCATCTCATCTATTTTAATGTGTTTTCTCTGTTACACTTATTGTGTAGTCGAAATTCTTTAATAGATTTGCAGGTAAATTCCATTAGTAAACGCAATTTTCTGAGGAGAAAAATATACATTTTTCTAACAAAGAGAGAAGTCTATTCTATATCCAAAAGCAAGAATTTTAAAACCAATAATAACAGGAAAAACATATGGACGGAATGAAGCTGTCAAAGTAAAATATAAAGATAGAAAAATTGTTCAGACCAAATTTAAGAAAACAGAGGGTGATATTACTCACAAATTATGCTTTATACTGAATGAAAATAATAAAGGCATATGAATATAGAAACCAACCGCATAGAATACAAACGAGTACTCACAGATGATTTGGAAAAAGAGGCAATCGCTTTTTTGAATTATCATGAAGGAGGCATAATTTATATCGGAATTGACAAGACAGGAAAGGCTGTTGGCGTTTCTAATATTGATAGCGATATGCTCAAAATCAAAGACCGACTGAAAAATAACATCATGCCTTCTTGTTTGGGTTTGTTTGATGTGTCAGCATAAACTATAGAATCGAAAGATGTGATTAAAATCACTTTGGCAAGTGGAACGGAAAAACCATATTATATCAAGAAACTTGGGATGTCGGAAAAGGGCGCTTTCATCCGTATCGGAACGGCTGCGGAACCGATGTCTGTTAAAATGATTGAATCGCTATTTGCCAAACGTACCCGAGATTCCATTGGGAAAATAAAATCTCCAAATCAAAATCTTGCCTTTGAACAGCTTAAGATTTACTATGAGGGAGCAAAGAAAACGTTAAATCAACAGTTTGCATCTAATTTGGAATTACTTACAGAAGAAGGGCAATACAATTATGTAGCATATTTGCTGGCTGATATTAATGGAATGTCTATAAAAGTGGCTAAGTACGATGGTCTTGACAGAATAGACTTGATGGAAAATAACGAATACGGATATTGTTCATTAGTTAAAGCCGTTAAACAAGTGCTGGATAAAATAGAGGTAGAAAATAAAACATTAGCTAAAATAACCCCAAAAGAACGTAAAGAAAAAAGATTATGGAATCCTGTTGCTTTGCGCGAAGCTGTGATTAATGCCATTGTCCACAATGACTATACTTCAGAGGTGCCGCCAAAGTTTGAGTTCTTTGATGATCGGATAGAAATCACATCATTTGGGAGTTTACCACAAGGCATGACAGAAAACGAATTCTTTGGAGGATATTCAGTGCCACGCAATAAGGAATTAATGCGTGTCTTCAGGGATTTGGACTTGGTAGAACACCTTGGTTCGGGTGTTCCTCGAATTATGAGAAGTTACGGAAAAGAATGTTTTAAATTTACGGAGAACTTTTTACGAATAACATTTCCTGTATCCGAGCAAGTATCCGAGCAAGTAACCGAGCAAGTAACCGAGCAAGTAACCGAGCAAGTCAAAGAACTGGTTAAGATAATGTACAAGGAGATGGATAGGCAAGAGATGCAAACAAAATTGGGTCTTTCCCATAGAGAAAACTTCCGTTCAAATTATTTAAAACCTGCATTAGAACAAGGATTTATAGAAATGACTATCCCAGATAAGCCTAATAGCAGTTTGCAAAAATATCGATTGACAATATTGGGTAAGCAGTTGAAAGTTAAATTATGAGCTTCGATTCATGCATTAGCTTAAGACTTTTACCTTTCTCACTTCGGCTTCGCTCAGTACAGCACCTTGCACCTTTTATACTTCATTTCGACTAGCTCAGTGCGTAGCGACTGCGCTCACTTCGACTTCGCTCAGTACAACGCTCCGCTCAGCGACCGAGTACATCGCCTTCAAATTTACTACTCCTCTCCGAAAAACCTTCTAACTTCCGAAGCGAAAGCTCTATCAACAGCTTTTCCGTCGCGTGTTTTTGCCAATCCTCCTCCTGCTGTCTCTTTGTAATCACGGTTGAGTTTATCGCCAACTTCGCGCATTGTTAGAACAACCTCGTCTGGCGATATAAACGAACGTACACCACTCAAAGCCATCATTGAAGCTGTGATGGCAACAGAAGTAAAAATACCGTTTCGCTTAACACAGGGGACTTCAACCAAGCCTGCAACGGGGTCGCAAATCAAGCCTAACGAGTTTTTAACTGCCAAAATAAAACTTTGAATGATTTCTGTTGACGAGCCATTTTCAAGATAAGTCAACGCGGCGGCAGCCATTGCTGCGCCTACTCCCACCTCAGCCTGACAACCGTAGTCTGCTCCGGCGGTTGTTACGTCGTTAAACAAAATCATACCCATAAATCCTGAAACTAAGATAGCTTCATTAATTTTTTTACGGTCTGGTTTAGATATTTCGGAATAGGCTTGCAACACACCTGGCAAAATACCACACGAACCTGCTGTAGGACAGGCAACTATAACACCACATTTGGCATTTACTTCGTTAACAGCAACTGCATAGGCAGCAGCACGTCCATAGACATTGTTAAACAGTGGGTTTTTATGAACATATCTGTTAATACGCGAGGCATCTTTTCCTGTAAGCTTTAATAGCGATAGTTCACTGCTTCTAACACCTTTCTTTGCTGATGCTTTCATAATACGCCAATATTCAGCTGCCTTGCTTAAAATATCGTCGGGAGAAGATCCCTGCAAATTTTTTTCAACCTCGATAATAACATCGATAAGCTCTTTTTTCTCTGCGCGGATATAGGCGCTCAACTCTTCAAAAGTATTAAATGGCATTCGATAGTTCTTCTTTCCAACGCCCTCGGCTTCGATAATTGGTAGAATTAAAACAGCTCCAGCGTGTTTCTTCGCTTCGTTTTGAGAGATTATCTCCTGATTGTAGTAATAAAAATTCTCCTTGCCGTTTATTGGCGAAGATAGACGTTTGTCCATGTACCTAACTTCTACGTTACCCCCACCGATCGAGAATCCTGTAATAGTATAAGAGGTTTGTGCTGTTTCTACAATGATTTCAGCGATATTGTTATTATTTTCGTTTTTATATTTAAGCTCCTCCTCGACTGATCCACGTTTATATCCACCAAAATCTGCCTTAAATTCGCCAAAATCAATACCGTGCTCGTTCACAAAAGCTGGGTCGCCATGCTGTAACATCTGCGGATGGTCGGGTTCTAAACCCCAAAGACCTCCACCAATTGCAGATGGCGTATAGTGCCCTGGTCCAGTATCACGAAACGAAGCTAATAGTTTTACAGTAACCAATTTCACAGGATCGTTATCAAATTTAGCACGGGCGATAATTATATTTCGTGCTATCTGACCTATTTTGTTTGCACCTGCCGTGTGCGAGCTTGAAGGTCCAACCATCGAAGGTCCTACAATGTCAAAAACGCTCATGGGCTTGATATAACGGTGAAGATATCGTTCAAAATCATCTTTAAGAGAGCTGATTTCAGCAATGTCAATTTTACTATCAAAAACAGTTTTAACAAAATAGAGTGATTTAACAGCCTTATCGCGCGTTTTCATGTACCATATCTCCATATATCGTGGAAAAATATTGTGCTTTTGGAATGTCTCAACGACGTTGTTCAAAACCGTATTTCGTGCAGAGTTAATGCTTTTCAGGATTATTATGGTTTTATTATCTTCAATATGGGAATCAAACTTAAACCCTTTTACATCGGCTTTCATTTCGGCGACCGATTCATTAAGGTCGGGAAGTTGAACCTTTGCGTGACTTGCCGATGTTATATCGTTGTAAAAAACCGTCATCATATAGTTTTTATCTCTATTCGTAACAACGCGATATAGCGTATAAGGTTGAAACTTGTATGGAATTAATGATGATAACGTTTTTTCAAGTTTTTGGTGATCGAAATCATGCAAGACGCACTCTTCTATTTCTTCACGGTGCCAAAAGGTTTTGTCAACTTTTTGGTTAGCTATGCGCTCCTCTACTAAAGGCAGACAGTAAGATATTTCTGACTTGTGAAAATAACCGTTAACTGAAATGTCGTTCATAATAACTTTTTTTATTGCCCAAATATACACAATAAAACCTTACAAAAACGACTACTTTTTAACATTGAACCATTAAGGAATATTAAGAGGGCGGTGTCTCATAAGTGTCCAATTGCTGTACTTCGACTTCGCTCAGCAACCACGTTACTTCGATATGGTTGCTGAGCTTGTCGAAGCACGGGCTCAGTCACGTACACTTCGGCTTTGCTCAGTGCATCGCTTCATGTACGCTCCTTCGCCCTCAATCTCAGCGCCTTGCAGTTGGACACTTATGAGACACCTTACAACTTTTTAGTTAAATGTTATTTTTGAGACAGCCTCTCTACAACGCCTTGACATTCAATTAATTTGTTATTAATTTGCAATTGTCCGTTTACCGTAATTCGTAACTCGTAACTCGTAATTCGTAATTCGTAATTGTTGATTAGGGTCGCTCTTACTTTCGTAAAGACAGCGCATACGCTGTCTCTACTTTCAACTTTACAAACTTTTAACTTTTAACTCTAATACGCTTGTTTTTGCCCACGAATAATGACCCAAACCGTAATAAGAATTATTTTTATATCCATATTGAAAGTCCAATCTTCGATATAATTGACATCGAATTGTACTCTACGCTTTAAATCTTGCAATTTTTTTATTTCACCTCTATAGCCGTTTACTTGTGCAAGTCCGGTTATTCCGGGTTTTACGGTATGTCTTAACATAAAACGTTTCACTTGTTTTTGATAATCTTCAGTATGTTTCAACATATGTGGGCGAGGTCCTACAATTGACATTTCGCCTTTCAAAACGTTGTAAAATTGAGGATACTCGTCTAAACTCCACTTTCTAAGGAAACGACCTATTACCGTTACTCGACTATCATTTTCTTCTGCTTGTTTTGTATCTGCTTCTTCATTCTGATGCATAGATCTATATTTGTGGCAAACAAATACTTTTCCATCTATACATGTGCGTTTTTGGCTAAAAAATATTGAGCCTGACCTTGTAATGAGAGAGATAATCCATAATAAAACCGTAAACCACGATACAAAACAAATTAATACAATTAATGAAACAACAATATCGAAACCTCTCTTTATCAGCCGATTATACCATTTAGAAAGAGGTCCAGAATGAATCTGAATTACTGGCACCATTCCATAATCAATTATTTCTGCTGATTTAAAGGAGAATACATCTAAATCGGGGATTATTCTCGTTTTAATTGGAAACTCTGAAATTGTTTCAACTATTTTGTACAGAGTCTCTTTTGAAATTGTATCCCATGCTATATAAACTTCGCTAATGGAGTGCTTTTTTATAATATCGGGTAAATCAGAGTATGTTCCTATAATGCCTCTTTTTTTTGCTACTTTTTCATCAACAAATCCAACAAATTTATATCCGTGCCATTGGTTTAACAAAAAATAATGGACTAATTCGCGAGCTTTGTGGCTATATCCGAGTACAATTACATTGCTCAAATTATAGCCCTTTCGTCTGTAGTAAACGAAAGCATAATAGAGCGTAAATTTCCATACAACTAATATGACAAAGAACACTACAAAAAGATATTTTATATGACCACGAGGATAATACTGCAACGGAACCGCTTGGAAATACAATAAAAACCCTACAAAGAAGAAAACAATAATTTTGATATATGTAAAAAACAGGGTTTTTTTTCTGGTGTTTCTATCAATATCGTTGGCTTTAAAAATAAAAACAAGAGCGAGCCATATAAAATTCAGATAGATATAAAATAGGATATGCTTGTCTGTAAAATGCTCTATTCCTGGATTGAACACAACAAATCCGAAAATAAATAGGAGGTTTAAAATAAAAAAGTCGCCTATAAGAGATATAAACGGTATTATATGCGAATATTTCACAGACTATCTATATTTTCGGTTATTATTGCAAATTTAGCACTTATATTAATGTAGTGCCTTGAAAAGCGTATATTTTTTATTTATCATTGATTTTTGGCTAACAAGAAAGAAAAAAGTAATGAACAATGCAGTGTACTGAGCGAAGCGTTGTACTTGGTCACTGAGCGAAGTCGAAGTGTGCAATAAGTAATTGAGGAACAAGAAAAAAGTAAAAAGGAGAAAATGCTATTAACTTTCTCCTTTTTACTTTTTACTTAATTAACTTGTTTTAAAATAAACAGCTAATAATTTATCAATCAGCCCACTTTATTGTTCATTGTTAATTGCACACTTCGACACTTCGTTCAGTGCACCGCATTGCTAATTGCTTTTAATCCCTTAAACAGCGGACAGAAAAGCCTAACTCCTTATGGTAGTTGCGCCTGTCCACTTTGCTGCAATTGTAGTGCATGCGACGGGTCCATGCGCTTGTACCATCGTGCTCCGTAGCACTCCACCAAAAACCGTATTCTCCAATGAAAATGAAATAGCCATAGTAGTAACGGCAACCACCCGGCAGGGCAGTAAAACCTGTTTCGTTAGTTGCGCCAGTATTTGGGTTATTCCAGTGTGTTGTAC
>DAOOBP010000075.1:0-9203 GCA_035407925.1 Salinivirgaceae bacterium
AGAAAATCTCGTCCCTTTCTCGCCCGTACTCCTTATTCTCTTCCATTTCCATTGTGTCTGTTGTTAATGGTTTTTACTTTATTATCATTGACAAAAATAAAAATTATTTTTTAATATTGGTGTTTTGGGATGGTGAAAATGGGATTTGAATTTAGGAAGGCGGATTTCGGAACACAGAGCACACGGATTAAACGGATTTACACAGATTTTTGATTTCTAATTTCTAATTTCTTACTTCTAATTTTATTTTCGTATGTGCCACCCTACGGGTGGGGTTGTGCGCTATAGCGCACCCATAGGCTTGCGCCTATGGTTAATCACATGTTGTCCTACGGACAAGGGAACTTTGTATTGTACCTATTGAAGCACTAAAGAAAGAAAGGTTTTCCCTCTCTCTTTTTCCGAAAAAATGTATATTTTTTCTCCCCATAAATTCCGTTTACAAATGGAATCTATGACATCAATAAAAAAATTAAACTGTTTTGATGAATAATGTTGTACTTTTGCCCATAGAATCTACGTTTTACTGTTATTACTTGTTATGGTAAAAAAACATACATTTAGAGTGTCCAAAACTATTCTACTGCTTCAATTTGTTAGCCTTACGGTTTGTGCTCAAACGTTTAATTTAGAGATGTTGGCAGGAACTGACCCTGAATTTAAGAAAAATAGCTGGCATCTCGGAATGGACGTAGGTTATCCTATTTTTGATATGGCAAATATTCACGGGGGATTTAGACTTACATCGCACGTTGTTGAACCTAAATGGAATTTAAGTGATGAAGAGAAAAGGAACCTTACAACATCAATCTACAACTTTTACTTTTATGCGGGGTCGAGGGTTTTTCTTCCTGTTTTTAAGTTTAATAAAGGACAAGAGAATGTAACTACCGTGGGAATTATGCCAGAATGCAGGCTATTTTTTACTCCATGGAACCCCCGAAAATTCAAATACAAAACTGATGACGGATACATAACCGCTACCGGAAAGTTCCAACCTCACTTTTGTTATGGCATTGGCGGCGGAATCTATATTGAAAGAACAGAATATGGTCCCGCAATAGTGTTGAAGTGCGAATATACCACTATGGATGCGTTTAAAACTCTTAGAACTCTCGATTATAGCGGTAGAGATATGGATTTCTCTGGCGCTGTGGTAATTACCTTGGGGTTATCGCTTTTTAAATGGGGATTTTTACAATCTTAAAACAACGTGGACGCTATTTGAAAAAATAGTTATTTTTGCAAAAATAGTTTATTAAATGAGCAATATGTTTTTAACAACAGCCGAACAGATAGAATCTTTATCGTACCTGAACAGTATCGATTTTTTTGCGCGCCAGATAGTTGACGGCTTTATTTCGGGTATCCACAAAAGTCCGTATCACGGTTTTTCAGTCGAGTTTGCCGAACATAGGGTTTACAATCAGGGGGAATCTGTACGACATATTGACTGGAAACTTTTTGGCAGAACCGATAAACTTTTTGTCAAAAACTACGAGGCTGAAACAAATCTGCGTTGCCAAATTGTTATAGATTGCAGTAGCTCAATGTTTTACCCTACGGATAAAACCATTCACAAGGCTGGATATTCGGCTCTTTGCGCAGCTGCTATTTCGCATATGCTTAATCGTCAGCGCGATGCTGTGGGGCTAACTCTTTTTTCTGATAAAGTTGATGAGCACTTTGCGCCACGCCTTTCAAACAGTCATCAAAAACTGATATTCAGCAAATTAGATGATATTCTGCGAAGCAAATACAACACAGAAACCAAAACCGGAACGGCAACAGCCGACACACTACATCAAATAGCCGAGGTTATTAACAAACGTTCATTGATTGTACTATTTACCGATATGTTTACTCAAACTCCTGTTAATGAGATATATGAATCATTAGAACATCTTAGGTATAATAAAAACGAAGTGATAATCTTTCACGTAACTCACAAAAAAACCGAACAGATGTTTGAGCTTGATAATCGCCCATATAAACTAATTGATATGGAAACGGGCGAAAGCTTTAAGTTGAACCCTGCCGAGTACCGCAAATACTATTTGCAACAGATTAAGGAAAAGTTCGACGAGTTAAAAAAACGCTGTTTACAATATAAAATTGAACTTGTTGAGGCTGATATAGATAATCCTTTTAGTAGTGTGCTATCTCCGTGGCTTGTGAAGCGAAGTAAAATGTTTTAAGGGAAAAGGAGAAAGGTACAAGGTGAAAGGAACAAGGTGAAAGGAACAAGGAACAAGGCGGTGCACTGAGCTTATCGAAGTGTGCAAGGTGAAAGGTTATTAACATTCTGCCTTGCTATTTTTTTCTTCGATGGGTGGCGCTTGCATATATGGTTGTACTAATCACAAAAAGATAACTGTCAAAAACCCAATTCATTAAAAATTTATGTGCTTTCACACTTAGTCAAGGGATTTTGTAAAACAGTTAAAACTATCGTACTTTAACAAAAAAACAGTATTTTTGAAACAAGAAATAAAAACTAAATAGTTATGAGTAAAATTAAAGGGATCATTGTCAGCATACTTGCTTTTACAATAAGTACAACCGCCTTGGCACAAAACGTAGGCGAAAAGTTTAAGGCGGATAGTCTTTACTACAAAATCACAAGCCTTTCACCTGCAACGGTAGAGGTAACCCCTCAACATGAATACTATTGGGATTATGATGAACAACCTGCAGGAACTGTAATTATTCCAACCACAGTAACCTACAATGATATTGCATTTGAGGTTACAGCAATTGGAAATTATGGTTTCAACTTGTGTTCTAACTTAATATCGATTAGCATTCCTGCTTCTGTCATAACAATCGGAAAAAATGCTTTTTCCTATTGTGAAAATTTAATATCAATTAATATTCCTGAATCGGTAACGTCAATCGGGGATGGGGCTTTTTACGAATGTGAAAGCTTAACATCAATTATTATTCCTGAATCGGTAACATCAATTGGAGAATCGGCATTTTCTAATTGTAAAAGTTTAACGTCAATTAATATACCCAACTCCGTTACTTTGATAGAGGATGATGTTTTTAGCTGTTGTACTAATTTAGCATCAGTTAATATTCCTGAATCGGTAAAGTCAATTGGGGAAAGTGCTTTTTTTGGATGTATAAATTTAACATCAATCAATATTCCTGAATCGGTAACATCAATTGGGATGAGTGCCTTTGCCGCATGTAGGGGTTTAAAATCATTTATTATTCCCGGTTCTGTTACTTCAATAGAGGATCTTGTTTTCAGCTATTGTACTAATTTAACATCGGTTTATATTCCCGAATCTGTAACGTCAATTGGGGATAATGCTTTTAACTTCAGTGGCTTAACTTCAATTAATATTCCTAAATCGGTAACATCAATAGGAATTTTTGCTTTTGCTGAATGCGAAAACTTAATATCAGCTAATATCCCCTCATCTATTACTTCAATAGAATGGAAAGTTTTCTACAATTGCAAAAATTTAATATCAATCTATATTCCTGATTCAGTAACATCAATTGGAGATTGGGCTTTTGAAAATTGTAAAAGCTTAACAACAATTAATATTCCTGAATCGGTAACTCATATTGGAGGTTCGGCTTTTAAAAACTGTACCAGCTTAACTTCAATTATATCTAATGTGCCAAACCCTGCTTTTGTATCTTTAGGTTTAAATGTATTCTATGGTATTCCAAAGGGCACAGATGACAACCCATGTGCACTCTACGTACCTGAGGGAAGTTTGTCCCTCTATCAAAATAGAGAACAGTGGAAAGATTTTATGCCAAATATGTTTACCGGAATTGAGGATGTTGCACAATCATCTGTAATTATATATCCAAATCCAACAAGCAATTTGCTCAATATAAAAAGTGATACTCCCATTTATAGTTTTGAACTTTACGATGCTCTTGGTAAGTTGATACAAAATAAAACAGAAATGTTTAGCACAGAAAACACTGTAGATGTGTCTTCACTTACACGTGGTATCTACTTTGTTAGACTCCACACCACAAATGGTGTCGTGGAACATAAAGTTATTGTTGATAATTAATTACTAATTGAAATTAAGTCTGCGAGAGCAACTGCAGTAATAGCCTCAATTATCACAGGCATACGCAAAGCGATACAGGCATCGTGACGACCGCCTATTTTAATGCTTTCGCGTTTTCCTGTTTTCAGGTTTATGGTTAACTGCTCTTTGTCGATACTTGGAGTTGGTTTTACTGCTACTCTGAAAATAAGGTTGTTGCCGTTGGTAATTCCGCCTGTAATTCCGCCGGAATGGTTTGTTTCTGTTTTTCCGGATATATCTATAAGGGGGTCGTTGTGTTGCGAGCCTTTCATTGTTGCTGCTGCAAATCCTGCCCCAAACTCAATTCCCTTTACTGCGGGTATTGAAAATGCGAGATGACTGATTACCGACTCGACCGAATTAAAAAAGGGCTCGCCTAAACCTATCGGGATATTGGTTGCGTTACATTCTAATACTCCACCAACAGAGTCGTTTTCGGCTATAGCTTGCTCTATCATTGCTTCGAAATCTGTGCTTCCACCAACTGATAGCAGTTTTGCTTCGATATTTATGTCGCCAATCTGTTTTTTTGCGACAACTCCTGCCGCTACCAAAGCTAATGTGAGTCTTCCGGAAAAGTGTCCTCCCCCACGGTAATCATTAAAGCCCTGAAATTTTTTAAGTGCAACAAAATCGGCATGACCGGGGCGTGGGGTGTCGCGAATATACTCGTAATCAGCTGATTGTGCATTTTTGTTTTCAAAAACTATGGTTAGTGGCGCACCTGTTGTAAATCCGTTAAATAAGCCTGAAATTATTTGAGGCTTGTCATCTTCGATGCGTGGCGTAGCGCCTTTTGCTCCCGATTTTCTGCGCAAAATATCAGCTTCAAAATCGTTGAGAGTGAGCGACATTCCGGGTTTTACACCATCAATGATTACGCCAACGACATCGCCGTGCGACTCGCCAAATATGCTAATTCTAAATAGTTGTCCGAAAGTATTCATCTTCAGTTATTTATTGAGTAATGGTTTTTAGGTCATCGAAAAAATTGGGGTAACTTTTGTTTACGGCTTCTGCGTTTTCAATTTCAACCGTACAGTTACCGCTTAAAGCAGCTGTGGCACAAGCCATTGCTATTCTGTGGTCATCGTGAGAAAAGAGGCTTGCGCTTTTGAGTTTTGCGCCGTGTATTGTCATTGCGTTGTTGGCAAGTTCGATTTTTATTCCGAATTTCTCGAACTCCTGTTTGAGTGTTGTGGCTCTGTCGCTTTCCTTGTTTTTTAATCTATCGATGCCTGCGATTGCTGTTTTTCCTTGGCAGTGTGTGGCTAACGCTACTAAAGGCGGAAAAAGGTCGGGGCAATTGGTAGCATCGAAGTCAAATCCCACAAGACTGTTTTTCAGAACTTTAACAGAGTTTTGTTTTATAACAACATCAGCTCCCGCTAATTTTAAAGCCTCAATAATTGCGCGGTCGGCTTGATAAGAGTTTGGGAAAATGTTTGTAACTTCAACTTCGCCGGCAATTGCACCTGCAACCAACAGAAAAGCAGCGCCGCTCCAGTCACCCTCAACCTCATAGTCAACAGAACGGTATTTTTGAGATGATTTTATTAGGAATTTTTCGTAATTAATGTTTATGACATCCACCCCAAAATCTTGCATTATTCTTATTGTCAAATCAATATAGGGAGTGCTTTTCAGATTATCAACTTTTATAATGGTATCAGTTTCTGCAAAAGGCGTAGCCATTAAAAGTCCTGTAAGTACCTGAGAACTAATGGAGCCGTCAATATTAATTTCACCGCCTTTGATAGGTCCTTTTATTTTGAGAGGCAAAAAGCCGTTGTTTGTTAAACAAGTTGCACCTAACTGAGTCAACGAGTCTGCAATCATCTGCATTGGACGCTTTTTCAGGGTTCCCTCT
The DNA here is from genome assembly GCA_035407925.1 of Salinivirgaceae bacterium. Taxonomy (GTDB): domain Bacteria; phylum Bacteroidota; class Bacteroidia; order Bacteroidales; family Salinivirgaceae; genus JAAYQU01. The sequence goes on from DAOOBP010000075.1 coordinate 5,941, forward strand.
CCTGTCATCACAACCGAGCTATCGAGCGTAGCAACAATAGGAGAAAACATTCTGATACATAAACCCGATTCGCCACAGTTCAGTGTTTCTGTAGGTGATTTCAAGCCACCTTTAACAGTTAGCAATTTATGATTACCCGAAATTTCTGCTCCAAGACGTTTACAAACGTTTATTGTTGCCAAAACATCATCGCTACTGCCAACGTTTTTTATAGTTGATACACCTTCAGCCAACGTAGCCAAAGCTATTGCACGTTGTGCAACGCTTTTTGATGCAGGCGCTTGAACTGTTCCCTTAACCGTTGATGAGCATATTTTTTTCTTCATTTAAACGTTTGTTAAATTCGGCTTCATCGCTTGAACTTGTATATATTACAATATCAACATCTTGAAAATAAACATGTTTTACATTAGGATTTAACTCTAAAGCATTAATGTTTTCGGGATTTAAGTTGCTACTAAATTTCGCCTCCATAATTGATTTATCTGGTTCTTTGCCAAAAAACAACTTATATGTTTCTATTGCCTGATACAAAAGCCACTCTTTTCCTGAAATAAGCCTACAGTCTTGCTCTAAGGCGTAAGTAGCTACTCCTGAGTGGCGATAATTTGCATCTAAGATAATCAGATTTTTGGGCAAAATTATCCCTTCTAATGGATTTGCTTGTGGAAGGAGTGACGAAACAATTATATCGGTTTTATTTATATATTGCTCCAACTTGTCTAAGCTAATTGCCTTACAATTAAATGTTTTAGCTATCTGTTTCGCTTTTTCAAATGTTCTGTTGGCGACTGTAACATTTGCGCCTTTCTGTATCAGCCCAAAAACGGCTGCTCTTGCTGCTGCGCCTGCGCCTAGTACAAGACAATTCGCCGTTTTTAAATCCACAATCTTTTCTAATGGCTTTGTAGCACCTAAATGATCGGTGTTGTGCCCCAAAAGCGTTCCGTTAAAATTGATAACAACGTTTATACCTCCTATTTGTTTGGCTTCATCTGATATGCTATCAACGTATTCTAAAACAGCCTCTTTAAATGGTGTCGTGATATTTGCTCCGCTGATTTTATGTTCCTTAATAATATCGGCAACCTCTTTGCCGTTAGTTGCCTGAATACGTGTATAATATGCGTTAATATTATCATGTTCAAACACCTCATTAAACAACTGAGGACTACGACTATGCAAAATCGGATTTCCAAAAACGGCAAATATTTTTTTTGTGGGAGCTTGCATATTTGTTCAATCAACGTTATACTTTTCTAAAAAATCATTAACCAAACTATAACTTGGCAATCCGGGTGCAATCTCTGTATCCGAAATTGATGCGTAAGTGTATGGTGCGCCAATGATTGGGGCTGCCAAACGTGTAATTAGCCCAAGTTTTCCCATACAGAAAGCCACCAAGTTTTTATGATTTTCGTATAAACCTAAAACTCTTGCGCAATCGGCATGATCGTTAACCATACAAGCAATTTTAACAACATCTGCACCTTTTGTAAACAAATTGTTTATGATTTTAGTTAACTCCTGCAGAGTTGGTGTGTTTATATAATTATGGTAAGATAAAATTACTTGGCAACCACTGTTACGAGCCTTTTCAATTAGCTTTAAACGCAGATTTTCAGATAGTTCTACATCTAAATCTATATAACTACACCCATATTTAATTGCTGTTGTATAGTTTTGTTCAACAGTCTGTGTATCAACGCTATCTCTATAGGTTGCAATTGAGTTTGTTAGTTTGGCAAATATATTTTGGTACTGTTGGTCGGTATAGTTAAGTAAGTCCATTCGTATCTCGGCAAATGAAATGTTTTCAATTGCTCGTATCGCTTTTTCGTAGGTTAAGTTACCTATAACTATACATATTTTGCTGTTTGTGTGCATTTTATATAATTGATCTAAGTACGTGACAAAAATTAAAAAAACATTTATTTATTCCTGAATACAAGATTTTTATAAGTTTGGTTCCTAATTTTTGGGCTAAAGCCCAATTCTGTGTACCTGTTCCCTTTCCACGACTTGAAAGTCGTGGCTATTGATACAACAATTGTCCCATTAATTGCCAACGGTTAATAGCAAACAGCCAATAGCCAATGGCTTTCACACGTCACTTCGACAAGCTCAGTGACCTAGTACACTGCTTTTGTAAACTCTATTAACATCCAACTTCCAACTTATTTGTATCCCATTATTATTAATTGTTTTTTGTCATATACGAAAATAATTGGTCTATTTTTCAAAAACAAACTTTTTTAATTCATCAAAACTAATTTTTTCGATGATTACACTTCCTAATCCATTTAAAAAAATAAAATCTATTACACTGCCGTTTTTCTTCTTATCTTTTGTTAGTGCATCAAAAACTTCGGATCTATCTACATTATAACAAACAGGCAAATTAAATGAACGCAATAAACCAACGAGTCTCATATAATCTCTATGTGTAATTAATTCTCGTTTATGTGACAAACGAGCTGCGAACTCAAGACCTAAACTAACACTATGACCATGAGACAAATTAGTTGTTTTTTCTATTGCGTGCCCCCACGTATGTCCTAAGTTTAATGTTTTCCGCAATCCTGTCTCTTTTTCGTCGTTGTTTACAATATCAGCTTTGATTTGAATTGAACGTGCCAATAGCGGTGTAATTGTCTCGATATCACACTTAATTAACTTATCAGCATTTTGCTCCATAAATTCAAAATCAGAAAAGCTTGCTATCAGACAATGTTTTATCATTTCTGCAAAACCATCCGATAACTCCACGCCCGATAGAGTTTTGAGCATCGAAATATCACAAATTACGAACTTTGGAAGATTAAATGTCCCGATAATGTTTTTGTAATTATCTAAATTGACTCCATTTTTCCCACCAATGCTTGCATCAACTTGTGATAATAGAGTTGTGGCAACAAATCCAAAAGAGATTCCACGCATAAAAGTTGAAGCCACAAATCCAGCTATATCGCTAACTACGCCACCGCCGATACCAACCACAAAAGAGTTTCTATCGGCTCCTGATTCTAATAACCATTGGTATATTTTTACAAGTGAAGCTAAGTTTTTTGAGTCTTCGCCTGTCACTATAACATATTTAGGAAAATTTGGAAAGTGTTGTTCATACAGTATGTTTACATTTTGGTCGGTAATTATGTAAACTTGCTTACTAGGAATGTAATTTGTTAAATTATCAATGCTTTCACCAATTAATATAGTTGATTCGCTGTTTTTTCCTTTAATTAAAACCTTCTCCATTGATG
>DAOOBP010000076.1:0-8873 GCA_035407925.1 Salinivirgaceae bacterium
TTCTAAAGGTAATCAGCTACAAATATAAACATCAAATGTCAATTAGCAATTACGAGTTACGAATTAACAATGTGATACGGTGAACGAAGTTGAAGCGCTGTCTGCAAATAACAGTTTGTAATATGTTATTAGCAAAAACTCCTTTGGGATTAGCAATTTCTTTTTGCAAATTAGCAACTCTTTTTGATTGCCTTTTAATTCTGAAACTATTGTCATTTCCTTGTATCGTAGCATATTTTTTTATTTATGTATTATAACTTAAAGTTACTAAAAATCAGCGGCTTAACCAAATAAATATGTTAAATTTTTTATTTATAGTCAGCAAACTAAACAACTTGCAAAAATAGATTAAGGTAATAACTAAAAAAGTTGTATATTTGCAGCCTGAAAAAAAGGGTTCCGTAGCTCAGCTGGATAGAGCAACAGCCTTCTAAGCTGTGGGTCATAGGTTCGAATCCTATCGGAATCGCAGAAAAGTCTTGTGTATGAACACAGGGCTTTTTTGTTTTATACCAATTGTAATTTTAAAATAGTCCAATCTTTTTAAAATTTTACAATGGTAAATACCGATGCTACAGATACATAGTTCAAACGAACGATAGTGAAGTTTGGACTATAATAGCTGTCCAATCGGTATTACAACTTTTTTGTTAAATAATACTTTTAAGACAGCCCCCTACAAAAAAATCCGTGATAATCCGTTAAATCCTTATCATCTGTGTTCCAATTGCTAATTGAAATTCGTTGTCCTTTTTAACCACGATTTTGTCCGCTTAACCAAAAATGTTGCTAATTACACCAAATATTGATTGTACTTTTGCAACATGACACTTTCGCATTTGACACGTAGGAAATTAATCAAGCTGTCGTTAAACACCACGCTGTTAATGACTTTACTGTCGTTGGCTCCAATTTTGGCAACACGACATCTTCCGATAAAGTTTTATTTGATATCCATTCCCCTGTTTTTCATAAATATCTATATTGTTTGGTCTATCAACCTAATAATTACACATATAGCCGAAAGAGAGGAGCAAAACCGTAAAACAAAAGCGCTTAAATATATATCCTCTTATATTTTTACGTCATTAGCATCCGGATTTTTTGTTTTGTTTATAAAATCATCAAACATATATGCCAATTTTGAGAGTGTTAATGCTCATCCACACACGCATTCAATGGGAAATTTATCGCCATTTGTGATGGCTATTGTTACAAATACTTTTGTGTTGTTTATTCAGGAAATGGTTTTATTGCACGATAAGAAGACAAAGTTTGAGTTGGAGAATGCCCGACTAAAGTTAGAAAACATGGAAGCTGCTAAAAATCAACTAAAAAAACAGATACATCCGCATTTTTTGTTCAACTCGATGAGCATTTTGAAGTCGCTGATTAAGGAAAACCCATCATTAGCCGAGGAGTATATAATTCGCCTTTCGGGATTTCTGCGAGCGTCAATATCGTCTGTCGAGAGCAATACTGTAAAACTTAAAGATGAGTTGAAGCTTTGCACCGATTTTATTGAAATGCAAAAAATACGTTTTGGAAATGCGTTGATTTTTGAATATAATATACCCGACGATATTGTCAGAACCGCCAATATACCAGGGTTTGCGCTACAAGTACTGTTAGAAAATGCCATAAAACACAATGCACTTACCGAAGACTCTCCCTTGAAGTTTTGCGTTAGATACTCAAATGGTTGGCTGACTGTAGAGAATAATATCCAGCAAAAGATGTCACTTGAGAGCAGCACAAAAATGGGTCTTAAAAATCTTTCGGAGCGATACAAAATACTTACGGGTAGCGACATCGTTATTGAAAATAGCGATGAGAAATTTAAAGTAACAATAAAAGTAATTGAGAATGAAAGTTGTAATCATAGAAGATGAAACAATTACTGCAAAAGATTTAGCCACAACACTGAAACTTGTTGACAACAAGATAAAGATTGTTGCTTCATTAAAATCTGTAAAAGAGGCTATAAACTATTTTGAAAATAATAGCGACACTATAGATTTGATTTTTAGCGATATACAGTTAGGTGACGGTCTTAGCTTTGAAATTTTCAAGCGAGTGCCTGTAAATGCGCCAATTATTTTCTGTACAGCTTATAACGAATATTCACTGAACGCTTTCGAAGTTAACAGTATTCACTATATGCTTAAACCATTTGATAAAGAGAGTATTAGCGAAGCATTGCGTAAATATCATGAGATTAAAGGTTACTTTTCGCACGATTCGTCACAATATCAAGCTATCATAGACTTGTTAAACCAAAAGCCCCAAAAACAGTCTATATTAGTTTACGTAAAGGATAAGATTGTTCCTGTAAGTATTAGCGATGTGGCAGTATTTTATATAGATAACGAGGAGACTTTTCTAATAACTCTCGATAACAACAAATACACCATAAAAAAATCGTTGGACGAATTGGAACAAATAACGGGCAGCGGATTTTATAGAGCAAATCGACAATATCTGATTAATCGTAAAGCTATCAAAGATACTTCGCAATATTTTGCACGCAAATTGGCAGTAAATTTGAATGTTCCTTTAGACGACAAAATTACGATTAGCAAAAACAAAGTATCCGAGTTTTTAAATTGGCTTACAATATCTTGATTATAAATAACTTAAAAACCTTAAAACTAAATATACTAAAAACAAGTTTATTTTATGAGACGAATAATTAAAAAAATCACAACAACTATTCTGTGCTCTATGGCTCTTGTGGCAACCTCGATAGGTCAAGAGCAGTCACAGGATATAATGATTTTTTCTTTGGATAGCGCTGTGAGTTACTCAATTGAACACAATAAGCAATTGGTAAACTCAAAATATGCTATCGAAAAATCAGGAATGCAAGTAAAAGAGGCAATTTCGGCAGGATTGCCACAAATTCAGGCATCACTCGATTATCAAAACTTTTTGGGAGCAACGGCAACACTACAATTTGGACCAATGCCCGCAACAATCAAATTTACCCCGACAAGCAATTTTCAAGCAAGTGTCAGTCAACTCCTCTTTAATGGGAACTATTTTGTTGGTATTCAGCTATCTAAGCTCGCTAAAGAGATAACCGAACAGGTTTACGAAAAAGACGAACTGAACGTTAAAGAACAGACAATCAGGGCTTACTACATGGTGTTAGTTTCTGAACAAGTTTTGAAAACCATGCAGAGTAATCGCGAAAATATCGAAGATATATACAAGAAAACCAGCAACATGGCAAACATTGGTGTTATCGAACAAATTGAAGCCAAAAAGCTCTCTGTAATGATAACAACAGTTGATAATGCCATAAAATCAACCGAAAGACAGACAGAATTGGCATACAATCTTTTACGATTACAATTGGGCTTAGGTTCCGACCAAAAAATCAAACTTGAAGATACACTCGAAGGGCTTGTTGATAGATTTATAAATAATAACGAAAGCAAACAGGAGTTTAATCTCTCTGCCAATCTGGATTATAAATTGGTAGAGTTGCAAACTGAAATAGCTCAAAAAAATGTAAATATGCAGAGAGCTAATTTTCTTCCAACATTAGCAGCATTCTACTCCTATACCGAAAAAATCAAAAAGCCGGAGTTCGACATATCACCAAAAAATATTCTTGGAGTTACATTAAAGGTTCCAATCTTCTCTGGCGGTCAGAGATATATGAAACTAAGCCAAGCAAAGGTTGATTTATATTCAGCTGAAAATACACTGACGCTATTGCAAGACCAACTAACAATACAAGAACGACAACTAAATTACACGTATCAAAACCTTTTAGAACAATACGAATACCAAAAAACAAACGTAGAGATAGCCAAAGAAGTGTTGGAAAACGTAACCCTAAAACACGAACAAGGAATGATATCAAGCCTTGAGCTTACAAACGCCAACAGCGAATATTTAAAAGCAGAAACTAGTTATACAGGAGTTTTGCTTGAGCTATTAAACGCCGAACTGGCATTACGAAAATTAAACAGTAACCTTTAAAATACCATATAATCATGAATATTAAGCATTATTTACAAGTTGCAGCGCTCGGTTTAATTACACTAATTGTAGGCTGTGGGCAAAACACAACATCAGAAACCGAAACTCAAGAAACTAACAAAGCTGTATTGGTTAAAACGACTGTTGTAAAACCCGAAAAAATATCGCGCACGATTGATTTTACAGCATCACTTGCTCCGTGGGAGGAGGTTCATATAGCGCCTGCATCGCCCGGAAGAATCGAGAAAATCAATGTTGATATTAGCGACAATGTTTCAGAAGGTCAGATTTTGGCTATGATGGACAGAACCAATTTGGAACAGGCAAAAATAAATTTAACAAGTATTGAAACCGACTATAATAGAGTCGAAGAGTTGAAAAAATCGGGAAGTATTGCAGATCAACAATACGATCAAGTAAAAAAGGGTTATCAACTTGCAAAAACAAGTTATGAGTTTTTACTTGAAAACACCAAAATAAAAGCTCCTTTCAGTGGAGTTGTTTCTGGCAAATATTTCGAAGATGGCGAAATATATACTGGTGCACCCTCGCCACTAATTGGCAAGCCTGCAATAATATCTTTGATTCAAATCAATCAGTTAAAAGCGCTTGTAGGAGTATCGGCAAACTATTTTCCAGTTATTAAAAAAGGAATGAAAGCTATAGTTGAATGTGATATCTACCCCGATGTTACCTTTAATGCCGAGGTTAATAAAATTTATCCAACCATTGATAATGCAACAAAAACATTTACTGTGGAACTTAAAATTAACAATAGCAATTTGAAACTTCGTCCGGGAATGTTCTCAAAAATCAGGTTAGACGTTGGCGTAGGCGATGCTATTTTAGTTCCCACAATCGCGTTGGTTAAACAAACCGGAACAAACGATATGTATCTGTTTGTAAATCGCAATAACGTGGCTCACAGACAGTTAGTAAAAACAGGTCGTATGCTTGACGATAAAACCGAAATAGTTGAAGGGATAAATGTAGGTGACGAAATCGTAACAATCGGGCAAAACAAACTTGAACATCTGAGTGAAATTGAAATCATGGAATAGGTGACTATATCCAAAACGAAAATTTAATAGAATTAAATGACAATAACATGAGTATATATAATTCAGCCGTAAAGAAACCAATAAGCACCATTATGATATTTGTGGGCGTATTGATTTTCGGAATCTATTCGTATCTACAACTACCTATAGATTTTTTCCCTAAAATCGACCCGCCATATCTTGCCGTCTTCGCCTATTATCACGGTGCAAACGCTGTTGACGTTGAACAAAACGTTACCAGAAAACTTGAAGATGGATTTGGCTCACTATCAAATCTTAAGAAAATTTCTTCAAGCTCAAAAGAGAACATCTCTATTGTCGGATTAGAATTTGAATGGGGCGCAAACCTCGACGAAGCCACAAACGAAGTACGGAATGCAATAGGCATGATTGAACGTTCGTTGCCAGAAGAAGTTGAAACTCCAACAATATTAAAAATGAGCACAAGCATGATGCCGATTATAGTATATACAATATCGGCAAACGAAAGCTATCCGGCAATTAAGGATATTTTGGACAACAGAATTGTTCAACCTTTAAACCGCGTTGACGGTGTTGGAAACATTATACTTGTTGGCGCCCCGATACGCGCCGTTATGGTTGACGTAGATCCCCGAAAAATTGATGCCTATAACATTACAGTCGAGCAGATTGCGGGTATTTTAAGTGCAAATAATATCAACGTACCATCGGGAAGCCTTGAAATAGGAAATGTTGATATCCCTTTAAGGCTGCAAGGCGAGTTTAAAAGTAGCGACGAGATTAACAACTTGGTTGTCAGTAATTACAACGGAAAAACTGTTTATTTAAGAGATATTGCAACCGTTAGAGATACATTAAAATATATTAAATCGTTCGAAACCGCCAATGGTGAAAAAAACGTTAGAATATTGATTCAAAAGCAATCGGAAGCTAACACCGTCACTGTAGCAAAAAATCTACGGGATAGAATGAAACAGTTGGAAAAAAATCTACCACCTGACGTTGAAGTAAATATTTTAATGGATGCTTCCGAAAACACACAAAGAGCTATTGATAATCTTTCCGAAACGTTACTTTATGGGTTGTTTTTTGTAGTATTAGTTGTCTTGTTTTTTATAGGACGTTGGCGCGCAACATTTATTGTAGCCATTACAATACCTATATCGCTTATTGCCGGATTTATATATATGTATTTAGCGGGTGACACTATTAACATTATAACCCTTTCTTCGTTGGCAATTGCGATAGGTATAGTTGTTGACGACGCCATTGTTGTACTTGAAAATATTACCAAAAAGTATGAACGAGGCGGATTTGCCAAAGAGTCAGCTATTTATGGTACAAGTGAAGTCTATCTGGCAGTTATGGCTGCGTCTCTAACAATTGTTGCAGTATTCCTACCGCTTACCTTGCTTGGTGGCATGACAGGTATTTTGTTTAAACCTTTGGGTTTTGTCGTATCGATTACAGTATTGATGTCAACCGTTGTGTCACTTTCACTTACACCTGTTTTAGCATCGAAAATGTTGAAAGTTAAAACACCTGAAAGAAAAGGCTTTGGCGGTCGTATTTATTGGCTATCGCAGGATATGTTAGAGGCAATGGATAATTTTTACGAAAAAACTTTGACTTTCGTTGTCGGACATCGTTGGTTAGTAGTTATTTCGGCTATCGTTATTTTTGTTTCATCAATGTTTTTAACAAAACTATTGGGTTCAGAATTTATGCCAGCTTCCGATAACGACAGAATATCGGCACAAGTAAAACTTGCACAAGGCAGTAATCTTTCAGAAACTGTTAAAACAGCCACATACCTTGATTCTGTTTTTAGCAATAAATATCCTGAAATTAGTATCCTTTCAACCAGTGCAGGTGCAGGAGATGAAAATAGTTTAATGTCTGTGTTTGGTGAAACAGGAAACTACATTATCACTTACACAATGAAAATGACGCCTGTTGCTGATAGAGAACGCTCTATTTTTGAAATAGCAGACGAGATGCGTAAAGACATAGAAAAACTCCCAGAAGTTGAAAAATTTTATGTCGATGCAGGATCTTCTCGGTCAGGTATGGCAGGATCTTCTCGGTCAGGTATGGGTGGAATGGGTGGAGGAAACATATTAGAAGTAAAAATATATGGCAATGATTTTGACGAAACTAGTATTGTCGCCGAAAATATTTCAAATGCATTAAAAGAGATTGAAGGTGCAAAGGACGTATTAATTAGTCGTGACCCTGAAATACCTGAAATTCAATTGGTTCTTGATAATCAAAAAATGACATCGTTCGGTTTAACTACGGCTTCGGTTGCCGTAGCAGTAAGAAACCGTGTAAACGGGTTAACAGCAACAAAATACAAAGAAGATGGTAACGAATACGATGTTATTGTAAGATATGACGAACAGTACAGACAATCGACCGATGATATTGCAAATATCAGTATAATGACACCTCAAGGAAGATTGGTAAGGTTGGGCGAAATAACAAAACAAGAACGATTTTACTCACCACCTAAAATCGAACGCGAAAACAAGGTGAGAATGATTAAAGTGTCGTCAGCATTGTCGGGAGCGGATTTGGGAACAGTTAAAACAGCTCTTGAAGCCGAAATAGCAAAAATGAATATACCTCAAGATGTTACAATTGAGTTTGGCGGTAGTGCCGAAGATATGCAGAAAACATTTGCTGATATTGTATTGCTTATTTTACTCGCTCTTATACTTGTTTATATCGTAATGGCATCGCAGTTCGAATCGCTTGTAGAACCATTAATTATAATGTTTTCGGTACCATTCGCATTCTCCGGAGTTTTTATTGCGCTATATATCTTTAACTCAACGATAAACGTAATATCACTTATAGGTGCCGTGATGTTAGTCGGTATTGTAATCAAAAACGGTATTATACTCGTTGATTACACTAACCTGTTGGTTGACAGGGGATACTCGCTACGACAAGCCGTTATTAGTGCTGGTCGCTCGCGACTAAGACCTGTTCTAATGACCTCGCTGACAATGATATTGGCAATGGTTCCGATGATATTCTTTGCAGGAACAGGCTCGGAAATGTGGAAACCTATGGCTATAGCGATATTTGGAGGTTTAACATTCTCGACATTGGTAACTTTGGTTCTAATTCCAACTATTTACACAATATTTGGTGTTGGGAAAATTAAACGTACACGTAAACACGCATTATTGCACAGTAAAACCCTAAATAGTATTTAAAATGAAAGCTATATTTATAACATATAATCAATCACTTACCGGCTTAGTTCAAACGGTTTTAGACAAACACTCAGTTCGTGGCTACAGCCAATGGATTGACGTTAGAGGTCGAGGGTCAGTAAAGGGAATACCACGTGAAGGAACTCATACCTGGCCCGAACTGAACAATGCCCATATTGTAATGGTTGAAGATGAAAAAGTTGCTCCTATTCTCGCAAATTTAAAAGAGATAAACAAGGAGTACGAACAACACGGGCTACGGGCTTTTGTTTGGAATATTGAGGATTCAATTTAAGCTAAAAGTATTTGGAACACAGAAAACACAGATTTAACGGATTATCACGGTTTGTTGGGTTAAAATGTGGTGTGTCCTAAAAAGCACGTATTTTTTTTAGGATTCCACAGGCGTTTACTTTGAAACCTTGTCCACCATCCACATAACAGTATTACAAACAAGACTATGGCTTTTACCTCATAGATTCTGTTAATTACAAATAATCCAATGGACTTTTGATTTTTGATTTGGAAATATCTGTTATATGCGTGTAAATCTCTGTTAGCATTCAGTGGTAAAAACATCGTGCAAACAAGAAACAGTAACAAAAACAGA
>DAOOBP010000077.1:0-8830 GCA_035407925.1 Salinivirgaceae bacterium
AATAACCGACAGCATTGTTTATGCAAGCAGAATACAAAAGGCTATGCTTCCACCTATGTCGGTTATAAACAATCTTTTCCCAAATCATTTCGTGTTTTTTAAGCCACGAGACGTTGTTAGTGGCGATTTTTACTGGGTTCACAGTGAAGACAACTATCGAGTTGTTGTCGTAGCTGATTGCACTGGGCACGGCGTTCCTGGCGCTTTTATGAGTATGTTGGGTATATCTCTGCTTAATGAACTTACAGGTCAATACTCAAATTTTGATGCCGCAATGCTATTGGGAAAACTTAGAGAAAAAATCCGTAGCAACCTACATCAAACTACTTACACCGATGGTAGTAGTACCGACACCATAGATATGGGAATGATAATAATTGAAAACTCTACCAACAAAGCATGCTACGCAGGAGGTAATATCCCACTTTGGATATACAGCAACAAAACCCTAATAACATACAATGCCGATAGAATGCCTGTAGGGATACATATTGGGGAGGAGTTGTCTTTTACAAACAAATTTATTCAGCTCCAAGAAGGGGACACAATTTTCATGTTTTCAGACGGTTTCCCCGACCAATTTGGTGGTAAATGGAATAGAAAATTATTAACTTCGGGTTTTAAAACAATAATCGAATCAATCGCAGAAGCTGACATTGAAAAGCAGGCTACGTTACTTGAGAAAAATTTAAATGAGTGGAAGAAAGAAACGAGCCAAATTGATGATATTATAGTATTAGGCGTAAAGTTTTAATCAGGAAAACATCAAGTTCCAAAAGTAATCATGAAAGAAAAAGGTACGATATTAGTAATAGATCAAGAGTATTCGGTTTGTAACGTTATTATAGACCTTGTTAGAGTGCGTTATAACAACATACGTGCCGTTTGCTCATATGACACAATGCAAATTGAAAAAGTGTTGACAAGCCAACCGTTATGCCTAATATTCATTGATCACAAAACTGCCAAACAATCGAAGAACAGCATCACACAAACATTAATTCACAAAAATATAAACAACGTTCCCATTGTACTACTATCGACAAAAAAATCAATCAAAAGCTCACACACTCTGATAATTGCAGATACAATGGATAAACCTTTTAAACCTGCAACGCTATTTCTAATAATAGACAAATATGTTGATATAAAAAATTCAAACACAGTTGCTACCAAAGAGTTTATAACTCCTGTATGGGCTGATTTTGAACATATTGACTTAAAAGTAATGTTTGAAACTTATTCAAACGAAAGAGAAAAAGTTATAAAAGTTTTGAAACTATTTCCCAAAAGCATCAATCCACAATTGGCAAAAATAGATATGCTTATAAGAAAAAAGAGAAAAGCATTGCTAATTAAGGAGTTTATGTCAATTCGCTCATCATTTCTATATTTCGCAAACCCTGATGTGATATCGAGCATTGATAAAATAATAGGGCATTTAGAAAACGACTATATGGAGAATGTGTCAGCAGAATATCAAAACCTATGCAAAAAATGGTCAAAAATAAGCGCCGAAATTGAAGAATTAATACCGTAACAAATGGCTCGTTATCTGATATATATCTTATTGATAACTGCAAATCTATGCAGGGCTGAAGAGACTGATACTCTTCAACATAACCTTGCAGAGACCGATAAGAACAAATCAATAAATATATATATCAAAATTGGCTTAACGTTTGCGGACAAGAAAAACGATTCGGCTTTATACTATTTTAACAAAGCAACCGAATTGGCGAAAATATCGGCTGACACCAACGCCATCATTAATACAGCTTTATTAGAGATAAAACACTTGGAGGATTTTGGCAGATATGCAGACGCTTTAAAATGTGCCGAGGGTCTTAATAACTACCTGAATACAACAAAGTTAAGATCGTCAATAATTGAATTTACTAAGACAAAAGGACGACTCTATTGGAAAAACAGAGAGTGGACAAAAGCCAAACTCGAATTCAACAGACTTAAAAATCTTGCAAGAAAAATATCGGACAAAGAGACTGAAGCCGTTGCAATTAACAACATCGGTTTGATATTTAGTGAAACGGGCAACTTAGATTCAGCGTTAAGTTATCATCATCAAGCGCTTTTGATTTATTTGGACTTAAAGTCATATAAAAACGTTTCATCGACATATAATTTGATGGGAAATGCCTGTTTGCGACTTAACAAATACGATGAGGCAATAAATAACTACTACGAATCAAATAAATATGCAACACAGGCTGGCGACTCTGCCGGTATTGCTCGCAGTTTAAGCAATTTAGCAAAAGCACAAACAAGGAGTGGCAATACCGAGAAAGCAATATCAAACCTAAATCAAGCTTTAAATATTTGGAAATCACTTGGAAATGACACAAATATAGCAGTGATATACAATGAGTTAGGCTCAACATACAGAAATATAAACAACTACACTCTTGCTCTCGAAAATTTTCAACTTGCACTGCAAATAAGGCGTAATATTGCTGATATTCAACAAATTGCAGCAACTTTAAATAATATCGGAACTATTTATAATGATATAAATATGCCAGAAACAGCCCTACAATATTACGAGGAGGCGCTTACAATACATCAAAATTTATCTAACGATGCTTTAATTGCTCTTAGCCTCAACTATATAGGCGGTGTTTATTACAAAAAAGGGCAATACGATCATGCTTTAGATTACTACCTTAGTGCATTGGGATACAGCGAAATAATTGAAGATAAAATTGAAAATGCACGTATTTTAAACAATATTGCAATGATGTATAAAAACCTCGGCAACTACGATATGTCATTGGAATATTACAAAAAATCGCTTGAACTATATCGTCAAATATCTGACCATAAAAGAAGATCGGATATTATCAATAATATTGGTAATCTGTATCTTACACAAAAACTGTATAAAGAGGCAAAATCATATTTTCTACAGTCACTAAGGATAAGAAAAGAGATAAAAGATTATAAAGGTGTAGCCCAAACCAATTACGATTTATCGATAGCTGAAGCAGAAAATCTCAACTTAACACAAGCGATAACTTACTTACAGTTGGCTTGGAATGAAAAAAGAGTTGATTTAGGTCACGAAATGAGGCGTAATATCGCGTTAAAACTTTCGGAATTGTACGAAAAGAGGTCGAATTTTAGAAGCGCTCTGTTTTATCGTCACGAATATGAAGCGTATAACGATAGTCTTATAAATCAAGACCTTGTGTTGAAACTTACAGAGGTAAAAACCCAATACGAAGCTGAAAAATTGAGCTTTGCACGTGAATTAGAGGCAGAAAAGAAAGAGGCAGAAATAAAAGCAATAGTAAAAGAGCAAAAACTACGCGAAACGGCGCTTATCAACGAAAACCGATTAGAAAAATCTATTAAAAATCTATTTATTTTACTTACTGTAGCTGCAATTGTTATAGCGATATTGCTCTTTTCGCGCTACAGAGTTAAAAATAGGGTAAATATAAGTCTTGAAAATACAAACAAAAATCTTAACCTTCTGAACGCTCAGTTAGAAAAGAGTAAAAAGAACTTTGAAAAAGTACAAAACACTAAAGATAAGTTAGTTAACATTATAATACAAAACATTAAACTTCCTTTTTTTGCAATGCTTCACAACGCCGAAATAGAGTCGGTAAGAAGTTCTGGAAACAAATCAGACAATACGATATCAGCCTTTATTCAGTCAACATCAAGCATTTACAATCACATAGAAAATACTCTGAACTGGGCTAAACTTCAAAAACACTCGATTGAACTACAACCCGAAAGGACAAATATCAATCTGTTAGTTGATGATATTACAAGCCTTTACAAATATTTGTCTGACTTAAAACAGGTGGAGATAAAAAACTTAGCGCCCAAAACTCTTTTTTTCAATTGCGACCCAGTAGCAGTTTCAATCGTGTTCAGTAACTTGATGTGGTACAGGATACAATCAGCAATAGAGCATGGTCAAATAATAATAAAATGTACTAACAGTGAGGATTCAATAATTATTTCTATATTTGACAATGGAGACTCAAACGTAAATAAAAAAATTGCACGGTTTATAAATGTTGATGATGATATTATGGCGATAGAAAACCGCGATGATTTGTCGGAAACAGAGAAACATCTGTTTTTTTGCTTAGATTTTGTAAAACTGTGGGGAGGAAAACTTAATTTCGAAGTCACGTATAATGATGAATCTAAAATTGACTTTTTAATCCCAAATGAAAGGAACACAGATAACACAGATAACACAGATTTACACGGATAAAAATCTGTGAAAAATCCGTTTAATCTGTGTCATCTGTGTTCAAATAATTTTATGAACTTTTAACTTTTAACTAAATTATTAATTGTTAATTGAAAAAAAAGGTTGTAATATATAGAAACTTTTGGTATATTTGTTGTATAAAATTAACATACCAAAATAAAGGTAAAAGGCGCTATCTACTTTAATTGTAGGTGTATGAATAGAAAGATAAGAACGTATGGAGGTTACTTTGAAGCATTCATGGCAGAGCTTGAGGAAAGCGTACAAGAGAAAATACATTATTGTTTACTCTTACTCAAAACACAAGAACGTCTTTCTACAAAGTTTGTAAAATTCATTCGTGAGGAGCTGTTTGAATTACGCATAGAGTATAAAAGTAATATCTATCGCCTGTTTTTTATATTCGATGAAGGACAAATTGTAGTGCTATTTAACGGGTTTCAGAAGAAAACGCAAAAAACACCTAAACAAGAAATAGATAAAGCTTTAAAAATAAAGGAGGCTTATTATGCACACAAACGACGACAAAATTAAAGATTACGACCTTGTTTTAGATGCGAAATACGGTAAACAAGGAACGGCAGAACGCGCTCGTTTTGAAGATGAAGCTAGGGCTTTTTATGCTTCACAAATACTGTTACAAGCAAGAAAGGAAGCAAAAATAACGCAAAGTGAACTTGCAAAACGTGTAGGAACTACTAAATCATATATTTCAAAAATCGAAAATGGAGTGGTAGAACCTAGTGTTGGCTTATTTTTCCGTCTTATTTTCGCTCTTGGATTGCAAATTGATATCATTAAAAGTTAAAAGGTAAAAGTGGAAAGTGGAAGCGCTTTAATCTCCCTTTACCTTTTAACTTTACGAACTTTATAAACTTTTAACTAAATTATGAATGGAACACAGAACACACGGATTGAACGGATTTACACGGATAATAATCTGTGTAAATCTGTTACATCTATGTTATCTGTGTTCTAATAACTTTTAGCTTGATTATGAAACACTTAGTATTACTAATAATTTTCACAATATCACTACAGTCGGGTTATGCAGAGCTAAAAGACAGCATCCCCGAAACAGGTGTAGAACGTGTAATTGCTCTAAACGATTTAGCAAGGGAACTTTTTGATTCTGACCCAGATAAAAGCCGAGAATATTCAACAAAAGCAAGAGATTTGGCAAATGCTTTAGAAGAGTATCATGAACTATCTAACGCGCTGAACTACATTGGATTATCATACTATAATCAAAAGCAATACAACGAAGCTATCAGCTTTTTTCAACAGGCTTTACGAATATCATTAAGAATTGGAGCGCGAGACAAAGCTGGTAATATTTTTCAAAAAATTGGAATGTCATACATTCTTTTGAAAGATTATCCGAAAGCTATTTTTTACTATCAGCAAACAGTGCGAGTTTTTGAGCAATTAGAGCACGACGACCATGTAGCAGATACATATTTTGATCTTGGTGTGGTCTATTATCTTGCTCGCGAATATTCGAACTCGGTAAATGCGTTAAACTCAGCTTTAAAGTTTTACACAAAATTAGGCAATCAAAGGGGTAAGGCTCGGACTCACAGCCAGTTAGGATCTACTTACGAAGAGATAGGAAATCTTAAAGAGGCGCTGTCTCATTTTCAACAAGCGCTTCAAATACAACAGCTTTTCCACAACCAAGATCAAATAGCATTTAACTTGAATAACATGGGACAGATTTATATCAAGCTAAAGCAATTAGACAAATCAAACGAAACATTAGAGCAAGCCCTAAAATATTGCAATAAAGATTACACTGAGCTCTACTCAAAAATCTTGCTTAATATCGGAAAAGTTAAATTCTTAAAAAAAGATTATAAAGCTGCTGAAAATGAATATAATAAAGCATTGGTTTTGGCAGACAGTGTCAAAAACAGTGTACTATTAAGCGATATTTACCATAACTTATATCTTCTTTATGTTGAGACTAACGACAGTCGCAGAGCGTTAGACAGTTATCAGAAGTCTGTTGCATTAAAGGACTCTACTTCAATTGAAACTCCTGTAACTCAGACACGTATAAAAACAGAATATGCAGGAGAGTATGGTAATATTTATATTGCAATCTTTATTGTATTAACTGCAATTATCGTATGGCTAATTATTATTCTTATTAGAGTTAAAAATCAACGTAACATAGCTCTGGAAATTCTCCGTGAGAATAATATTGATATTGGTGTTGATAAGTAAAGACATCATAATATGACCAATTATACAAACTTTTAACTCTGCTTGCTTTGATGTAAGTCGATAAATCATTGATAAACGAGCAAACATATTTCAAATTTTAAACGTATTATTACGGGCACATATAATAAAACAAAACAGACACGATAATATAAGTTTAACACACGTTATAATACACACAGCAGACATAAACAAAAGATATCAAAACAGAACATAAAAATATAAACATCATGATAAACTTTAATCCAAATAGTATGAGACGCTTATTGATTATCCTCGCATTTGCCTTAATTCCTACAACAGGATTGTTGGCACGAGATTTTTACTGGAAAGGAGGAACAGGAAGATGGAATGACCCAACTATGTGGGAACTCCGAACAACAAATAATATTGAAGGAGTAATTCCATCAAAAACTGACAACGTATTTATCGACAAGTCTAATAGTCATATCTTTATTGACAATGATGTTGAAGTGGAAAACCTATACTGGTACTCCGGAAAAGTAAGTGGAAAACCGAAGACTAAAATTTCATCATACGGAATGATTGAAATTGGATCATCTGTTGTTGATGATTTCGAAGGTGTATGGGTTTTAAAATCGGAAACAAGAGGCGCTATAACCTCTGATATCAAATTAAAAGGCTCGGTTCATATAGAGGCTATCGGAGAAATTACTTTGAACACTCCAATAAAAACGTATTCCGATTTTGTGATTAAGAAAGGGACAGTCACAATCAACAGCTTAATAGAGTGTAATGTTTTAATCTTAGAAGAGAATGAAGCATACAACATTTTAGTGAACAATGCAACTATTCGTAAAGACCATTTGATTATTCGCGATAATCCAAATCGCAAACTAAAAATAAATGGGATAAATCTTGAGAGGGTAACTTCAAGGGATGTGACAAGAGACGGGGAATTAGCAAAAGGTGAAATCTATCACTTTTGCAGTAATACAAACGCTCAATTGGTCTTAAAAACAGCAAAAGGAGCAGACGCACCTCGCCCCTATGTTAGAGTTTTTGTGATTTGGTTTGATCAAAACTTCGTAGAACAAGGCACATATACAAAAATATATCCTACAAGTGGTTCTGGAGCAGTTGATTCTGTAATTGTACAGTCCACCCATGCTCACGGCACAGATTCCATAATCCGTTCCCAATGGACAGTATCTTACCATAACAATGCAGATGCCACAGACCTGCCTCCTGCTATTTATGAAATAGAAAGCTCTGTTAATCGTCACTATTTGTCTGAAAATAGCGTATATACAGCGTATTGTGATAGTATAACCCCAGCGAAAATTGGAAAAGCCAATGGTGTGATATATATGAAAAAAAATGGTACTGCTCCATTGAAGTATGCAATAGTGGGTGAAACCAATCAAGATGGAGTGTTTGAGGGCTTGGCAGCAGGTACTTATAAAGTCACAGTGACAAGCGATAGCTCGACATGTGTTAAAGATACTGTAATAGAAAATATCGTAGTTGGAGAAGTGGAGCTAAAAAACTTGACGGCAGTTCAATTAAACGCATCTCCCCGTGCAGTAGTTAACAAGCCAAACACTGTTTCTTTCGTTATTTTTAACGAAGGAACTTATCTTGTCACAGGCACCAAATATACTGTTCAGCTACAAGATACAGTAAACACCGTACTGGCAACTGCAAACGGAGTTGATTTAGCCTCAGAGGCACAAACTTCTATTAACTTAACGTGGACACCAACAACAGTAGGAACAATTGGCATTAAAGGTGTTATCGTATATGCCGAAGATCAAAATCCTGACGATGACTTTACTACTATTGTTAACGTAACAATAGCTCATCAATATAATTTAACATTAGTTGCAAATCCATCCGAAGGTGGTACTGTAAACGATAGTGTAAACGGTAACTATTATATGGGTGACAGTATCACAGTAATAGCCACACCCGCTGATGGTTACAATTTTATCAACTGGACCAAAAGTGGAACGGAGGTTAGCACAACCGCACAGTTTGACTATATAATGCCAAGTGAAAATGTTACTTTAACAGCTAACTTCGAAGAAATACCAAAATACACTGTAACATTCACAGTTGTTGACACTGCAAACAGCCCAATTCAAGGAGCAACTATTACAATTAACCAACAAACATTGACAACCAATGCTTCAGGCGTTGCAACAATTGACCTCGTAAACGGAACGTATGCCTATACAATCTCTAAAGAGGGGTATGTTAATGTAACAGATGATGCAGTTGTTAACGGAGCAAATGTTTCAATTAATAAAACACTAAATCTAATAGAATATACTGTAACATTCACAGTTGTTGACACTGCAACCAACCCAATTCAAGGAGCAACTA
>DAOOBP010000078.1:0-8507 GCA_035407925.1 Salinivirgaceae bacterium
CCAATCTTTTTTAAATTTTACAATTGTAAATACCGATATTACAGACACATAGTCCAAATAAACATAGTGAAGTTTGGACTATAGTAGCTGCCCAATCAGTATAAAACTCATGCCATATTTGTTGCGCCATTTTAATAAAAGCCAAAAATACACCTCATAAAAAAACACAAAAAAACAAGGTTATCACAACCGTTTTGTAGAGTACTGGCGCACTCCGAAGAACCAGAAAACTACTAACAAAAACGTAACGCACACGTAACAGCTTTGTAACAATCAAACTTCAATTTTGTAGCGTTAAAAAAAACTAAAAATTGTTTTTGTGACGCATAAAAATTTATTTCTCACTATCCTGTTTTTTCTTGTCACTGCGACAGGAGTTTTAGCCCAAACAGGAAGTATAAAGGGGAGTGTTTTAGACTCAAAAACTAAAGAATCGCTCATAGGAGCGGCGGTAATTATACAAGGAACGACCATTGGTGCCGCCGCCGATTTGAACGGAGACTATACAATTCAAAATGTTGCACCTGGAACTTACACACTTGTTGCCTCAAGCGTAGCATACCAATCGATAATCAAAAAGGGAGTTGTTGTTGAAAAAAACAAAGAGACTGTTGTAGAGTTTCTGTTAGACCCTGATGATATTAGTCTTGGCGAGGTACAAGTTGTAGCTAAAGCTAACCGAGAAAGTGAAAATATCTTGCTGCTTGAGCAAAAGAAAGCTCTTTTGGTTACACAGACCGTTGGAGCACGAGAACTTTCAAGAAAAGGAATATCCGATGCGCAAGCCGCTGTAGCTCAAGTTTCTGGGATATCGAAACAAGAGGGTGTGAAGAATGTTTTTGTACGAGGATTGGGCGACAGATATAACGCAACGCTACTTAACGGTTTCCCCATTCCTTCAGAAGACCCAGAATATAAAAACATTGCATTAGAGTTTTTCGGAACCGATATCATTCAAAATATCGGAGTAAATAAGGTTTTTAATGCGTCTAATGTTGGTGATGTAGGAGGAGCAGTAATTGATATATCGTCCAAAGAGTTAGCAGAAGAGAGCGCACTATCCGTTGATTTATCTGCGGGAGTCAACGCCATGGCAATAAGTACCGATTTTATCCGCCAAGACGGCTCTAACTATTTCGGATTTGCCAATACAGACCAACCAACTCAAAATCAATATAATTTTCCTAACAGCTTAAATCCTAAAAAGGTGTCGCTTCCACTAAACCACGGCTATGGAATATCGGGAGGAAAATTGTTTCGCAAGGGTGAAAACGGCAACACATTTTCTTTTTTCGCCGTAGCCTCTCACGGAACGAGCTATTCATACACCAAAGAGATTGTACGAAACTCAACATCAAACGGAACTGTATATCAAGACCAGCAAGGAGATAAATATTCGCAATCCATTAACCAACTTGCTTTAGCTAACGCTCATTACGAAATAAATCACCAACATAACGTTAACTATAACTTTATGCTTATACATGTTAACGACCAATATGTTGGTGAATACAGCGGTATGCACTCCGAGCCTTTTCAGAGTAGCCCAACATCTTCTGGTATAATCAGAAGGCAACAAACAAATGATAATCTTCTGCTTGTAAATCAATTAGCTTCGGATTGGCAGCTATCTCGTATCATAAAATTAAATTTGGGTGCAGCGTACAATACTGTAAAAGGATTGGAGCCCGACCGCCGCGAGAACTATTTTACACAACTCGATGAAAATCTGTACGGTTTAACCCGAAGTAACCGAAATAAACGGTTCTTCTCAGATTTAAAAAACAACGATTTTAATGTTAAAGTAGCCTTATCGCTAAAATTAGACGACAGATTTAATAGTGGTAACTCCTCAGTACAATTAGGATATGTGGGAAGATTTGTAAACGACAAGTTTCAAGCGATAGAGTACAACTTTAGCCCATTGGGAATGCCCAATTTCACTATAGAAAACTTGAATTTAGACGAATTATACGAAGTGAACCTGAACAACGGGTTGCTGAAAATGGAGACGGGCGAAACAAACTCTTACAAAGTATTTAAAAACATACATTCAGGTTTTGCTGAAATATCGTATCAGTTAGCTGCAAATTTAGCTGGAAACGCCGGCTTGAGAATGGATGCGGTTGACTTAACAGTTAATCACGAAGTAACTCATGCCATCCCAGGAAGCGAATCGATAAACAAAAACTATTTCTTACCAAGCTTAAATCTAAAATACGATATAAACGATAAAAACAGCCTAAGATTAGGAGTTAGTAAAACATACACTTTACCACAATCGAAAGAGATATCGCCTTATCAATATGTAAATATTTCCTTCGCAAGCCAAGGTAACACCAACATTAAACCGTCTGATAATTATAACGTGGACTTAAAGTGGGATTTCTATATAACTAACAACGAACTATTCTCAATTACGACCTTTTACAAGTATATACAAAATCCTATTGGGCGTGTAGATCAAGGAAACTCGGCAGGGCTTCTTACATATGATAATATCGGAGAGGACGCTACAGTTGGAGGAATTGAGGTAGAACTTCGTAAAAATATTTTTAATCAATTCAATACTCTATTGGAGCAGTCAAGCCGTCTCTCTTTAGGACTGAATGCCTCCTATATCTACACTGATTTAATGCTCGATATACTCAACACAGCGCCACGTAAAACTCAGTTAGAAGGAGCTTCTCCTTTACTACTAAATGCCGATTTATCATATAGCTTTAAGAAAGAGGAGAGAGATTTTATCGCTTCGTTAGTTTTTAACTATTTCAGTGATAGAGTCCATACCGTTGGCACAAAGGGCTTCAGGGATATTATTGAAGAGGGGGTACCTACATTAGATTTGGTTTTATCGTATGGATTCAACAAAAACTTTTCTGTAAACTTTAAGGCTATAAATCTGCTTAATGCAACTTATCGCTTATCGCGAGAGGGCGCTTCAAACGAAAAAATAGTATTGAATGAATTCAAAAAAGGGCAAAACATTGGCTTAGGAATAAGCTATCAATTTTAATATGAATTATTAACTATTTAATTTTTATGACAATGAAAAAAAATTTGCTTTATTTAATTATGAGCGCTGCAATTATTTTTGCTGCTTGTAAAGATGACAAACCATCTGTAGATGGAGGCTTGTCAGGCTCAGTGCACGGCACCAAAACACTTGATGCCGCGATTGAATACACTTTAGTAGGTCCGCTTATTGTTGAAGAAGGTGGAGTGTTAACTATTCCTGCTGGAACAACTATTAAAGCGAAAAAAGGATTTGGAAGCTACATATTAGTTTTGCAAGGTGGTAAAATTTATGTTAACGGAACAGCTGAAAAACCGGTTACTATGACTGCCGATGTTGCTAACGCAGAACAGGGTCACTGGGGTGGATTAATTATCAATGGTAAAGCTCCATTGGCTGATCCAAGCGAAGTAGGTAGTACTGAAATTAACTCCGCTTATGTTTACGGCGGCAGCGATCCTAACGACAATTCGGGTTCTATTACCTATTTAAAACTCGAATACACAGGAGCACGCTCAAGCGCAAACGTTGAGCATAACGGACTTACATTAAACGGTGTAGGCGCAGGCACAAAAATTGAAAACATCTACATTCCTAACGGAGCTGACGACGGTATCGAATTTTTCGGTGGTTCTGTAAATGTAAAAAACCTATTGGTTGTAAATTCTGACGACGATATGTTCGACTTTACTCAAGGCTACAACGGTACATTAGAAAATGCTTACGGCGTTTGGGAAGCAGGATACGTAAGTAGCGAAAGCGACCCACGCGGTGTTGAAGCTGACGGTAACTTAGACGGATTAAATGGAAATCATCCTAATCAAGCTGATTTTACAATCAAAAACATGACTATCGATCTTCGCTTAGAGCCTAACACTGCAGAAGGCTTCTATATGCACGATGTTATTAAAGTTCGCAGAGGCGCTAAAGCTACTATCGAAAATGCATTGGTAAAAGGTCAAGGACAAGTTAAAGATTTAATTGATTTAACAGATGGAAAAGGTGATGGACAAGAATCATCTAAAATTTCTTTAACTAATTCTTTATCAACTCAGTTCAGTGGTAAAGAAATAAACAAAAAAGAAGGAACCTCTTATAATGATGTTAAAATTGAAAACGGTAACACAGGATGTCCAACAAACATTTTCGGCTGGACTGGATATAAACTTTAATTTTTAACATAATCGGTTAATAAAAAAACACAAAAGGTATTTCGATTTCACTCGAAATACCTTTATTTGCATAAAAATAATTTAATAACAAATGAAGCATAAAATAACTCTGTTCACAACGCTGTTTTTGATTGTGTTGAGCGTGCAAGCTCAAAAAACTCCCCAGTTATATCAAAATGAAGGTATCTACTATCGCGATAGAGGACAAAACGAACTCTATAACGGCGAATATCGTGAATATTACGATAACAATACACTTAAACTCGAAATGCAAATTAAAAATGGTTTGCCTGAAGGAACTTATATAATTTATTTCGAAAATCGCAAACCTAAGGAGATACGTTCATACAGAGAAGGAAAACTTCATGGCTTGTGGAGGAATTACGATATTTCGGGACAACTAATTTCAGAAGCCGAATATAAAAACGGACAAAAACACGGCACGTGGCGTATCTGGGATGAATTGGGTATGCAGCGTTACGAAATGAATTATTACGAAGGAAACAAAACCGGAGTTTGGCGCATGTGGGATGAAAAAGGCACATTGGTGGACGAAAAAAAATATTGATACATCTCTTGTAACAATTTCTTAACAAAAACTTAATCTTTACGTAATAATTCTGTAATACTTATACAGCATTTTTGTTGCGTAAAACTATTATAAAATTATAAAAAACTCACATTTATGAAAACTACTCTTTTAATTATAGCAGTTGCTTTCTTATCAGTTTCTGTGTATGCAGAGGATAATAAAACCGATAAAAACGTAAAAACTGACGCAACCGAATTTGTTGATAATGTTAAGTCAGTCAATTTTTCAGGCATGATTACTGACAAGAAAAGTCACGAATTATTAGCAGGAGCTGCTATTTTTATTGACGGTACAAAATATTATTCCGATTTAGAAGGAAATTTCAATATCTCCAATATTAAGCCAGGAAAACACACTGTTAAAGTTGAACTTATCTCTTATGAATCCATTGAAATAGAGATTGAAGTTCAAGCTAATCAAAAAATTAGCATTGATTTAGTACAGTCATAACATAGTTATTTTTCACACACTCTCTCTATGTTTTTTTATGTAAAGGAGCTGTCTCACTACGAGGTAGCTTCTTTTTTTGACTATTTTTTGAATATTCCTTCAGAATTTTAATTCAAAAAACACCTCTATATATAACGTTAATTAATACCGATTAGACAGCTACTATAGTCCAAACTTCACTATCGTTCGTTTGAACTATGTATTTGTAGCATCGGTATTTACCATTGTAAAATTTTAAAAAGATTGGACTATTTAAAAATTACAATTGGTATAAAATTACAATTAAATAAATTCTGTATATTTGTATGTTTTCGTATGCCTTGGTAAAATTCTGTTAGTTATATGTTGAGTTTGCCTGTTTAGATAAAACATTTTTCTAAAATGAATCAACTTTATCCACTAAAATTCAAATCCATATATAAAAGGCGGATTTGGGGAGGTACACAACTTCGCGATAGGTTAATGAAAACTGATGCCCCATCTGATTGTGGCGAAAGTTGGGAAATAAGTTCAGTTGAAGATAATATTAGTGTAGTTTCGGAAGGATTTTTAGCCGACAACGATCTAAACGAACTTATCGAAGTTTATATGGGCGATTTAGTTGGAGATAAAGTATTCGACAAATTCGGGAATGAATTCCCTTTACTTGTTAAACTTATAGATTCCAATGATGTTCTTTCCATACAAGTCCATCCTGACGATAATATCGCACTTGAAAAACACAATGCGTATGGAAAAACAGAAATGTGGTACATCATTGATGCCGAGCCTGATGCCAAAAACGTTACTGGTTTAAAAAAGGGAACTAAACCCGATGATTTGGTTAACAGGCTTAAAAACAACACATTAGAAGAAATATTGGTTTATGAAACTGTTGAACGTGGCGATGTGTTCTATATACAATCTGGACGCGTTCACGCAACGGGAAAGGGTGTTTTGTTTGCAGAAATTCAACAAACAAGCGATATTACTTACAGGTTGTACGATTACAACCGAAAAGATAGCAATGGCAAAAAAAGAGAGTTGCATGTTGAACTGGCGCTTGAAGCAATTGATTTTTCATTAGAGAGCAATGCTAAAATCAAAGTAAACACCAAACCAAATCAGCCTAACAGACTGATTGAATGCCCTTATTTTACCGTAAATTTACTAAGGTGTGGCAGACCTGTTGAAATAGAGTATGCATATTTAGACTCATTTGTCATATACCTTTGTACGTCAGGCAAATGCAATATATATTGTGATGACAGTAAAGAAGCATACAGTTTGCAAATAGGAGAAACAATATTGATTCCAGCATTAATTAACAGTGTTAGAATAGAGCCTGAAAGTAACGATGTTTCTATCTTAGAAGTATTTATTGATAACGAAAGAGAGTAAAACAAAATGATTATCCGCAAAGCAGAATTTGTTCAATCAACCACATCGGTAAACCAATGTCCTGCAGATGGATTGCCTGAATTTGCATTTATTGGTAGATCAAACGTTGGCAAATCAAGTCTTATAAACATGCTAACAGACAACGCTGGATTGGCAAAAACATCACAAACACCAGGTAAAACACAAACTATTAACCACTTCAATATCAACGATCAGTGGTATTTGGTGGATATGCCCGGATATGGATACGCCAAAACTTCACGCTCGTTACGTAAAGACTGGGACGCATTTATACGCAGATACATCTTAGAACGAAATGAGCTCGTAAACCTATTTGTCCTTATCGACTCTCGTCACGAACCACTTAAAAACGATTTAGAGTTCATATTGTGGCTTGGACAAAACTCTATTCCATTTTCAATAGTATTTACTAAAATTGACAAGTTGTCAAGTTCACGACTAAATAAAAATATTATAGTTTACAAAAAGAGATTAAACGAAGATTGGGAGATATTACCCCCCATTTTTACCACATCATCAGAGGCAAAATTTGGTCGTAACGAACTTTTAAACTATATTGAAAGCATATTAGACAAATTATGATAATCCGACAACGAAACAATCAACAATTAAACTCTAAATAAAATGGAAGCTCCTATAAAAATTTTTACTTGTAAAGCATCAACCTATTTAGCTAAAGAGATAGCAAAATCAATCAACTTACCTCTTGGCAAAAGTTCAATTTTGCAATTTAGTGATGGAGAGTTTCAACCATCATTTGAAGAGACAGTTCGTGGCGCTCACGTTTTTATTGTGCAATCTACATTTCCTCCAAGCGACAATCTTATGGAACTTCTCCTAATGATTGACGCAGCGAGAAGAGCCTCGGCATACAAAATCATAGCAGTAATACCCTACTTTGGATTTGCACGTCAAGACAGAAAAGATAAACCGCGCGTTTCCATTGGGGCAAAGCTTGTAGCAGATCTTCTTCATACAGCAGGAGTTTCAAGGGTTATGACAATGGATCTACATGCAGACCAAATTCAAGGCTTTTTTAATGTTCCAGTTGATCACCTGTACGCCTCATCGGTATTTGTTCCATATATCCATAGTCTTCATTTGCCCGATTTGGTGGTAGGTTCGCCTGATATTGGTGGCGCAAAACGAGCAAATGCCTACTCAAGATTTCTCGAGTCGCCAATGGTTCTTGGACACAAAACACGCGACAAGGCAAATAGCGTTGAAAGCATTACTGTTATTGGCGAGGTTGCCGATAAAAACGTTGTTATAGTTGACGACCTTATCGATACAGCTGGAACAGTTTGCAGAGCCGCAAGCATTATGAGGCAAATGGGTGCAAAATCTGTTAGAGTGGCAGCAACACACGCTGTCCTCTCAAGCAATGCCGTTGAAAGAATCAATAACTCTGATATCAAAGAGGTTATTGTGACCAACTCAATTCCATTGAGACAGAAATCTCCAAAAATAAAAGTACTCTCAATTGCAGATATTTTTGCAGATACGATATCGAAAGTATATAATTCCGAATCAATTAGTGGAAATTTTCTTGTATAAGGATGTAGTATATAAATCAAAAATAGTTAACTTTGCAGTCCCAAAATTAACAGGAAATATTCTGTAGTGTGATGGGAAACCTTGTTCTGTCAGGTAAAGACAGGTTTTGAGTAACACAAAAAAATATTAAAATGAACAGGTACGAAATTAAATTACAAAAACGTAGCCAAGTAGGTAAAGGCTCTACAAAACAATTACGCAACCAAGACATGGTTCCTTGCGAAATTTATGGTACAACCGAAAACATGCACTGCAAAGGTAAATACCTCGATTTTGAAAAAGGTATTGTTAGCCCACATGTTTATTTGTTTGATATAGA
>DAOOBP010000079.1:0-8443 GCA_035407925.1 Salinivirgaceae bacterium
ACCCCACACATCATGCTGTCAAAACCAAGTCGGCCCCATAATTTTATGGTGGAGCATTAAAACAAATAACCCACAAAGTTAAGCCTTTTTATCGAAAATTACAACGTATATTTGCATCAAGAACCTAAAATCTTGTGTTATGTCAAAATTTTTACTTCTAATAGCAACACTAAGCATATTAACATTTGGTACTGTTCTTAGCCAAAAGAACGATCCTTACGAATTTATAAATAATCTGACCGAAATGGTAAATCCTGATAGTTTAGCACGAACTATTCAAGATTTGGAGTCGTTTGTTAGCAGATTTTCCACAAATCCCAACCGAACTCAAATTGTTTCATACTTGAAGAACAGATTTGAATCATACGGCTGCGATATCGAAATTGATACATTCCCATACATAAGCAACGGCTACACCTTTGAACAGTACAATGTTATTGGGAAAATATATGGCACAACCAATTCAACACCGTTGTTAATTGGAGCACACTATGATAGCTGTTGCAGAACAGATTCATCGCCGGGTGCAGACGACAACGCTTCGGGGGTTGCAACTGTTATTGAGGCTGCCAGAATAATTTCACAATCGGGTTTTACGCCTCGTCGAACAATTTATTTTGGAGCTTGGGCGGCAGAAGAACAGGGGTTGTTAGGCAGCAGAAACTATGCACATAAACTCAGT
Organism: Salinivirgaceae bacterium; assembly: GCA_035407925.1. Taxonomy (GTDB): domain Bacteria; phylum Bacteroidota; class Bacteroidia; order Bacteroidales; family Salinivirgaceae; genus JAAYQU01. Next base: position 683 of record DAOOBP010000079.1, read on the forward strand.
CTGTCAGGAATTGAACTCGACTTGGCAATAAACTTAGATATGATTGCCACAAACAGATCAGAAAATTATAAGGTTTATGTCGAAACATCTTCATCTGTCAATGAACAGGCTCTGTTTTATGCTAATTTGAATGGGGGATTAACCTTAATCCAAGACGCTCCAACAGGTAATTCTGACCATGCATCATTTCGACAATACGGATATCCTATTTTATATTTTCATGAATACTATTTTAGTTCGCATTATCACACTCCTCGCGATTTGTTTATACATTTAGATATGAACTACTGTGCGCGAGTGACACAAGCAGCGTTAGCAAACTTGTACGCATTCTCGCAAATGATTGACAAGCCTGAATTAGTTTGCGTTGGCAATAGTGGAACAGGTATGGGAATATATGCTCAATGGTTGCCAGTTGAAGATGCTTTTTCATACAGAATCAAGCTACAAAGCGGTGAAGATATTTTGCTCGACACATTGATAACAAACTCTTTATCATTGAGTTTTGAAGATACTTGTTTTTCATCTCTTTCTCTCGTAAATTTTTATATCACAGCAATTGACAGTTCGATGTTTGAAGGATTGGCTGTAACTGAAAATATTAAACTGAGCGATAATCCATTAGCATTGGGCGATGTAAATGCTGTTTCGCAACATGACAAAATCACATTATCGTGGAAAATGCCGAGTGAACGCGACTTAAAAGAGGTAATTGTGTGGGTCCGCGAGGAGAATCAAGATGTTTTTGTTGATTATGACCGCACAAATCCCTATTTGACAGAATACGACATTATTCCTGAAGATAGTCGTCATTTATACATAAAACTTCAATGTATTGATAGCGCGGGGAACAGTGGAGTAGAATCTGCAATAACATCAGGGGCTTTAGCTAAGTTTGATAGAGGTTTACTTGTCATTAGTGATGTTAGTATAACAAATGGATTTTCTAACGACTCTGTAAGAGGTTATTTTAGGGCTCTTAACAAGGTGTTGCCAACAACAGTCATAAGGTCGTCAGCAAATATGCCAAACATATACAAAGCCTATGAAATGGTGTTGTGGCACAGCACAAAAGCTGCTTTATCGCAAAAAATAGTTAGAAATATCGAAAATTTAATCGATTATGTAAATTCTGGCGGAGGGCTTATTATTAGCGCTGATTATCCACAAAAAATGTTTAGGATTAATGAACAAAACTCACTTTCTGTACCAAGAGAAAACCCTGTTAATTCGTTTTTACATATTTCAAAAATTGAATTTATTAATGGCAGTCGCTTAGAGCAAGCTAGAAGCAACCTCGCTCCCACTCTTAATGTTGATCCAGAACGATTACCAGAGACATTTGATGGTAATCTTAAAGAGTTTTGTGCAATGACTCCCGTTGCTCCATTGGCGCCTATTTACACTGGATACACATCACTATCTGGCAATTTAATGAATAACAAGACAGTTGGTATATTATCTAATGAAAACCCTAAACTGTGTGTTTTAGGTTTTCCTATGTTTTATTTTAATCACAACGATATTTGCGATTTTGTTTCATTCCTGAGAAACGAATGGGATTATACATCAATACCAGCGCTCGATACAAAAAAGAGTGTTTTTAGTTTCTATCCTAATCCCGCTGGTAATATGGTTACTGTTACAGTTGACGAAGCAGAAGATAATGTTTCTATAGAAATATTTGATTTACAGGGAACAAGAGTTATACAATTAAATAAGAAATGGTATGAAATGCTCGCAATTAAAGAGATTGTTGTTAACATTTCAAAACTCCAACAAGGTATTTATTTCATTAAAGTTAATAATAAAACTAAATTGTTATTAAAACGTTGAGTTAGGCATATCAAGGAAATATCTCTTTAATTTTGATAATGTTATAGGTTACTCAAAAACTCTTCAAAATTCCATGCTGAAATATGCTCAATCCCTTCGTTGGTGGGTATTTTGTAATCATCCATAGTTACTACATATTTACCAAAATTATCATCAATAAGTTTCAACGCACGATACTCCCTTTCGATAGTTTTTTCGTCTGTAAGATGAAGTGTTGTTTGTAGATAAATTCGGCGTTCACCTTTTATAGCCACAAAATCTACTTCTGTACCTTTTATTGTTCCTACAAAAACTTGAAATCCAGCACGTCTTAAACTTAAATAGACTGCATTTTCCAAAAGATATCCTATTCCATATCCATATCCTGCATACAAATAGTTTCTGTAACTTAGATCGTTCAGATAATATTTACTGTTGCCCGAAATAGTCTCCTTGCCTTTTATATTGTAGCGTTCGGCACGATGAACAAGAAAAGATCTTTCTAAATAACTGATGTACGATGATAGCGTTTCATAATTTGTTTTACGGTTTTTTGACGCAAAAAAGTTAACAATATTTGTTATCGAAATCAGGTTCGAAGCTGAATTAACCAAGTAAACAAACAAATCATCTAACAGCTTCACATCTTTGATGTTATATCTTACCACAATATCTCGTAACATAACAGTGTCTTTGATTGACGACACATAATTTTGTTTCATTTCAACGTTGGGCAAATGAAAAAGTTCAGGCAAAGCTCCACTTTGGAGGAATTTTTTGTAACTATCGCTACTGATTTCTTGTTGTGTAATTCCGCAATATTCGGTAAAACTAAACGGAAGTACCTCAAACTCAACATATCGACCCGATAAAAGCGTCGCTAATTCTCCCGACAAAAGATTTGAATTTGAACCGCTGATAAACAGCTCACACGGCTCGGCAAAATCCTGTGAATGTGAGTTTACAAATCGCTCCCACTCATCGATATATTGTATTTCGTCAATAAAAACATAGACTTTCCCAGTAGGATTTAGTGCTTTTTTATAAGCTTTGTACAACTCTTCCAAATCAACTGCATTTCTCAAAGCGATTAACTCGATATACTCTTTATTTATGTAGAGAATATTTTCACTCTTTATACCTTTGGATATCAGCTTAGAAGCGATTTGTCGCAATATATAACTTTTACCCACACGGCGTTGACCCACAAGTACTTTTACCAACTTATTGCCCAAATATTGACCTATTTTGTCTGTGTAAAAAGTACGAGCGTAACCCAAATCTATAGGATTATCATCCCAAAAATTGTACTTCCTTATTGAATCAATTATTTCAAACATATTTGAAAATTTTGTACAAATATAATTATTTTCAAATACGTTTGAAAATTTTGCGCATAAATAATTATTTTCAAATATATTTGAAAATTTATCGTAAGTTTTATCTAATACCGATTTGACATATATTGTAGTCCTAACTTCGCTAACGTTTGTTGGGCTATGTGTCTGTAACATTGGTGTTTAGTATTGTAAAATTAAAAAAATCCCCATAGAATTGCATCTTGAATAAAAGTTCCTTAACTTTGCCAAAAGACTTGATATGAACACTGTTGAATTAAGACACGTTATTGCCGAGTACCTATCTCATATTGACGATGCATCGTTTTTGAATGCCATTAAAACAATCATAGAATCAAAGGTTTCAGAAGGAACATACAAACTATCTGATTACCAAAAGCAAAGAGTTGAAAACGGTCGAGAACAATTGAAAAAAGGGCAAACCATTTCAAACAAATCTTTAAAACTCGAAATTAACCAATGGTTAAATACAAAGTAGAATGGTCAATTGAGGCTCGACTTGATTTACTCGACATCTTAGATTTCTACTATAAGAGGAATGGAAACATAACCTATAGCAGAAAATTAAATTCTAAAATTAATAAAAGCATAAGTTTAATATCAAGAAATCCATTAGCGGGAAAACAGACTGAATTGGATTCTGTTAGAGCTTTAATAACAGGAGATTATGAGATAATCTATGAAATAATTGAAAAAACAATACTAGTTGTAATGGCTTGGGATTGCAGACGAAATCCTGAAAACAAGTTCCCTAACCAAGAAAAATCGAGTAGGCGAAAATAAAATAGATTTTTTCTCCTGACTTCGACAGATTTTTTATCTCGTTTGCATATATCGCTGATTTATAGATAAATATAAAATTTAAAACGCTCATTTGGACATCCCAGTGTCGAAGTCAGGAATATCCATTCCATTCAATATTAGGACACCATAGAATATGACTAAGCAATACCACAAATGCATCGAAATTGCACATTGCTAATTGTTAATTGCTTATAGCCTTTTAATGCTTATGATTTATAACAAACTGAGCCATTTGGTTCAATGGCAGAACATGTTGGGCGGCTCCGAGTTTAATAGCCTCTTTAGGCATTCCAAATATTACGCACGATTTTTCGTCTTGAGCAATGGTAACGGCGCCTCTCTCTTTTAATTCTAATAATCCTCTGGCGCCATCGTCTCCCATTCCTGTCATAAGTATTCCCAGTGAGTTAGATCCTGCGTATATTGCTGCACTTCTAAAAAGTATGTCAACCGAAGGTCTGTGTCTATTTACTAATGGTCCATCGTTTATTTCAACATAATAGCGTGCTCCGCTACGTTTTAACAACGTATGGTAATTTCCAGGTGCAATTAAAGCCCTTCCTCTAATTATCGTATCGTTATTTTCGGCTTCCTTTACTGATATATTACATAATTCATTAAGTCTTTCTGCAAACGAACGGGTAAAAACCTCAGGCATATGTTGCACAATTACAATTCCGGGCGAATCGGAAGGTAAAGCCGTAAGAAATTCACGTAGAGCTTCTGTTCCACCAGTAGATGCACCCACTACAACAACCATTTCAGTGGTTTTTATCATTGACTGCCCTTTTATAAATGGAAGTACTACATCGGCGCTTAACTTTGGCTGTACCTGTATTGGTTCGCTTATGTGTGGTCTTTCTCTTCTCGATGATATAGTTGTGGTTTGTTGCGACTGAATTGTTGTTGATTCCGTCTGTGGCGCAGATGTTGGAGCTTTTGCTACAGGTTTAGTAACTCCTGTATAGCCACGACGTTTTAATTTGACCTTAGACGCAGTTTTAACTGAATCTGTGATTCTAATGCGCGATTCTTCAATAAACTCTCTTGTGCTCATATTTGGCTTAGCAATAATGTCCACAGCACCAAGCTCAAGCGCACGCACTGCTGTATCTGCTCCTTTTGTTGTAAGTGATGATATTATTACCACTGGTATAGGATGCTGGCTCATTATTTTTTTTAAAAAAGTGAGTCCGTCCATTTTGGGCATTTCAATATCGAGCGTAATTACATCTGGAACTTCCTTACGAATCTTTTTTGCTGCAAAATAAGGATCTGCTGCTACGCCAATAACCTCTATTTCAGGATCCATATTGAAAATAGCAGAGAGTGTTTGTCTCACAACTGCGGAATCATCAACTATCAGTACTTTAATCTTTTTCATACGTTTACATTAGTTAAAAGTTAAAAGCAATGAACCGCCTTTCACCTTGTACCTTTTACCTTTATATAACCACAGTCATCAAATAATATGACAATATTTTAATTTGTTATTGTGAACTAACATTATTGTTGGGAAACTGTACGTTGAATAATCTTCATTAGGACAGTACCTGTTTGTGTATTAAATTGTAATTTACGTCCAAACTTTCCTCCTATGTCAGCTGCAACTACCTTTACACCAAGATCTTGCAACATTGATTCTGCAACTTCTATATTTCTTTTACCTATGTTAAACAGATTAGTGGTAGTATCTATAACTTCTCCACCTCCAAAAACTTTGGCTACAATGTTGTGTTTTCGACTACCCATTTTTAGCATCTGTTCGTATAATTTTTCTATAGCTATGTTGCCATATTTTGGCGATGCTAATCCTTCGCCATTCCAAAAGGGGAGCATATAATGATTTATTCCACCTATCTTAAGTGTACTATCGTGAAAGCAAACTGCTACACAAGAGCCTAGTATGGTATTAACCAAATATGGTTCTACCGAATAAAACATAGCCGCTGGATAGAGATAATGTGAAGGCAACTGATTTGTCATAACTAAAACACCACGTTATCAAAGTCATCAAACAAAAATTCATTTCCGTCAAAAGCCATTCCTTCTACCACAGTACAACTTAACTTAGGAAAACTGATAATTATAAGAGTACCTTTGCCCTCTTCGCTGCTTAAATCGATTCTTCCTCCGAGAATATCAAGATACGATTTAGTTATTGATAAACCTAACCCATATCCTTCGTTAACCGAATTTATCTCGTCACTTCCTTTCTCGAAACGATCGAATATTCTTTCTAAGCTTTCATGAGAAATACCTTCCCCATAGTCTCTGATTGAAACAAAAAGCTCTTCATCAATAACTCCGGTCTTTATCTCTATGTTACTTGAAGTATTGCTGAATTTTATACCGTTACTTAAAATATTAGATACAATTAGTTTAAACATTTCGGCATCGGTAGGAAAAATAAAGTTATTATCTACTTCTTCTGAAACGTGGTATTCAAAATTAACAGTGAGATTTTTTTGTTCTGCTTTATGTTTATATGTGTCTATAACGCTATTAATTACACCACTAATATCAACATTATTTATTTCAACATTTGTTTGTCCTGCTTCAACTTTTGCGGCAGCAAAAATGTTTTTTAGTTGAAAATCTAAATTAAAAGCCTCATTATAGATGAGCTGAGCCATTGATCTTGTTTTATTAAAATCTTTTATTTCCATAATGGCCTTACTTAAACCTAATATAGAAGCAAATGGATTAACAATCTCGTTTGTTACATTTGAAAGAAAATGGCTTTTAAGCGCCTCACTCTCGCTAAGTTTTATATTAGCCTTTTTAAGTTCTTCGTTAAGTTCTTGCAATTGTCGCAAGTTATTCTTGCATTGTAACATTCTGTTTCTTAACTCCTCAAGTAGTTCTTCTTCCGTTAGTTGATATCTATTCATTTTTACCTGTAAGATCTTTAATTATTTCGACAAGTTTTATTTCAGAAAATGGTTTTGCTATTACTGCGTCTGCCCCTAACTCTTTTGCTGTTTTCAGGTACTCATTAGCAGTAAAAGCGCCTCCTCCCGTTGTAGCAATTATTTTTATGTTTCTCGACTCTGATTTAATTTCCACAATTAATTCAAGTCCCCCTTTCTCGGGCATAATTATATCTGTCAAGACGACATCATAATCATTTTCCCTTATTTTTTTAATACCCTCAATTCCATTTGCAACATCATCGACATATATGGGATAATCGACAAGCGAATCTTTAATAATTTCACGTATTATTACATCGTCATCAATTATTAGTAATCTCGTCATCGGTGATCGTTTTTTTGAAAAATTGTTGGTTTTAAATGCTTTAGTGGTACATTCATATTTGTTATTGACTCAGAATGACCAAGAAAAAAATAGCCTTTCGGTCGTAAATGCCGACATAGCTTATTTATTACGTTTTCCTGTGTTTCTCTATCAAAGTATATCAAAGTGTTTCTACAAAATATAACATCAAAGGTTTCATTTATCTGATAGGATGAGTCCATAAGGTTCATTCTGCCAAATTTAACTTTCGATCTTATTTGTGGAATAACTCTATATAACTTTTTTTTAGGATCCTTTGATTTTAGAAAATACTTTTTCTTCAATGACATTGGAATCGATTCTACTTTATCCTCTTTATAAACCGCATCAATTGCTGCTTTTAAGACAATTGTAGAAATATCCGTTCCTATAATTTGATAATCTATTCCACTGTTATTTTCAATAAACTCATTTATTGTAAACGCAATTGTATATGCTTCTTCTCCACTTGAACTTCCTGCGCTCCATATTTTTATGTTTCGCT